>NZ_JAKVLR010000001.1:1333474-1666842 GCF_022484265.1 Companilactobacillus sp.
AGTATACTGCACCCCTAGTGATCGTATTCGAATGATTTAATTTTAGCATGACTAAGCTTGTTTAGCAGCATACGCATCAGGATTGATTTCTCTGTATGAATAATCAAAAGTAATTGGGTCATCGTCAGATTGAAGTTCTTTGGCGATATCTTCGCCAAATTTTGACATTTCGATCATCATGCCACGTAATTCTTGACCATATTCTGTTAATGAATAAACCACTTTAGGTGGAACTGTTCCGAAACTAGTCCGTTCCACAATTTGATCATCTTCTAATTGTTTGAGTTGTTCGGACATAACCTTTTTAGAAATTTCGGTATTATTTACTTCGCACTCGTATCGCAATAATTCGTTGTATCGCCTTTCCTTGAGACCTAATGCACAAATTATTGATGGTTTCCATTTCCCATCAATAATTTTCAAAACTAAGTTTATGCCCATGTGGTAATTATTTTTATTATCCATATTCCCATGTCCTCACAAAATCTACTTTAAAGTAACTAGTCTACAAAAAAGTGCCTTCTATAAAAATGTAACCCTTAACATTATACTAATTTTGTAAAAGATATCACAAACAAAAGGGGTTTACAAATATGACCGAATATAAATTTTTACAACCTTATACTTTCAAAAATGGAGCTAAAATCAAGAATCGTGTCGTTATTCCACCAATGACAGAACAATCAAGCTTAGAAGATGGAACTGTCTCTCGCGATGAATTGTACTACATGGGGATGCGTTCTGGTGGCGTTGGCATGTTCATCAGTCCGGTAGCATTTGTTACTGATAATGGTAAAGGATTCGAGGGTGAACTTTCTGCAGCGCATGACCACTTCATCCCTAGCCTTACAAAACTAGCCGATACCATGAAGAAAAATGGTACTAAGGCAATCTTACAAATCTTTGATGCAGGTAGAATGTCTAACACGGCAATCCTACGTGGAACTCAACCAGTCAGTGCCAGTGCGGTAGCTGCTCCTCGTGAAGGTTACGAAGTTCCTCGCGAATTATCAAGCGATGAGATTGAAAATATCGTAAAAGATTTCGGTGAAGCAACTCGGCGTGCTATTCAAGCAGGATTTGATGGTGTAGAAATACACGGTGCAAATACATACTTGATTCAACAATTCTTCTCACCACATTCCAACAAACGTACTGACAAATGGGGAGGAGATGTCAACAAACGTATGACTTTTGGTTTAGAAGTTATTAAGTCGGTGAAAGCTGCCGTTGATAAATACGCCAATAAAGATTTTATTGTTGGTTACCGTATATCTCCTGAAGAAATCGAAAACCCTGGAATTCGAATCGATGACACACTTCAATTTATTGATAAGTTAGCAGATCAACCAATCGACTACTTACATATTTCAATGGGTAATGCTTGGAGAGCTTCACTAAATGATTCTTCTGACACAACTCCAACAATTCTCCGTATTAAAGAAAAAGTCAACGGACGTTTACCTTTGATCTCAGTGGGTTCAGTGAATACCCCAGCAGATGCTGAAAAAGTGATGGATGCCGGCATTGATTTCGTTGCTATAGGACGTGAATACTTACGTGAACCTAAGTGGATTGAAAAGGTGCAATCTGGTGCTGAAGACACCATTAGATACACGATCAATCGTGAATCTCTTGATGAAATCGGGCTTAATCCAGCCTTAATGAGTTTCCTTGGTTTGATGGGACAAGATCTAGGTTTTGAAGGTGAAAAGAACAATAACGACGATGAAGCTTTCTCGACAGTTTTTAAATAATTTTTTAAAAAAATTTCTCTACAATAATATTAATTATCCTTGCTTTACACACCATGAGCTCAATGATAAGCTTGGTTTGTTATCATTGATTCTTAAAAGCAATATATCTGGGGTGCTGAAAAGCTGAGATCAAACCCATTGAACCTGATCTAATTAATATTAGTGTAGGAAGATATTGGATAAATTTAAAGGCCAACTATTTCTGTACACTTACATGAATAGTTGGTCTTTTTTTACCTCGTGGTTATATTCTTTCAAGAAGCTGAACAAAACTTTTTTGAGGGGACAGATTTATTATGATGAACAAACAAAGCACTAACGCTTCAAGCTCATTTATGAGTTACAAATTGCGTGACGTCGCATTTATTGCCTTAACAGGTGTATTTTGTGGTGCGATTTTCTTTGGTACTAGTCTTTCCTACAACTTTTTAGCTGCTGGACTTGCCGCTATCGGTATGGGACCAGTTGCCAACGACTTATTGCTAGGCCTTTGGATGATTGCCGGACCACTTGCTGCCATGTTGACACACAAACTTGGCGCCAGTACTTTAGGTGAGTTATTAGGTAGTTTCGTAGAAATGATCTTAGGTGGTCAATGGGGTGCTGCTACTTTGATCTCTGGATTGATTCAAGGTGCTGGTAACGGACTTGGCTTTGCCCTAACTGGTTACAAACGCTTTGATAAATTAGGCTTATTGTTATCAACAATCACAGGTACGATCATCACTTTCGGTTGGAGTTTGATCAACGAAGGTTATGCTAAATACAATATCGGATTTTTACTGCTATTATTCGTCGTTCGTTTTATTTCAATTGGTTTCTTTGCCGGCGTCTTAGTCTACTGGATCAACAAACTTGTTGAAAAATCTGGTATCTTGAATCGTGACTAGGAGCTGCTTATGGACAAAATTGCAATAAAGAATTTAACTTTTCGATACACTAAAGATGGTAAAGACATCATTAAGGATCTCGATTTTTCGCTTGATGCCGAGTCTTTTAACGTTTTATATGGCCCTTCTGGATGTGGTAAATCCACATTGATGCGGATCATGGCCGGCCTTTATCCAGAATATGCTGGACACGTTTTGAGTGGCGAAATGTACTTTGATGGCAAGAGTACTGCTGAGTGGAATACCCAAGACGTTGCTAGTGCTATTTCCATCCTTTTCCAAGATCCAGTCGACCAATTTTCGATGAAGACTGTACGTCGCGAATTCATTTTCACATTGGAAAACCTTGGTATTGATCGTGAAAAAATCGATCGTATCGTCGAGACTTCGTTAAAACGTATCGGAATTTTTAACCTGATCGACCGCCATTTGGATACCTTGTCTGGTGGAGAACTTCAGAAGGTTTCTTTAGCGATCACAATTGCCATGAACAGTGACGTGATCATTCTGGACGAACCTTTTGCTTCAGTTGATACAAAATCACGGGCTCAATTATTGGAATTGTTAAAAGACCTTCAGGTACACGATCATAAGACTATTTTGATTACTGATCACGATTTGATCGGCTACCAAAATTTGATCGATCACTTATATCATTTTCAAAACCAATCAGTGGTTTTAGTTGACGACCCTAGTCAAGTCTTCGCTAAATATCACCGCGAAAATCAACAACTGACTTTTTCTCTTCCCGATCAACGAGTGGGAAACTCTTTGATTCGAATCGATGATTTAGAGTTGATCAATGGACCAAAGGATCTGATCAAAGATTCTACTCTAGGGATTCCCAAGGGAAAAATGATTTTATTAACTGGTGAAAATGGCTCTGGTAAATCAACCTTCTTCTCTGCCTTGACTAGATTGCACGATTATAAAGGTACGATAACTTATCAGAACAAAGACATTCAAAAGTATAAACAACGAAAATACGCTCGAGAAGTTGGCCTGATTTTTCAAGATGCTAAAATGCAGTATTTGAAATTGACGGTTCAAGAAGAAATCGAGCTGAGCTTAAAACATACTAATTATCAGGATTATTGGACCGCTGAGACAGTCGACCAATACTTGCAAAAGCTCCATCTGGACCAATTAAAGGACCAAATCGTTTATCAATTGTCCGGCGGTCAAAAGAAGAAACTTCAGATTTTTGAAATGTTGATTCTGGGCGACCCTGTGCTGTTGTTCGATGAACCTTTGGCTGGCTTAGATATTGATTCCACCCATGTGGTCATGGAAATGATCAAGGAATTATCTCAGAAACAAAATCAAACTATTATTATGATCAGCCATCAATTAGGTGGTCTACAAGAATATTTTGATTATCATCTACAACTATCAGACCTAAATCTACAGTATACGGAGGTGCTTAATTATGAATCCATCTCTTAAGCTGGCTTTAGTTTTGATTTTTAGTTTTGAAATTGCCTTTATGCAAAGTATTTATGCCAACATCATTATTGCTGCAGTTGGTTTTATCTACTTATTGGCAAAAAGAATGAGCTTTAAAAAGTTACTCTGGTTATTGATCGTACCGATCATTCCAGTATTTGGTACTTGGTTCTCGTTTTACATGCATGGATCTGGAGATTCGATGCACAGTGCTTGGTTGCTATCGACCAGAATTTACGCCTACATTTTCTTAGGCGGTATCCTTTCCTTTACTGTTGACGTTGACGATTTACTTGGCTCCCTAGAACAAAATTGTCACATTCCTTCCAAGTTCGTTTACGGAACTCTGGGTGCATTCAACTTTGCTCCTCGAGTTGTTCAAACAGTTAAGCAAATGAAGACTGCTGCGATGATGCGAGGCGAGGTACTGCATGTTTGGTCACCAGAATTATTCTTCAAATCAATTTTGATATCGTTGCGTTGGTCGGATAATTTGTCACAAGCGATGCAATCGCATGGTTTTAGCGAGTATTCCGATCGCAGTCATTACGATGTTTATCCGATTCCAGCTTGGAATTGGGTTTTAGCTGTTGTATTAATAATTAGTTTACAATTTTTGGCATTTAGTCACTTAACCTAAAAAGTCAGTAATCAGGATTGTCTGATTACTGGCTTTTTTGATTGAAGTTTACTGCCGACTCCAGACGAAAATCGATTGCCTTTCGTCTGGCATCCTTGATTGGTTCGTTGGCGTAGCCAACATTTTAAACGGTTGCGCACGCACCAAAGGCGACGTACGTTCCATTATTTATTTTCCTACTGAGCCGGGCATCGATTTTCGTCTTCCGTCTAAATAGAATTAAGTCAAAATCTCTTCGTAGGTTGAAAGAAGGTATGCTTGCAGTTCCTCAATAAACTGGAATTACCTAGTTCCAAACCTATTGTGATCTTATTGGAGATAATGTACTTTCGAATTAATTTTCAGGGCTTGCGACTACTGCTGGTTCGCTTTTGTGGCGTTTTACTATTATTGCCAGTCCTATTCCGATTATTGTGATGATCACGTTTAAAATAATGATCATTCTTGGTGCGTCTGTTCCGGTTACTTTTGTCAAATATGCAGCTGTTGATAGCACTGCGTAATTGGCAATTGCAGATGCAATCATAACTAATGAAGTAGCTAATCCTTTATTACTTGGGAAAAAGCTGATTGTTGTTGAAGTTGCTAATTGAAGAACTCCTCCGGCAGCTGCGTAGCCAATTACAAAACTTCCGACATATAAAATAAACGGACTTTCAATTAGATAACATAATAAAAGCATGACGACTGAGATACTTGGATACAGGATCAAGATTGTTGTCTCCTTGATTCCCTTATGAATTAATTGAGCAGTTAACAAGACGGCAATCGTTGCTCCGACTGCATAAAATGATTGCAGAACACTCGGGTCACTGATTCCGTAACTCTTCCCTAATTCCTGATTACAGTTCAACCAGATCATAAATGTTGTGGAACTAGTAAAGCCAATCAGGATCGAAGCAATTGCAGCTCCTGAAAAATGTATCTTAGACTGTTTGGCTTTTTTAGTATCATCTTGAACATTCACAACATTTTGTTGTGGGAATGGCAAGATGAGAATTAAAATTGCATCGATCACCATGACTACTCCACAGAAAATGAAAATAACTTTATAAGACATGTGGGCACTTGCGACTAAACCAATTGCAAATGGCAACAAGAATTGTGCGATAGTGATGGCAAATTTGGTGAACAAGTTAGCGATTGATGCTGACTTTGGAAAAATTTCCATGACACTTGGTGAAATACAAGTATCAAGAAATGAATTTGCTACACCATTCAACACACCCATTCCGTATGCGATCCACATTGAATGAACGTTGATGATTCCAAAGAAGAATATTGCGTATAGAGCGATTCCGATAAATCCACTCACTCTTCTTCCTATCTTATCTGAAACTGGTCCAGCAAACGGATAAGCAATTAAACGCCCTAAACCATAAGCGGCAATGACTGAAACGACCATCGATTCATCAATGGCACCACTTGGTAAGCGAGTTGCTCCCCAAGCTTGGGCAAATTCAGGTTTGAATTGACCCATGATCGATAATGCAATTCCTAAAATAAAATAAGCAAAATATAGTGCAAAAGCAGTTGGGTAATACTTCTTCTGACTGTTAACCATCTTAGTTTCCTCCACTATTTGAGAAGAATAGTTGTTGAACTTGTTTTACTGGCATTGTTTTTCCAGTGTATAGCTTGAACGCTGCGGCTCCTTGCCACAACAGCATCCCTTTGCCACCAATCGTGGTACTGCCATGTTCTTTGGCATCAGCTAGCATTTGTGTAACTTCAGGATTATAGACTGTATCCGTTACTACTAGATCTGGACGATAAACTGAAGCATCCGTGATGTTAGTTTGGCTGAAGTTTGGTGCCATACCAGCCTTGGTAGCATTTGCTAAAATATTGCTCCGTTGGATGGATTCGTTCAATTCCTTTTGGCTATTAATATCGCCGACGGTAACTTTACAACTTGAAACTTCTTTGGAAATCTTCTCCGCAGTTAATTCCGCATTTTTATAAAAAGCGTCTTTTGGGTTAAAAATATGAATCTCCTTAGCGCCATCTAATGCTAATTGAACGGCAATTGCAGTACTTGCTCCACCGGCTCCTAACAAAGTTACAACTGCATCTTCAGGTGCAACTCCGTGCTGACGCAGGTTTTCAACATAGCCTGCACCATCGGTGTTATAGCCAGTTAACTTACCATCGTCGTTAACAATCGTATTAACAGCGCCAATCAATCTAGCGGCTGGCGACAAGTCATCAACCAACTGCGCAGCAGCTTTTTTACAAGGCATTGTCACGTTAGCTCCACGCATGTTCAAAACTTTCATCTCTGTTAAAGCTTGTTCCATTTGATTTTCTTGAATGTCAAAAGCAAGATAAGCGTAATTGATTCCTGCTTGTTCAAAACTGTAATTGTACATAGCCGGAGAACCAGAATGTCCGACCGGAGAACCGAGCAGACCTAACATAATCGTATGTCCATCAATTCTAGACTCCATGTTCAAAACTTCCCTTCGTTTATTGCTTTACCTTAGCTTGTTCAGCTTCATAAGCCTGATATTCTGCAGTTGGCATTTCTTTGCCAGTAAATAGTGTGTATGCGGCAGCTCCTTGCCACAACAACATCCCTTTTCCTGGTGCTGTTGTGCAGCCTAAACTCTCAGCATCTTCGATCAATTTAGTCTTCAATGGATTGTAGACAGTATCCGCAACCACCAAATCTTTTCTCAAAAAACTTTTATCTACTAATGATTGACCATCTAGTGGCTTCATTCCAACGATAGTTGCATTCACTAAAATATCAGCATCAACAATTTCTGACTTCAATTTTTCTTGGTCAGCTAAGGGATAAACATTAACCTCAACTTCTGGTTTAGCCTCGTTGATCTTGTTCTTAGTTTGTTCAGCATTTTGATAGAAATCGTCATCTTGATTAAAAATTGAAATAGCTTCGGCACCATCTAAAGCACTTTGAACTTGCAATGCAGTAGCAGCACCGCCGGCACCTAAGACAACTAACTTTTTACCAGCAACTTCAACGCCATTTTCTTTCAGGTTACGTACAAACCCGATTCCATCTGTGATGTGTCCAGTTAGTTTTCCGTTGTCATTGACGATAACATTGATTGCTCCAATGATCTTGGCTGCTGGCGATAAGTCGTCAACTAGGCTTGCGGCCACGGTCTTACATGGCATTGTGACGTTACTTCCTCTTACTTTAAATAACTTTAAAGCATTGATAGCCTCTGGCATCTGGTCTTTTTTAACATCAAAAGCCAAGTAAGCATAATCTAATCCTTGTTGCTGAAAACTGAAGTTATACATTGCTGGCGAACCTGAGTGTCCAACGGGTGAACCTAACAATGTGAATAATCCTGTAGTACCTGAAATACGTTTTTCCATGATTTGCACTCCTTTTTAGGTCGAAAAAAGAGACTGAGACAGTGTCCCAGTCTCTTATACGAATTTTTTAATTGTTTGCGTTATGTTTTAGTTCAAATTACTGTTTTATTTCTTTGCTGGAGCATGATGGTCAATTGCATATTGACGTCTGCCACCTGGCTTTGGAATCATATCGGAGATCATCATATGGATTCCGCCGTCAACAGGAATTTCTGAACCATTTGTGTAATCTGATCTGTCACTGGCCATGAACAAAACAGTGTTGGAAATGTCAGTTAGATTACCAATTCTCTTGCTGGCTACCAAGCGTTTTCTGCCATCTTCTACCTTAGGATCGCTGTAGAAGTTTTCTGACAATGGTGTTTTGACTAAGCATGGGAGAACACAGTTACTACGTAGTCCAAATTGTCCCCACTCAGCTGCCATTTGTTTCGACATCATGTTAACAGCTGCTTTAGTTGTGCTGTATGCACCACTGTATGTTTCTGGAGAAAGTGAAGCGGCTGTTGAAATATGAACCAATGTTCCGTGTTTTTGCTCAATCATGACACGGCCAAATCTTTGCGACATCAAGAAGTATCCTGTGATATTGACGTTCAAAGCTTGTTTCCATTCGTCTAGGCGTAAATCTTCGAGTGGTGAAAAACGTAGGATTGCGGCTGTATTGACTAATACATCGACTTTTCCAAATTTATCAACAACCTTTTTAACAGCTGCATCAACCTCATCTTCATCTGTGGTATTGCATTGAACTGCTAATGTTTCAACACCATACTTATCAGTAATTTGCTTTGCCAATTCTTCTGTCTTGTCTTTTAACAAGTCGACCAAAACCACTTTGGCACCTTGTTCAGCGAAGTCATTGGAAAATTTCGTTCCCATTCCGCCGACAGCACCTGTGATGACGACGACTTTATCTGTTAGTCCTAACCAATTGTTAGTCATTATGAATTCCTCCTGAAAAAATTAAGCGTGAATCGTTTCTTTTAAAATTTCTGGCCATGCTTGTTTCAAAACATCAACCGTTTGTTTATAAGTATAATCAGCCACATATTTGATACCTTTTGCCATATAGTTGTCGGAAATAACTTCAACACCGATAACTTTAGGATCAACTCCTGCATCTTTGATCATCTTGACGAATCCAGCTGTATCAAGATCTCCAGCACCTGGTGCTAAACGGTCATGCATTGATTCGTCACGTAAAATCGAATCTGCATATGGACGGGTATAAGCATCGTCTAATTGAATCGAAATAACTTTCTTGGCTTGTTCCTTTGTCAAAAGATCGTATGGTTGGTCAGCTCTGACCCAGTGCCACATATCTAGTAGCATATAAACATTGTCGCAATCAGCTTTTTGCATGATCTTCCAAGTCTTATCCAAGTTTGGCAAACCACTGTATGGCATTGGTTCAAGCGCGATGATCAAGTCTCCAGCACGTGCAGCTAATTCTTGCAATTTCTTAGCTGTATATTCAACAGAATAATCTTCCATTAATCCAGTATTGATATGCTTTACGCCAAACAAGTCGCACATGTGGAAGCAAGCTTGTTCCTTATATTTTTGTTCATATGAACGAGGTTCTTCACACCATTGAACAATATATTCAACTTCAGTACATTTGATGTTGTACTTGTCGAGAATATCTAAAATATCTTCATCAGTTAAACCTTCATTTAATGCATCAACATAAGTTTCAGCTCTCAAGCCAATACCATCGTAGCCAGCTTCACTTGCAGCTTTGCAACGATCTTCAAAACTACATTTGTCTCCGAGTGTCCAAGAACTAATTGTAATAGGATTTGCTTTTGTCATGATTGATTCCTCCAAAAATTTTGTGTTTTCAGAACATGCATGTTTGTTTCTTCACATTTAATTTACAAATATAATGTAATCTCGAATTGCCACATCGTCCAATTGCTTTTTATCGCTTTGATTCATAGCCAAAAGCTATAGATTCTGCTATATTAATCTAGTAGCAAAGGGTTCAAGAGTTTTAGTAAAACTCTTTTGGAGGAGAAATTAGTCATGAATTTAGATCATTTAAGATATTTCGTTGCACTTTCGAGCACGGAAAATTATACCCAAACGGCGAAAATGTTACATATTACACAACCGAGTTTGACTAAAGCAATCCACTCTTTGGAGAGTGAATTATCAGTTCAGCTTTTTCAAAAAACTGGACGTGGCGTGACTCTAACACCGGCTGGACGACTGTTTGCCAACAGTGCTGCCTCCTCTTTGATCTCTTTGAACAAAAGTATTGCTCAAGTTAAAAATTTTAATCAGCAAAAAACTATTATTCGTCTAGCCTCGATTCGTACCTTGAGTATTAAATGGATTCCTGAAATTGCCCAAAGATTTCTGCAATATACCGCCAATCCTTCCGTCAACTTTCAATTCAACACTGATACTGGACTATCCCCAGACATTTTAAATGGACTACGTTCGAAGAAGTATGACGTTGCCTTTTGTTCACGATTAGACGAATACAACGATATTGATTTTTTCCCAGTTGCTGAACAAACTCTTGTCTGCATCACACCAATCAATCATCCCTTAGCCAATCGTTCAAGCGTTAACCTTAAAGAAACTTTGGCATACCCACAGGTAACTTTCTCAGAGCGAAGCGGTTTGCATTCCATTTTAGGGAAACTATTTGACGATGTCGGTGGAAAGCCCATCAGCGCATATTCTGTTGAAGAGGACCAGACTATTGCTGGATTGGTTGCCAATAATTTTGGGATTGCTGTGGTTCCTAATATGTCTATTTTGCAGACTTTACCAGTTAAAATCATTCCATTGTCATACCCTAAATGGCATCGAATCTTGTATATGGCCACGTTGAAGCAAAATCAATTTCAACCGGAGACGGATAACTTTGTAAAATTTGTTAGGGAGCAGAGCGAACAAATAACAATTAATAATATTTAAAGTACCTTGCACTGCAAAATGTATCGTAAAAAAAGAAGCTGAAAACTTTTTGTTTTCAGCTTCTTCTTACTTTAATTTCAAATCATTTAAATCATTTCTCAAATTATTGATGGGGATTTGACCTGGAGCTGAAGCTGCTCCGACTGTAGCAAATGTTACCGCTGAGCCAAATACCTCACCTGAAATTCTAGTTACCTTGCCTAAATCTCCCATCGACATGGTAATGATCGGAGTGGCCAATTTATTTTGGACGTTGTTGGTTGCCTCTAATAACGTCAAAACGTCGTCAGCCGTTTCTGGCATCACTGCCATTTTAGCGACATCGGCACCCATCTCTGACATCTTCGTCAATCGATTTTCGATATCGATCTTGTCCGGAGTCTTTTCAAAGTCATGGTTACTCATAATGGAAACTATACCCTGTTCTTTTGCGGCCACTAGCAGCGACAATACCGAGTTTGACTCGTGATAGAGTTCGATATCGACACCATCAGTTTGTCCAAAGGCAATAATATTGTGGCAGATCTCGAAATATTTCTCATCGCTTAATTCAAGTTCTCCACCTTCACCATGAGTCCGAAAAGTCGTCAATAAGGGCACATTTAAGGTCGATCTGAGTTTTTCAGCGATAGCTTTTAATTTGTCAGCATCAGTCACGTCATTGAAAAAATCGATTCTCCATTCAACCAGATCAGGTTTTTCAAGAATAATTTTTTCAGCCTGTTGAATGACCTCGTCACTGGTCTTACCCGTGATTGGTACAGCAATCTTAGGTATGCCAGTTCCTAATTGGATGTTTCCAAATTGTACAGCTTTTGTTTGACTCACGATGATTCCTTCTTCCTACTTGTCTTCAGAGAACAACAACTCTCGAATGTATTCAACCGGCATTTCCTTGCCTGTCCACAACTTGAAGGCTTCCGCACCTTGTTCAAGCATCATTCCTAAACCATTGAAGACGTGCTTTACACCAGCCTGTTGAGCAACTTTCATCAACTTAGTCGTTCTTGGAGCATAGACTGTATCAAACACGATCATTTCGGGTCTGAACCAATTTGGATCTTCAACTAAAGTCATATCTTCTAATGGTTTCATGCCTACGCCAGTAGAGTCACAGTAAATGTATGAATTAGCAATTTCATTTTTGAAATCCGTCTTGTCTTCGATTGAATGTAAGGTAGCGTGACAGTCAGTTTTTTCATTGATAATGTCGACATTGCGTTTGGCATTTTCCCATGAAGGATCCTTGGCGTTAAAAATCGATATCTCTTTAACTCCATCGAGAGCTGCTTGAATAGCAATTGCTGTTCCTGCTCCGCCAGCTCCAGCGAGCGTCATTTTTTCGCCACGAATATTTAATCCCTCGTCATCAAGTGACTTCATAAAGCCAGTTCCATCAGTAGTATAGCCAGTTAAAATACCGTTGTCGTTAACGATAGTGTTGACGGCCCCGACCATTTTGGCAGCTGGGTCCAATTTATCCAACAATGGGATAACCTTTTGCTTATTCGGCATCGAGATATTTGATCCACGCATATCCAAGGTCCTGATTGCATCGATAGCTTTCGGCAATCGGTCATTGTCGACGTCAAATGCTAAATAGGCATAATTCAAACCTAATTTTGCAAAAGCATTATTGTGCATAGTTGGCGACATCGAATGGCGGATGGGATAAGCCATCAAGCCAATTAATATCGTATGTCCATCAATTCGTTCTGTCATTTTATCCGCTCCTAATTTATATTACGTAAAAATGTTAACATTACATTTTTGTTTAGTTAATAACCTGATATTGATTAATTAATAGAATGTCTCTATCATTTAAATAGAGGTATTTAATATGAATATCAAACACTTAGTTTATTTTCGAGAATTAGCTCACACGCAGCACATGTCGCAAGCTGCTGAAAACTTAGGCATTTCACAGCCGACACTCAGTTATTCAATTGATAACTTGGAAAAGCAATTGGGCGTGCCACTATTTGAACATGAAGGTCGCAACATTAAATTGTCGCGTTTTGGAGAAATCTATCTAAAGTTCGTTACTCGCGGATTGGATGAGATCCAACGTGGCGATGCCATTTTGGAGCAATTATTAAATGTCAACGAAGGAAATATCCGCATGGGTTTCACCTATACGTTAGGTCAGAAGCTGATTCCAGAAACATTGTCAGCGTTCCAGAAAAAAGCTGACACCGAAAATATTTCGTTTGAATTATTCCAAGGCAATACTAACGAATTACTAGATAGCCTCTTGAAGGAAAAATTTGATTTCGTGCTGTCCTCAAAAATTGACGAGCTCAACGGCGTTCCCATCAAAAACAAGTTGAACTTTTTACCGATCATCCAACAAGAGATCATGTTAGCCGTTCCCGCTGATCATCCTTTAGCTCAACAAGATAGCGTTGAATTAAAAGATATCGCTGATGAGCCATTGATAGCTTTCGCAAAAACTGATCACATGCGAACTTTGATCGACGAGATTTTTACAAACGCCGGTATCGTCCCCAACATCAAATATGAAGTTGAAGAAGATCACACGTTAACTGGTTTCGTGCAATTCCATCAAGGAATCGCCCTGGTTCCCAATTTGCCACAACTTGACCAAACTAAAGTTAAATTGTTGCACATCAAAAACAATCAAGTCGTCCATCAAATATACATGGTCTTAAAAAACAATCGTTTCCTAACGCCATCAGTTTCCAGATTTCAAAACTTTTTGACTGACTTCTGCAAGCAAAATTACAAACATCAACATAAATTACTTTAGACTAGGTGCATGCCTAGTCTTTTTCTATCGCTAATTGACGGCGATTGAAAAAGACGATTAATCCACAGATTGCACCGATCAAGGCAATAAAGCAGTCAAAGATCATGATGCTTTGGACACCAAATTTATACAAGTATCCAGTGATGACTGGAATGGTAAACGATGAAATGGCTCCAGCTGTGTAATAAATCCCTGTGATAGTTCCCTTTTTGGTTGGGAACAATTCACTCATGATCACTAATCCAACTTGCATGACTCCTCCGGCAGCTGACATACCAATAACAAATGAGGAAATGAAGATCGTTGTTTGATTCAGAATAAACGTCATTGCTAATAACGCTAATAACGAAATGATGGTGCTGACCATCATTACGTAGACCGATTTGATCCGACGGCTAGTTAAAATTGTGATCAAAACAACGCCCGTCAAAGATCCGATACTGTAGACGCTGACTAAAAATCTAGCGTTAGCCATGCCCAATTTTAATACTTCCTGACCATACTTTGTGAGCCATTGACTGACTAAGTAAAAAGTCGACATTGAGATATAACCGTAAATTGTCAGTGTGACTGCGTTAACTTTTCCCAGAAAAGTCATCTTTGGATGAGACTCGGCGATAATTTTTTGTTGAGCAGTCAATTGTTTTGGAAATTCTAGTTTGGAAATAAAGAAGAAATTGACGAATAAGATCACGGCACAGAGAATGAAGTTTACACCATACCAGATATGATTGGTTTCGACGACGGTAACCAAAATTGGCAACAGCAATTCCCCAGCCGAAATAAAGGCCTTAATAAAAACGTTGGCTGAAGCTGCTCGGGTTGGGAACAACTCCATCAAAGCTGGATACGTACCTGAATCTAAAAATGAATTAGCCATTCCGGCTAAAATTCCGCAAAAATAAGCTACATAAACGTTAGAACTGACAATTATTCCTAAGAAAAACGGAATATAAGTCCAGATCCCCAATTTAATAAATATCTTTCGACCGAATCGATCCGACAATCGTCCCGAAAAATACAAGACTATCAAGCGCCCGATTCCTAATGAAGAAATTACCATTGAAACTCTGGCAACTGAAACGTCCCATTGTTGCCCTAATGGGACCATATTCTGCGCCAAAATGACAATCGCCATTCCATGGACAAAGTAGTTCAAATAAAGATGAAACCCCAACCTCATCTTTTGCTTTGTGTCCATAAGATCCCCCCTGAAATTAAAAATATGATTAAAACGTTCTTATTAAATTAACGCAATATTAATCAATAATCAACGGCTTACTGAAAAATGTAGTACTAATGAAATAATTACTTCAATCAAAAATTATTTCAAAAAACAATGAAAAATCAGTGTTTCTCCTTGGTGTAGCAAGCTAACAATCACGTATAATTTTGCTAAATCGTCAAGGAGAATACCTCATGTACAAAATTTTTTCATTAATCATGGCAACCCTATTATTGATTCCACTCAGTGCTTGTAGCTTAATTTCTAATAATTCCAAAAACGATGTTGAGCAACATCAAAAGTTCAGTCAGCATCAATTGGATAAAAATGATCGAGTCTGGAATCAAAAGCTCAAGGATGCCAAAATCGAAACTACTTCTTACGGTGCTTCCGTGCAGTATTCGATGATCCCGACCTCCATTGCCGAACTCAAGCAATACAATAAAACTCTGGTCAAAGGGACGGTCTTTAATCTCCAACAGATGACGGGCTGCAAAGATGAAGCCTATACCAAAGTTAGTCTTTTTGTAGATGAAGTCATTCGTGGCAACAAGTCGATCCAGAACACGATCATCAGTTTCAATTTAAACAGTGGCTTTATCGACCATCCCAAACAATCTGAATACGACTACATCAAAAAAACTGAAGTCCCGATGCCGGCAATTGGATCTCAATTGATCACCGGTCTATCAAAAAGAAACATCAACCAGATCAGCGATGCCAAAATCAAAAATTTTTTCCAGACGAATCAAGTCGCTAATTTCAATTCCTATAGTTTGAATGACCCCGTGAACAGTCTATGGATCAAAAATCATGGCGATTCCAAATTCCATCTCAACAATCCCCTTTTAAATAAACGTTCTAAAGACGATTGGTATGCCAATAAACTTCTAAAACTAACGGATAAACTGAACCAAATTGAAAACTGAGCGATTGACCTCTTATTGAATGAAACTGAGATTCCAGTATAATGTTTACAGTATTTGTTTCTATATTATGGAGGTATCTCCGGTTGTTAAAAAAATTTCACCAGCTGGTCAACAAACGTCTTGGCTTTATGAGTTTGTTAGTCCTAATGCTCTGGATCAAAACAGTTATCGCCTATTACTTCGACTTTTCACTAGGCATGACCGACCCTTTGCAACACTTTATCGCTATATTTAATCCATTAGGCTTTTCGGTTGTTTTACTCAGTTTGGCGCTTTATCTGAATAAACCGAAGCCTTCATATATCTTGATGATAATCTTTTATATCATCCCTAGTTTGTTGCTGTACGCTAACGTGCTCTATTTTAGAGAATTCACCAACTTCATTTCTTTTTCCACCATCACTGGCGTCTCGGCAGTTTCCAAAGGATTAGGTAACAGTACGATGTCAGTCATGACTGGACATGATATCATCTATTTTCTAGATTTGATCATCTTGTTGGTCATGTTTGCGACTAAATACGTTCAGATCGACCGTCGACCTTTTAGAAAATTGAATGCGTTAGCAACCACGATGTTGGGTGCAATGATTTTTACGTTAAATATGATGATTGCCGAATGCAATCGGCCACAGCTACTCGGACGGACTTTTGACCAAACTTATGTGGTCAAGTACTTAGGCGTCCCCACATTCACGATCTATGATGCGATTCAAACGACTCATTCTGATCAAGTCAAATCCAGTGCGACCGGCTCTGATATCGATCCTGATTTAACATACATCAAACAACATTACGCAAAACCTGACCAGAAATACTTCGGCGTTGCCAAAAAGAAAAATGTCATTATTATTCATTTAGAGAGTTTCCATCAATTCTTGTTGAATATGAAAGTCAATGACCAAGAAGTCACGCCTTTTTTAAATAGTCTTTATAACGGGACCGATACGATGTCGTTCGACAACTTCTACAATCAAGTTGGTTCGGGAAAAACTATCGATGCCGAAACGATGTTAGAAACAGGCTTGTTCGGCTTCCCTTCTGGAAACTTCTTCAACCATCAAGGAATGACCAATACCTCTCAAGCTGCTCCTGCTATCTTGAGTCAAGATAAAGGTTACACTAGTGCAGTTTTCCACGGAAATGTTGGTAGTTATTATTCTCGTGACACGGTTTATAAAAATTTTGGCTACAATTACTTTTTTGATCAAAAGTATTTCAATGACCAAAATAAGGATTCGCTGACTTTTGGTCTCAAAGATAAGCTGATGCTGTCGGAGAGTGCCAAATATCTTGAACAACTGCAGCAGCCTTTTTACACGAAATTCATTACTATCACTAATCACTACAGTTTCTCATTGCCTGACTATGATAACGACGGATTTGTCACATCAGACACAGATGATAAGACGGTCAATAATTATTTCATGACTGCTCACTACTTAGATAATGCGTTGAAGGAGTTCTTTGCATATTTGAAGGCTAGCGGTTTGTACGATAATTCGCTGATTGTTTTATATGGCGACCACTACGGATTGACACCTTCACAGACGCCCGCTGCTGGAACTTTGATGGGATACACAAATGACACCTGGACCGACTTTAATGAGTCCCAGATGCAAAAGGTACCTTTCATGATCCATATGAAAGGACTCAAGGGTGGCATCAATCATCAATATGGTGGTGAAATTGATGTCTTGCCAACGCTTCTACACTTAGTTGGTATCAATTCTGAAAATTATGCCCAAGTCGGGACTGACCTGTTGTCCAAAGACCATTCGCAAATCGTGGCTCAACGCAATGGCGATTTTATTACTCCAAAATACACTGTCTTAAATAGTAAAAAAGAAGTATTCGATAATAAAACCGGTGAACAAATTGATTTAGCTGCTAATCCAGATCTTGCTGCAAACGTAAAAGATTGGAGTCAGAAGGTCAATGATCAATTGAAGACGTCCGACAACATCAACAAACTTAATTTACTGAGATTCTATACTCCACTTGGATTCAAGCCAGTTGATCCAAAACAGTATAGTTACCAAAATCAGATCGACCGCTTGGTCAAGATTCGCAAGAATCTCGGAAGTAGTTCGACTAGTTTGTATTCTAAAAACGACGACGAGTCGACGACTAGTTTATATACGACCGATGCACCCGAATTAAAAGACAATCGTGATCCAATCGATAATTTGTATTCGGCACAGAACAAATAAAAATAGAGAGTGTGACAAAACATGGTCAGAGCTCGAGCATTAACGTAAAAAACGCCCTAATTCGTATTTTGAATTAGGGCGTTTTCGTAGTTCAGCGGAGGGCTCTATGTTTTGTCGCACGTTTATGCTGCATGTCTGTAGAAAATAGCAGTTATGTCACAGCCCTATTTATTTTGGGTATGAAAAAAGCTCATGATCCAACGCATCATGAACTTAATTAATTACTATTGCAATGTTGCGTATGTATCTTCAACCCATTCGTTTGTTGATACACGGTAGTATGTGTGACCTTTGTAAGTCTTTGTTTGGTCAGTTGCCCATGGAGTACCATTTGATAGTCCACGGTTTGACTTGCTGATCGTACCATTGTCGTTGAAGGCAACTAGTGGAACAGCATAACTGTTATTGTTGTTTACGTTGATAACCTTAGTTGATTCTGAAGGAGCTTGTGTAGCATTTTGTGTTGCAGCTGAATCATATTGTGTAAGGTTGTATGTTTGGATAACGTTGTTTAATGATTCTGCATAGTTAGGAGCAGTTGCGTATCTACCTTGTAACCAAGCAGTAGCGTCTTTATAAGTTGCGGCATTTTCTTTCCATGTTCCACGGTAGTATGTTGAATCCCAGTCAACACCGTTACGTAACTTGTTACCATTGTCATTGAATGATTCTAAGTAACTTGGGTATTTTCTGAAGTTAGCATAAATTTGATACCAGCCTTGGCTAGCACTCCATTCGCTAGTTGGCATTGAAACATAGGCACCGTTATAGTCACCTTTGATACCGAACAAGTTGTTTCCTTGTGTTGCAAGGTCTGATTGACCCCAAGCACTTTCAAGAATAGCTTGAGCTAACATAACTGATGCATAAACGTTATATTTTGCAGCAGCTTGTTGAGCCATAGGTGCAGCCATGGCTAAGAAAGCTTGTTGTTGGTCGCTAGTTGCTGAAGTAGCTGATGATTGAACAACAGCACTCAAAGCGTTGTTAGCTGTTGCAGCAGATGCTGCTTGAACGTTAGCAGTAGCAGCTGTTGAATGAGCAACAGTTGTATCAGCCTTTTTAACGTTTGATCCAGCAATGATATTTGATTTATTGTCAGTGTTTGAATTATTTACAGTTTGTGTGTTTGTGGCAGTAGTTGTTTGAGCAGCTTGAGTTTGGGCTTGTGTATCTGTTGCAGCTGAGGCTACAGCAGGTGTAGCAACTGATGCAAGAGTACCAAGAACTAAAGTGCTAGTTAAAATTAACTTCTTATAAGACATTTACGGTTTTCCCCCTAAGGATTTATCTACTAGAAATAGACTACTATTAAGGCTAGTCGTATTCAATGCAACTCGGTCATTTGTAATGAGAATTAAATATTTCTGTAATCAATACAAATTATTATATCGTTAGCAAGGTAACTTTTTTAAAAAATTGAATAATTTAAAAAAATTTTGTGTTTTATCTCATTCGGCATTAAACTTTTGATATGTAAATATCGGGGGATTTTTATATGAACACAATTAGGGATTTTCGTGCCCAAAACAAAACTTTTTGGCACAGATGGTGGACGTATGCTCAAATCTTGATCATCGTGGATATTTTGATCAATTTAGCCTTTATTCCACTATTAAATTTTTTATCTGACTCCATTTTGGAATTCAACAACATTGCATATATTTCATACACCAACTTGGGAAATTTGTTTACCCATAAACCACTGGCAATGCTGGAATTATTAATATTATTGCTATTCATTATGATGATCGTCTTTATGCAGTTTTCGATCATCTTCATCAGCTTTCGAGCCATTCGGTCTGAACAGCACTTGGGTTGGCGGCAATATTTGCAGGAATTGATCAAGCAGATCTGGCCAATTCCCTTCAAGACTTTCGGCTTTTTCTTGTTATATTTTTTACTGATCTTACCTTTTGGCGGCATCGGACTATACACACCACTATTGGATAAAGTTCAAATTCCGCAATTTATTACCGATTGGCTTTTTCAAGAACATTTGGTTTTCGGAATTCTATTGATAATATTTTATGCCATCGTTTTATACATTGGAATCCGCTGGATGTTTGTCCTACCTGAAATGATTTTCGACAAAGAAGGCGCCCGCTCAGCTATTAAGCATAGTTTGCGACTCACGCGACATAAAACCTGGCATTACTTTATGTTCATTGTGATCCTAGGTGTCGTGGTGACAATCGCTACGACCGCTTTATTCCTACTCTTGATTGGAATTCAATGGCTATTAGACTTAATTCCCGCCATTGCTAAAGCGGGTGCGATCACCAATTTGACGTTAGTTCAAATCATCAATGCTGCCGGCGGTTATTATTTCACCAGTATGGTCGCCCTCTTGATGATCTCCAAACTTCCTGATTTATCGGTTCCTAACGCAATCAAAGTCAAACATCGTCATTGGCCTTGGTTTGTCGTCTTAGGAATTTCTGTCGCTGGTTTTGCTGCTTACGGCGGTCTATATTTCAACAATCTCTTACTACAAAAGCCACTGACTGTGTCACACCGTGGCGTTGATGACGGAAATGGCGTTCAAAATACCATTTCTGCCCTAAAAGCGACATCAAAAGAGAAACCAGATTATATCGAAATGGACGTTCAAGAAACTAAAGATCATCAATTTATCGTTTTGCACGATAACACTTTGAATACCTTGGCCGGGATCGATAAGGGTCCAAAAGATATGACTTTAGCTGAATTGCAGCAAGTTACCGTTTCTGAAAATGGCAAATCTGATCATCTGGCTAGTTTCGACGATTACTTGCGTGAATCTCACAAGTTAAATCAGAAATTGATTGTCGAACTTAAAAAGACGCCTTCAACTAAATCTGATTTCGTCAAGAAATTCACAACTCGTTATGAGAGCCAGCTTGAAAAAAATCATGACATGGTTCATTCGCTAGATTACGATTTTATTCAAGAAAGTCGTAAGGATATGCCAAAGGTTCCATCTAACTATATTTTGTCATTTAATTTGTCGGGAGTGCCACGGTCTCGGGCAACTGGATTCACTATGGAAGCTACCACTTTAAATGATACTTTTATTGAAGAATCTCATTTTGAGAATAAAAAGGTTTTTGCCTGGACGGTCAATGATCCAAGCACTATGGATAAAATGATGTTCATGGATGCGGACGGAATTATTACTGATAATCTTACTGAGCTTAATGATGAGATTAGTAAGAATTTTGATTCGAAGAGTTATGCAACCAGAATTTTCAATTATCTGGTTGTGTTGCAAGACCCAACTCGATAGTGAAAAAAAGAAGCAGTCATCTGCTTCTTTTTTTGTGGTTTGAGAACCGGGTCTGATTCTTGCGGTGTGAGACTCGGCTCCGGACGGTTATCGATTGCCTTTCGTCTGGCATCCTTGGTTGTTCGTTGGCGTAGCCAACAATTTAAACGGTTGCGCACGCGCCGAAGGCGACGTACGTTCCATTGCTTGTTGTAAGCCGCCGTCATCGCCGGCAAACAATCACTCCACCACTGAGCCGGGCATCGATAACCTTCCTCCGCCTAAACAGAGTTAAATCAAATTCTCTAAATATTTTGGAAATAAGGTATGCAATTTAAACTTGTGTATAGATTTGGCTAGTCATTCACTTCTTTTAATGAGAATGCTTTATTAGATCAGATAAAACCTGATTAATGCTGTTTATACAAATAAATATTCCTACTTGCCCTGATGTATAGCGGTTTGCCCGTGTTGCGTGCTGGTCTATATTGGCTATTATCTGTCATGCTTTTTATGAGGGTAATGGCGATTGATTTGGTAAAATTTATGTACTGGCCTTCAAATTTTTTTAAGGGGAACTCACTGTGGAATTCAACAAGATTTTAAAGAGCGAACGAACTAAACAAGGTTTGAGTCAATCTGATTTGGCTACTAAATTACATGTTGCTAGACAAACTATTTCTAAATGGGAAACTGGCGAAAGTTATCCAAATCTTGACGTATTACTCTCAATTAGCGAAATACTCGACATCCCTACTGATGTCTTATTAAAAGGAGAGAATAATACTGTGGCAGAAACCATCAGTAAAGCAGTTAACAAAAAAACTATCTACAAGCGTGTGGCAATTATCAGCGCCAGCATCGTTGGCGTATGTATCTTAGGGATTGCCTTTCTAACTTTCGGTCGGGCAACGCAAAATATTTGGATCGACCGTTTTAATCCTTTTTTGCCAACACGAATTGGTTATGCACAAATCGGAGAAAAACATGATATTAAAGAAAATGACCGGTTGGTGATGGATGACGCCTTTGGAAATGGCGATTATCTGAAATTTTCTACCGGCGAGACTCACGACGGATTATATTGGGCAGCTGTCCAACACAAAGGATCATATGTATCACGTGCTAAATTGATCAAATCTTCTCAACTGCCATTATTAATGAGAGATTATTCCATGGGCGACGACACCGACACCAGCTACATGAACTACATTGACTATAAAACGAATGGTCCGAGAAATAGTTGGAACCCGTTTAATTAAAAATATTTACCAGAACTTTTCATCTTCAGTTGACTATTGGTAGCGTTTCCATTGATAATTATACTTGTAAATAAATATGCCCTAATAGGAGGACTACCATGAAACAACTCAATCTTGGAGGATCAAACTGGCAAGCTTCACAAATTGCTTTTGGAGCCTGGAGAATGGATGCTTTATCTGTTGACCAAGCTGCAAAGGCAATCGATACCGCATATGACTGTGGAATTAATTTCGTCGATAACGCCGACATGTACGGCAAAGGCGAATCAGAACAACGATTTGGCGATGCTCTTAAAAAAACTAGCGTCAAACGTGAAGACTTATTTATTCAAACTAAGGCAGCAATCGTCTTAGGCGAAAAATATGACTTCTCACGCGAACACATTATGAATGCGATTGAAGGAAGCATGAAACGCTTGGGCGTAGACTATTTGGACTCATTTTTACTTCACCGTCCAGATCCATTGATGGAACCAGAAGAAGTAGCAGAGATATTTGACGACCTGCAAAAAGAAGGCAAGGTCAGACATTTTGGAGTTTCCAACTTTAATCCACAACAATTTTTACTATTACAAGAATCCTTGAACCAACGACTACTAGTAAATCAAGTCCAATTCAGCTTGATGCATACACCAATGATTGACCACGGCATCCATTCAAATATGGCTGATGACCGTTCGATCAACCGCGATGGCGAATTGATCGAGTTCTCGAGAAGAATGGATGTCACGCTTCAAGCATGGTCACCATTCCAATACGGATTTTTTGAAGGAGTCTTTATCGACAACCCTAAATTCCCAGAATTAAATCAAGAATTACAAAAAGTAACTGACAAATACGAAGTATCCAAGAACGCCATCGCAGCCGCTTGGATTCTCAGACACCCTGCCAAAATGCAAGTGATCATCGGAACGATGAATCCAAAACACATCATCGACAGCTGCCAAGCAGACGGAATCGAAATCACTCGACAAGAATGGTACGACCTGTATAAAGCTGCTGGTAACGATTTACCATAGAAAAAAGAGAGTTGAAAGTGCCCGTTTAGACTTCGAGCATTGCTCAGGATAGTGCTCACTGCGGTCTTGGCAGTTAGTACTATCCGTGGCAAGCGGAAAAGTCTGGCACTTGTAACTCGTTTCCACACAGAGAGTGGAAGCCAATTGGGAGCTTCCGAGTATTGCCTAGGATAGGACTTATTGCGATCCTGGCAATCAGTCTTATCCGTAGCAAGCGGATGAAGCTATTGGCTGTAACTCGTTTCCATCCACCCTCTCTTCTTGTCCTATAATATTCACAAAACCTTTGGAGGCACATCTTGAAATATATTAATCTCGGCGATACCAACTGGCAGGTTTCTGCTGTCGCATTTGGAACTTGGCGCATGCATAGTGGCAACAACGTTTCTCTTGACCAAGCTATGAAAGCTTTAGAAGCTGCCTATGACTGTGGCATTAATTTTATCGACAGTTCAGACGTTTACGGTCGTGGTGAATCAGAAAAACTGTTGGGACAAGCTTTGCGCAATAGTAGTATCAAACGTGAAGATGTGTTCATCCAAACTAAAGGTGGCATCATCCCTCATCAACGTTATGATTTTTCCAAAGAACATCTATTAAATGCAGTTGATGACAGCCTGCAAAGATTAGGACTAGATTATTTAGATGCTTACGTTTTACATCGACCTGATCCACTAATGGAACCCGATGAAGTGGCTGATGCGTTTGACCAAATGCAACGTGAAGGCAAAGTCAGACACTTTGGCGTTTCCAACTTTAACACGCAACAATTTTTACTATTGCAAGAATCCCTTGATCAAAAACTACTCGTCAATCAACTCGAATTCGGACTCAAACATACTGGTATGATCGACCACGGAATTCACTCAAATATGAGTGATGAACGCTCAATCGATCACGATGGCGAATTTCTCGAATTTGCTAGAAGAATGGGCGTGACGATCCAGGCCTGGTCACCATTCCAGTTAAGTAATTACGGCGGCTTATTCATCAACAATCCTGATTACCCTGAATTAAATCAGGCATTGCAAAAACTAGCCGATAAATATCAAGTTTCAAAAAATGCGATTGCTTTAGCTTGGATACTGAGACATCCTGCCAGCTTCCAAGTCTTGATTGGTTCGATGAATCCCGAGCATATCGTCGATAATGCTCAAGGTGCTGACATTCAACTGACTCGTCAAGAATGGTACGACCTTTATAAGGCTGCCGGCAATGACCTACCCTAGCCGTCTGTAGGATTGGTATTAGGAATCGTGTATCTAAATTAAGCAAAAAAATACGGCCATGTTTACCTAAACGTAAGCATGGTCGTATTTTTATTTATCCTTTTTATCTTGAGATTCTTCTTCAGAACTTGCCAACAACTTTTTACGGTCAATCTTGGAAACTTGATATGCAGTAATGGGAACGGTCAAGATCACGCCAATTGTACAGATGACCGTGGTCAAAACTTCAGCCCCAAACAATTTGTCATTGATGATATCGCCAAATTTATAATTCAACGTACTCATCAAAAAGAATAACGGGAACGTTGTGGCAAAAAAGTTGAATAGCAAAGTATTCGTTTGCGTACTCAAAATTTTATTTCCGACTGAAAAACCATCGCTGAAAACTTCTTTTGAAGTCAAAGTTGGTTTGTTAATCACGATTTCGTTCAACCCACTAGTGATTGCGACACTGGTTTCGGAAATCACTCCTAAACTATTGACGACGATCGTTGCAATCGCCAATTGTGGAAACGAAACCCCGGCAGCCAACGAGAACCCTTCAAGTTCCTCTTGGTCTTCAACCCCCATCCCTTGAGTGCTGGACCAGTACAAGATTGGGATCGTGATCAATAAAATCACTGCTGTGATTATCAGCGATGTCTTAAACGAAATGTTAGCAGTCGTAGAATTTTCGACGTTCATGTAAATTGCGACGACCAAAATTATCACCGAAATAATTGCCGTGGTGATCAAAACATTGAATCCGTCCGCAATCAGTATCAACAATGCAATAATTGCGACCACATTAATGCCTAGTCCCAGTAATAGCGAAAATCCCCGATTACCGGTAACTAACAATAATAAAATTACGAAAGCTACTAATAAATACAGCATTAGCTCGCCCTCCTTGCTACCATTTGACTGGCTATGAAGCTAGTCGTTGGTACAGTCAACACAATACCAATGGCACTGATCATCAGCTGCGTTACACCTAAACTCAAAGTCATGTCTAAGGTGTAGCCGACTGAATTTCCATTTGTCAGATACAGCATAACTAAGTTCAAATTCTCAGCAAAAACAATGAACAGCAAAATGTTGATCAGGGGGCCAACAAGTTCACGACCAATTGCCATCCCTGATTTAAATAAAGTTTTTGCATCAACATCTGGAACTTCTTGTTTCATTTCGATCAATGATGATGAAATATCCATCGTCTCATCCAAAATGACACCCAGAACACTGAAAATAACTTGCGAGATAAAGACACCAAAGTATGGTTGCAAGTCGAACTCGATCATTTCAAAATGAATCCCACTGTTTCCTGAAAGTCGCAGCAACCAAACGCTCAGCAACAATGCCACTGATGTCGCAATAAAGGTACTCATAAATGCCATTAACGCATCTTGCGTTGGTCCTAGGATAATGACTAGAGCCACCGCCGCAATCAGAATCGAGGTAATAATCGTCAAAACAACTAGCATACTAGTTTTTACTTTTATCAGCGTTTGCATAAAGGCATAAAAGATCACTAAATTGATCCCAACACTGGCAAAAAGTTTTCCACGGGTAAATTTCATGCAGAATAGTAAGATCACGACTAGTCCTATTGCAAAAACGATAATCGCATCGCGCTTAGTGCTCTGGATCGTGTAGGAATTCTTCGCCGATTTAGACACAAAAACTTGTTGATGCGGCTTGTATCGTTCGTCGGTCAATTGCGATTGAGTATAACTATTAGTTATAGTTACGGGCTTACCTTTTTGAGCTGTATTAGCAAAATGTCCCTTCACTAATTGGACGACCTGGTAGTCAGTATTCTTATATTCATCAGTACCTTTAGTTTTACTTTTTTGAGTGACTTGTTCAATCTGAACGATAGGTTTCTTGTACATAAAGGCATCAAAATAAGTTATGGTCGTCAAGACTAAGACGACTAATATTGCTGCAATTATTTGAAAACGACGCGTTTTAAAAATAGGCATTTTAGCAACCTCTCAAATTACAATTATAATAACATTATTGATTATAGGTAGATTAATAATCTGACTGAGAACTACTCATACTCGCAATTTGACTCTTTAATTATTTTTAATAATAGTTGACAATTCAACGTTTTTGAAATAACATTTTTTTATCAACTACTTAGGAGATTTTCTCATGAAAACTATTACTTCTCTTAACATTTTAAATGGTTGGCAAAGCCGATAATCAGGTTGATCCGAGATGGATATGACCTGAATAGGATCATATCCGTGTCGGCTTATTAAGTGTTGTACCTAAATACGTAATTAAGAGCCCACATGGATTTCAAGATACATGTGGGTTTTGTCATCTAAAGGCAGCCCTGTGCAAGGACTGCCTTTTTGTGTAAGGGGGAAAAATTATGAAACACGTTAAGCGTTTATACGGGACTTTAATATTCTTATTTGCATTTTTGGTATTCGCCTTCTTCTACGTTGGCCACCAACAAAATGCTTCTCAAAACAAGATTCCTAAGGTTGGAGTCTTGCAACTGCTATCTCATCCAGCCTTGGATCAGATCAACAAAGGGCTCGACGATACTTTGGCAAAAAATGGCTATAAGAATGGCAAGAACATTCAGATCATTTTTCAAAATGCTCAAGGGGACCAAAGTAACTTACGGACGATCAGTAAACAATTCGTTCAAGATAACGTCGATGTCGCTGTCGGTATCGCCACACCATCAGTTCAATCCTTGAAAAATGCGACTTCAACAATTCCAATCGTCATGGGTGCTGTTACCGATCCTAAGGGATTCGGGATCGTACCATCAAACACTCATCCCGGTGGCAATATCACCGGTGTTTCTGATCAAGCACCATTGGAAGATCAATTAAAACTTATGAAACAAATCATGCCTAACATGAAAAAATTGGGTATTATCTATACTTCTTCTGACATGTCAGCTACCACCGAAAGCAAGAAGATGAGAAAACTTGCTAAAACTGCTGGTCTAGATGTCAACGTGGTAAGTATTAGTAATATCAACGATTTGGAACAAGTCTCAACTAACTTGTCGCAAAACGTCGATGCCATTTTTGTTCCAACTGATAACACGATCGCTTCAGGTATGAAATTGTTATCGAGCGTTGCTGCAAAGCAAAACGTTCCTGTCTTCCCTGCCGCTGACACAATGGTCAAAGACGGCGGTTTAGCCACGCTTGGACTTTCACAATATGAACTTGGTCAAAAGGCCGGTGAAGATGTAGTCGCAATTTTGAAACATCACAAGAAACCTGCCGACATGCCAATCACCTTCATCAAAAAAGGTCATCTGATCATCAATGAAAAAATGGCTCAGAAACTCAACATCACATTCCCAGATTCACTAGTCAATAAAGCTCAAAAAGAAGGAAGGATAATCAAATGAATCTAATCGTATCTACTATCAGTCAAGGTCTCATTTGGGCCGTAATGGCAATTGGTTTATTCATTACTTTCAGAATTTTAGACTTCCCTGATATGACGGTTGAAGGAAGTTTTCCATTGGGTGCTGTCACAACGGTCATGTTTATCCAAAATGGCATGAATCCAGAACTCGCTATGTTGATTGCCTTTGTATTCGGATGTTTAGCCGGTTTTGCGACAGCCTTCATGTACGCAAAAATGAACATCCCAATCCTTTTAGCCGGAATTCTTTCAATGACTGGTCTTTACTCAGTCAACTTGAGAATTCTTGGTAAAGCCAACATGTCGTTAACTAAACCAGATAATGTTTTTAACCAATTTGGCTTAGATAAATTGCCAACGAACTTTAACGGAATTTTTCTAGGGATTATCATTTTAGCTATCATCACCTTCCTATTAACTGTCTTTTTAAATACTGAAAAAGGCCAGGCAGTCATCGCTACTGGTGATAACGAAACTATGGCCGCATCAATGGGTATCAACACTACCGTCATGAAATTTATCGGTTTGATGGTTTCAAACGGAATCGTCGCTTTAACTGGTGGCTTGATTGCCCAACAAAACGGATTTGCCGACGTTAACATGGGTATTGGATCCATCGTTATCGGACTTTCTGCCATCATTATCGGTGAAGTTATTTACCCTGATGTTCCATTAAGCATCCGTTTGATCACAGTTATCATCGGTAGTATCGTCTACCGTTTGATTTTGATGATCGTGCTCCAATTAGGTTTCAACACCAACGACTTGAAGCTGATCTCAGCTATTATCTTGGCACTCTGCTTGGCACTTCCAAGCATCCGAGCCGAATTTTTCAAACTCTTTAGAAATGGGGTAAAAACGAAATGAAACCAATCATGGAATTAGATGACGTTGAAAAAACAATTTATAACGACAACGAGTCTTTAAACATTTTAGACGGCATCAATTTAAAAATTTATCCCCAAGATTTCATCGTTGTCTTAGGAACTAACGGTGCTGGTAAGTCGACCTTACTGGACGCCATCACAGGAGCTAACCGGATCACTTCTGGAAAGATCATCCTAAACGACAAAGATATCACTACCGAAAATTTGGCAAAACGTGCTCAATTTATCAGTCGTGTTTACCAGGATCCAAAATTAGGAACATCTCCTAGAATGACCGTTGCTGAAAATCTCTTGTTAGCTGAACGTCGTGGTTTACCTAGACGTATGCGTTCAAGACGTTTAAAAGAACACATGCCTAAGTTTGAAAAATTTATCTCAACTATGCCAACTTTGGACAATCGTCTAAACACTTTTACGGAAAAATTATCAGGTGGTCAAAGACAAACGTTGAGTTTCTTGATGGCAATCATTCAAAAACCGGAATTGTTATTGTTAGATGAACATACAGCTGCCCTTGATCCGCAAACTAGTGCCGACTTAATGGAAGCAACTGATCGAACAATCAAGGAACAAAAGTTGACCAGTCTAATGGTCACGCATAATTTGACCGAAGCTGTAAAATATGGCAATCGCTTAATCGTCTTGAAAAAAGGTAAGATCATCTTAGATCTGAATACCGAAGAAAAAGCTAAATTAAAAGAAGAAGACTTGTTAGAGTACTTCTAAAATAACTAAAGCTAGTTCCCAAACGGAACTAGCTTTTTTAGTGCAATCAAAAATTTTTTGCGTAATCTAATCTGAACTCAATAATTGATAATTGACGGATTTTTAGTGATTGGTCGTGTTCTTGTTTCTCAGGAGAAACAAACGTGCTATAGTCTGTTTAATTAGATTGGTTGAGTAATCTGACATTGGATGTATACATCATTATGATCAACCAAGAAGCTATTGAATCTGTTATTAATAGAATCAAAAGAAAAAAATATACTTGGAAAATGAGTCAACGCGTTGAAAATTTAAACACTTTATCAAAATTGAAATTAACGCAACAGGAAGTATTCAATTATATTTTTGACGTCCTGACTTGGACTGACTATATCTCTGGACCTGAAATGGATAGACACTACCCTCCAATTCCAGGAGAAGTATGGATTTTTGGTTTAGAAATAAATCATGTTAATACCTACTTAAAATTTCAAGATAGAACTGACGGAATCATATTCTGGATTTCTATTCACGAAGCACGCTTTCCACTGCATTATTATTTCTCAGAACAAGATATATGACAAAGAAGGTACACAACATGGCAACTAAAAAATCTTTTTATAATCTCGAAACTGAACGAGTTTCTGAATATACTGAAAAATTCATTTTAAGCGATGTCCAGGTCGGCAATGTCACTGGTCTCAAAGTCATGCACCACTATTGGCAAGATTCTGATGGTGAATTTTGGGGTGACTTCGATAACCCAATGGAAAATGTTTTAGCCGACTTCGCTGCCTACCGTAAATATCTGCACTTTCTAACTCCTGAAGAGATTTCTAAAATTATTAAGCCGTTAAATATTGACCTGCGCAGTTTGGCAAATTTCCTTGGAATTAGTGCTTCAACGATTTCTTCAATATCAACTAATAATCGAGCTCAAGACAAATATCAAGATAATCTTTTTCGATCATTGCATGAACGAATTCAAACTGACGGAATTGATGCAACCAAAAAATATATTGAACAAGTCAATAACCGACAAATCGACACAAATTTGAACGGGTCTGAAATTAAAGATATCCGCCACAAACTCAATTTGACCGTGAGAGAATTCTCAAAGCAATTAGGTATCGGTAGCTCTCAACTGTCGCAAATCGAAAACAATCTTCGTGAACCAACAACTTATCAAAAAACTTTGTTTTGCTGGAAGCAATGGCAATTAAAACATGACTTCCACAGTAAGAATCAAGAAGTTTCAGATTGATCAGACGCAAAAATCGAGCCCAATTACTGGACTCGATTTTTTATTGTCTAATTTACTTCTGTTAATTTTCCTTCTCTTAATTCCAATACTCGGTCACACAATGCCAATGAGCTGTGGCGATGCGTGACTAACACAACAGTCCCGTGATAATGGACTTTGACGGTTCTTAAAATCAGGGCTTCATTGACGACATCTAAGTTGCTTGTAGGTTCATCCAAAATCAGCAGTGAGCTCTCACGGACTAATGCTCGCGCTAATTCTAAACGCTGAATCTCACCAGCAGATAAGACTTGGTCAGCACTTGAGATCATCGTGTCCAATCCCTTATACAAACTGTTGATGGTATCGGTCAGATCTAACCATCCTAAGACTTCCCAAATTTTTTCATCCGTGATTTGGGTATCACGTAACGTTAGGTTTTCACGAATACTGGCGTTAAAAACTTGAGCCGTTTGAGGAACATATTTGATGGTCCTACGCAATTGGTCTAAGTCGTATGATTTGGCATCGTCATCGTTAACCTCAACGACGCCTTGTTGAGCCGCATACCAACGCATGACTAACTTCATAATGGTACTCTTTCCAGCACCACTGGGACCAATCAATCCAACACGTTCACCCTGTTTGACCTTTAAGTTTACTGAATCAAGTATGACATCATCTGGACGCTGTGGATAAGCGAACGAAACTTTTTTCAAGCTAAAATCATTGATGGTTTGAATTGTTTCAGTTCCCTCATCATCCACTAATGGCTTCTCATCCAACAACTCAAAGACATGACGTGCTGCTAACAATCCACCTGCTAGAGATCCTGGTAAATTACCTAAAGCTAGGACTCGGCTGAAGGTAAACGGAAAGACTAAGGCCCAAACTAAGGATACGTTGGTCAATTTAGCAACGACCACGAACAGGATCAAACTAACGACCATAGTCAGCTGCATGCTCAAAGCATTGCGAACTTGGCCAGTACTTCTTTGACGTTCAAGCTGCCAATAATGCTTGCTAGTATTATTCAACTGTTTTAAATGCGAGTCGACTGCTTGATACTGTTGCAATTCAGACTTGCCATTGATTGCGTCGGACATCAAGCGCTGTTCCTGCAAATCTGCTTGATTCAAGTCATCGGTCAAACTAGTTAAATGACGTTGACTCCAGATTGGATAAACTAACCCTATTAATAGGTAAGAAACTAAGGCAATAATGCCTAAATATGGCTGTACCAACCAAAATCCAACCACAAACACAATCGATGTTAAAAAGCCGAGTACGACTGGCGAGATCGTATGTGCGTAAAAGATTTCGATCTGGTCGATATCTTGAGCCAACAATTTCAAAACGTCGCTACTACGAGCGTCATCTAACTTGGCAGGTGCCAACTTGAGAATTTTTTGATAGACCATATTTCTCATATTTGACAGGATCTTGAAGGCTGCCAAATGTCCTAAATACTGTTCGCCAAATCTAGCTACCCCACCAACTAAAGCTAGGACGATAATCCACAGCCAAAGAGCAGATACTGGATGGAAAAAGGCGCTAAAACCTTGCCACAAAATACCGATTTGGAAAAAAGTTGCGACTAGTCCGGCAATAATGCTTGCTAGCAAGATCCAATTCAAGCGGCCGGCTGTTTTTAATAATCTCATCAATAATTTCATTGCAATCCGGCCTCCTGTAATAGATTTTGTTGAGCCTGAACTAGAGCTTTAAATTCAGGGACTTGTTTCTGCAAGCTTGAGAAATCCCCTGCAATTAATTTTTTGTCGGAGATCAAATACAATTTTGAAAGTTGTTCTAAATCAGCTAATCGATGCGTGATCAATAAAACAATCTTAGTAGAAGAAATCTTTTTAATAACGTTTAAGATCGTATCAGCATTTTCAGGGTCAATGTTTGAAGTGACCTCGTCAAAAATATACACATCCTTATCGCTCAAAACAGCTCGAGCGACGGCAATTTGTTGACGTTGACCTGGAGATAGCTGCGAACCATTCTCCCCGACTGGAGTTTTGAAACCTTCAGGTAATTCCGAAACAAACTGACAAAGATTTAACTCTTCCAGTTGTTGTTTCCAGTCAGCTGGATGTGGTCCTAATAATAGATTATCTTCAATTGTGCCATCGAATAACGCCGTTACAGGTCCTAGGTAAGCAACGTGTTTAAGCCAAGTCAGTGGCGCAATGTTTGCCAGGTCAGTTTGACTGTTTAACTTGATTTCTCCATTTAGTAGTGGAATTTGTTGCATCAACGTTTTAGCCAATGTACTCTTCCCGCTACCACTAGGTCCAGTCAATCCAACGACTTGTCCTGGTTTTAACGTTAATTCAGTGATATTTAATAGCGAGTCCTGGTAACCAAAGTCGCCACAGAATTCGATTTTTTCAATGGAATTTAATGATTCTGCATTGGTTGATTGCACTGGTTTGTCTGCGTCGATAATGGAAAATAAATGTTTGATTTTTGGAAGTGTCGACATAAAGACGTGCATGAAGTAGCCGAATTTACGAAAGTCGATCAGCCAAATGGCCGTCAACGTACTCAAGCCGACCGCTGCACTGATGGTCAAAGTTCCGGCCAGGACTGCTTGTCCTTGGGCGAATAGGAAAAATCCAATCGCACCATATAAGAAGAAATCCATGATTGTCAGCGACTGAAGCTGATAAACCAGAACCCCCATTGTTTTTTGGCGGAAATTCTCAGAATCATTTTTAAAATCCTTGGCATATTCATGTTGGCGCTGATCCATGATCAAAGTTGACATCCCTAAGAAGTCATCGAGAAAACGTTGGCCCATTCGGTTAAAACTGCCAATATAGGCAAGATTAGTTTTGTCGCCCATACCTTGAAGCATCCCCATGCCCATTCCAAGAAGCAGAATGCCAGCAAATGGAATCAAGACTGTCAGTGGATGGATGAATATGCCGACCACGATGACAACCACGCCCATCAAGGCTAATTGCAAAATCGTCGGAATGATCGTGTCGAAAAATATTGTGACGCTTTTCAACGTCCGCAAATCTTGATGCAACACTTTCATCACATCATCGTCAGAAGTATCGGTCGTTTTTAAATAAGCTTTCAAATACCGGTCCTGCAAGTCACGACTGGCTAACACTGCCCAGCCATTCTTGTTGATCTGCTTAATCGCAGATAAATAAATCACTGTGACCAAAATTTGAAAACCAATGATCCAATATAAAACTGGACTGACCACACCCACGGAGATCCACTGTGCGCCCGCCCAAAGGACCGTAACTACTAACAATTCGCTTAGCCACTGCCCCAGAATTTGGATCCACATCTTCCAGCGAGCAGAAGCCCCTAGCCCCCACAATCTTTTAACCATAAAATCGCCTCTCATTGAAAAATAAATTCTATCTTTAATACAACAATTATATGAGAGAGAAATGCTAATGTCGAAGATTTTTATCAAATGATAAATATATTTTTCATTACACTTCTGACTAAAATCACTTTTAATAAATTAAATTCCAATTATTAGAAATAATTAGATATTTTCAGAAAGCATCTTGAAAACCCTTGATATATCAACAATTGATTTTTTAGAAAAATTAGAACCATTATTAAAAAACACTTGTAATTTACAATCTATGAGTGTACATTAGTAGTTAATTCCTTACCCATAAATTATTCGGTAAGAAATCATAATAAAGATATCAAGAAAGGAAGAAAAGCATATGAATGTTGGTCTTGTCGGCGTTACTGGTTATTCCGGTAGCGTGCTCTACGAATTATTACTGCGACATCCTAACGTTGATCACGTCAACTTATACGGACACGCACAAAAAGTAGCACAATCTTTAGAATCGGTACTACCTGGACTGCGACGACGCGATAACATATTGCCTTATAATTCTGCTGATATCATGAAAAATAATGAAATGGTATTTTTCGCAACCTCGGCTGGAGTCACAACTGAGTTAGCTAAGCCGTTTATCGACGCTAACTTCCCTGTGATCGACCTAGCCGGTGACTATCGTTTGAAGTCACGTGACGTTTACAAGAAATGGTACAAAAAAGAAGCACCAGAAGAGAAATACTTGCAAAAGTCACATTATGGAATCACTGATTTTACTAGTTCTAAGAATGAAACTTACGTTTCAAATCCTGGCTGCTACGCCACATCAACTATCTTGGCTCTAGCACCACTAGTACAAAATCATCTGATCGACCCAACTTCAATCGTAGTGGATGCCAAATCTGGTACATCCGGTGCGGGAAAGAAATTAACTGAAATTACTCATTTCAGTAAAACCAATGAAAATCTGCAACTGTATAAGGTAAATCAACATCAACACATTCCTGAAATTGTTCAACAATTGCAAGAATGGGACGAAGACGTACCTTATATTCAGTTTACAACTACATTATTACCACTGACACGTGGAATCATGGCCAGTTGCTATGCAAAGGCAAAACCTGACATAACTGAAGAAGACGTCAAAAAAGCATTCGTCCAAACTTATTCAGACGACACCTTTGTAACTGCTACTGAAGGAGTATTCCCAACTTTGAAACAAGTTGTCGGAACCAACTTCTGTGACATAGGTTATCAATTAAACCCTGTTACCCATCAAATCGTGATAATCAGTGTGATTGATAACCTCCTAAAAGGTGCTGCCGGACAAGCGATTCAAAACTTTAACCAAATGTTTGATTACGCACCGGAGACAGGATTAGATCTAATCCCTGTCTTACCTAATTAGGAGGAATTTTTTTATTCTAAAATCTGAAGACGAAACCGGCTTTAATATCGTGCCGTTTACCTGGCCAAAGGGATACAAATCTGACGGAGTCCATGCCGGACTTCGTAAAGATAAAAAAGATATGGGCTGGATTTTTTCAGAAACTCCTGCCCAAGCTGCTGGAACTTACACCACAAATCAATTTCAAGCAGCTCCAACTAAATTGACTAAGAATACCATCAATCAGGATCACAAATTACAAGCAATCATCATGAATTCAGCAAACGCCAATTCAGTCACCGGAAACCAAGGCGACCTTGACGCTGCTAAATCTCAAAAACTAGTCGCTGATAAATTAGGTATCGACCAAGATCTTGTTGGCGTTGCATCAACTGGCGTTATCGGCGAACCTTTGCCAATGGATATCATTGAAAAAGGTATCAATGAACTGCAGTTGCTAGATAACGACAATGCAACCTATGCGATCCTAACGACTGACAAGCATAACAAAACCATTTCTACCCAAGTTCAAGTAGCTGGAAAAACTGTTACTATCTCAGGATTCTGTAAAGGTTCTGGTATGATCCATCCCAAAATGGCAACCATGCTGGGATTTGTCTTAACAGACGCAAAAGTAGCTGACGGTTTGTTACAACTGATGTTGAGCAACGAAGTTGAGACTACCTTTAACCAGATCACCGTTGACGGCGATACTTCTACCAACGATATGGTTGTCACCATGGCCAACGGACAAGCCGGCAATGATGAATTAACAACTGATAGTCCTGACTATCAAAACTTCGTTTCTGCTTTTAACAAAGTCTTAGCTGAACTTGCCAAAGATATTGCTGCTGATGGCGAAGGTGCCACTAAATTAGTAGAAGTAAACGTTAAAAACGCTGCTAATCATGACGACGCCCAGAAAGTTTCCAAGGCAATCGTTGGTTCAAGTTTAGTTAAAACCGCTATTTTTGGACAAGATGCCAACTGGGGCCGGATCATTGCAGCAATCGGTCAAACGAACGCCAAAGTCGATATCGACCACACTTCAGTTTGGCTCAACGGTTTAGCTCTAGTCGACAATAGCAAAACTGCTAACTTCGACGAAGCTGAAATGAAAGAATCACTTGGAAACGATAAAATCACCATTTTAGTTGACCTCAATTCGGGAACAGCTACAGGTCAAGCCTGGGGCTGCGACCTTACTTACAATTATGTCCGAATCAATGCATCTTACAGAAGCTAATTAAACTAGAACATAAATTTAAGTATGAGGTGAAAGATTATGAAGGAAACAATCGTTATTAAAATAGGTGGAAACGCGTCTGACCAATTGCCAGCGACATTTTTTAAACAAATCAAAGACTGGTGGGAACAAGGCAAAAAAATCTTGATCATCCACGGCGGCGGTCCACAGATCTCCCAATGGAGCGAGAAGATGCACCTATCAGTCAAAAAAATCGACGGTATCAGAGTTACTAATTCCGATACCTTGAATGTCACTAAAGCTGTCCTACTAGGTTTGGTACAGCCAAAACTATGTCAATTCGTTGCTAATGCTGGACTCCCCGTTATCGGTATGAACGCCAGCGACAATCACCTGCTCCAAGGAAATTATTTGAATCAATCAGAATATGGAGAAGTTGGTAAGGTTACTAAGATCAACAAACGTTGGCTCGATGAACAATTACAGGACCAAATCGGTATCCTAGCTCCATTAGCTCAAACTGCTGATGGTCATTGGCTAAATGTCAATGCCGACATGGCCGCTGCCACGATTGCTATTCAATTAGGCGCTGAATCGTTAGTCTTATTGACCGATGTACCCGGCGTGCTGAATTCTGGCAAAGTTGTCCCACAGCTGACCGAAACAGCCGCCAACCAACTGTTCCAAAAGGACGTGATCAAGTCAGGCATGATGCCAAAGATCCAAGCTTCATTCAGAGCTTTGAAAAATGGCGTCAATCAAACCTTTATCACCAACGACTTAGGTCGTCCAGGAACTCAATTTCAATACTAATCACTAACATCAAAATATTTCTGGAGGTTCATTATGGAACACGTTTTCCCAACTTATGCTCGGTTTCCATTCGATCTAGTCGAAGGACATGACGTTTATCTGACCGACAACAATAATAAAACTTATCTCGACTTTACTAGTGGCATCGGTGTTTGTAGCTTCGGTTACAGCAACAAGGTAATCATGGAAAAAGTCGAATCTCAATTACACAAAGTGTGGCATATCTCTAATCTTTACGAGAGCCAAATTCAAGACGAGGTCGCTGATCAATTAACTAATGACGACCAATTAGCTTTTTTCTGTAACTCAGGTACTGAAGCTAACGAAGCAGCCTTTAAACTGGCACGTAAATACACTGGCAAGACCACAGTCCTAGCTTTCAACAATGGATTCCACGGACGTACCTACGGTGCCATGTCACTGACAGGAAATCCAGATATTCAAAAAGGCTTTTTCCCATTAGTCCCCGATGTTGAATTTGCCGACTATAATGATGAAAAAGCTGTCTCAATGATCAATTCAGATCTTGCAGCCGTGATTCTTGAAGTTATCCAAGGCGAAGGTGGCGTTTATGTTGCTGATAAATCTTGGCTGGCTGATATTCAAAAAGCTTGTCACGACAACGGCGTATTGTTGATCATTGACGAAGTACAAACAGGTATCGGAAGAACCGGAACAAAATTTGCATACGAGCAATTCGACCTAGACCCTGACATTATTACATCTGCTAAGGCTCTAGGAAACGGCACCCCAATTGGTGCGATGATTGGCAAAAAGAAACTGGCTAGTGCTTTTGGACCAGGAACTCACGGAACAACCTTTGGTGGCAACAAATTATCAATGGCTGCGGCGAATGGAGTTCTGGAACAACTGACTCCAGAATTTCTTGATTCTGTTCAGGCTAAATCCACATTAGTATGGAAACAATTAAATGACGAGATCAAACCATTGCCAGTCGTGACGGATATCACTGGTCTTGGATTTATGATCGGAATTCATTTAGATGAATCCGTTAACGTTTCAGATATCATTACTAAATTACATCACGAAGGCTTGCTGACACTCTCAGCCAAGCACAATACCCTCCGTTTGCTCCCTCCACTTATTATGGATGAAGACAATCTTTCAAAAGGTATTGAAAAAATCAAACAAGTCCTTTCATAGAATAAAGACACGATTATCTTTAATTAGATATCGCGTTTTTTTTATAAAACCTATAGGTTTTCCCTATAATAAAAAGTTATTCTATTGAATTTGTCGATAAAGTGATATAAATTTAATAATGAAATAGTTTGCGAGAGGAAGTCTATTGCATGGTAGAAAAATTAAAATGGGATCACACTATTATTGATGTCAATGATATCGATGGTGCCATTAAATGGTTTGACGATCTAGGCATCACCTTTCATTATGGCGGGAAACACGAGCAATGGGGAACCTCAAACGCCGTTGGATATTTCGGTTTGAACTACATCGAATTGATGAGCGTCTACAATCCTGAGCTAGCTAGTCATGTCGTCCGCGACGGTGCTACATCTATCTATGACTGCATTCACGATTTACCGCAGCAACACATTAACACGATTGGTTTTAGAACCAACGATATTCAATCCGTTCATGAGCGCTTATTATCACAAAATTTCCCGGTTGAAGATATCCAGACCGGTACTAGAATGGATCCCAAGGGCAATTTGATCACTTGGAAAATTTTCTTCGTTAGAAACAAATTCTTTGAAACACCTTATCCTTACGTAGTTCAATGGAATAACCCTGATTACATCAGAAAAGAAAATTTGATCAAAAAGGGATTGCTAGTTGATCACAAGCGTAAGGGAATTACGGTAAAACAAGCTATTTACCGCGTATCTAATCCGGAAATAATGGCGATAAAATGGGGGCAATTTGTCGGTATTAGTCCAATTAGACAAGGACAAGATTTCGTAATTGATTTTGGACTCAAACAAATCGTCTTCACGTCCGGAACTAGGAATCACATCACCGATTTAGTATTTACCAACTCAGGGGATTTAGCTGGTAAAGTCTTAAAATTCGGCGATGCTAATTTACAATTTGAATAACCATTTATACACATCCATTGCGGTGTGTATTTTTTTTAAACAAAATTCTTGTATTAATATTCGAACGTGTTATTATATAAATCACAAGTTACTTATAAAGTAACAGCGATCAAAAGGAGATCTTATATAATGAAATACGCAATCACAGGTTCAACTGGAAAATTCGGTGGCCAAGCCATCAAAACACTTTTAGAAAAAGTCGATGTTAAGGACATTGTTGCTTTAGCAAGAAACGAAGACAAAGCTAAGAAAGTTTTGCCAGCAGGAATTGAGATCCGTCCTGGTTCTTATGAAGATGCTGATCAACTAGCAGCATCCCTTGAAGGAATTGACCGTCTGCTGTTTATTTCATCGCAACCAGGTCAAGCAACGCCAAGACTTGAACAACATAAAAACGTCGTGGCAGCTGCAAAAAAAGCTAATGTTAAATTTATTGCTTATACTAGTTTCCCACGTGCAACTGAACAAACCGTTCCTTTAGCCCAAGACCACATCGAAACTGAGAAATTGATCAAAGATTCAGGTATCGCCTACTCATTTTTGAGAAACGACTGGTATTTGGAAAACGAAATGGGCTTTATTGCAGGAGCAAAGGCTAACACGCCATTTATTTATTCTGCTGGCGATGGAAAAACTGGTTGGGCACTAGAACGCGAATACGCTGAAGCTGCTGCCAAAGTTTTACTATCAAATGATCCGAAAAAAATCTATGAATTCGCCGGACCAGCCGTGACTTATGCTGATTTAGCAAAAGCTTTACAAGTTGCTACGGGTAACGATTTTGAAATCAAATCTGTTTCTGACGCCGAATTTAAGCAGGCTAGTCTTGACTCAGGTATGGACGAAGCTACTGCTGATATGATGACAAGCTTTCAAACTTGGATACATGATGGTACCCTAGATTCAAACAGCAATGACTTACCTGAAGTCTTGGGTCACGAATTACCAAGTTTAGTAGATTCAGCTAAGGAAGTTCTTGCCAAAATTTAAGGTGTGGTGTGAACAATGAAATATTCACATAAATTAAGCGATGCCGTGCATATCTTGGCATTCGTTGATATTTTTCAAGACGGTGACCTTTCAAGTAAAATGATTGCGTCCAGCGTTGAATCAAATCCAAGTCTGATCAGAAGATTAATGTCGCTTTTGAAAAAAGCCGGCTTGTTGAGTACTCAGCCAGGGACTGTTGCCCCCAAATTAAGTCGACCAGCTTCAGACATCAGTCTGCTTGATATTTATCAGGCTCTGGACGAAGAACGGAATCTTTTGCATATCGATCCCAAAACTAATCCCAATTGTTTGGTCGGCGGAAATATTCAAGAAACCTTGGATGAGGCTTATGCAAGAGTTCAGAGCTCTGCCGAAAAAGAAATGTCGCAGATCACATTGCAAAGTATTATCGATGGAATTTTGGATAGACATGCTAAAAAGACAGCTGATGATTCAAATTCTTAAAAGAATCTCTGACTAATACAAACAACTTTAAAAAGGTAGTGGAAGATAATCAATTAATTATCTCTCACTACCTTTTTGTTTGTTCCGGAACCAATACGGAATATCCTTCACTTCATTTATGCATTATTTTGCTAAAGTTCTTTTATTTTAATTTCATTTATTATAAGTTATGTCTAATTAATACCACAATTAAAACTAATGTAAAGGATACGTAACAGTGGACGAAGAAATTAAAATAATTAAACAACCAGGCTTGAACATTAACAATTCAATTCATTCAGTACATCTATCATCTGCCGAGCGCAAAATTCTATTAAATAAATTGACTGATGCTCAACGGGATACTCTTGAAGAACATAGAAGATTCAGAGTGAATTCAATGCTATTAACTCAGTTTAACGAGACTGGGACTGAATGGATGTTTATTGAAAAACAAATTGATCCAACCTTTGATATACATTTTCCAAATGAATCACGTCTACATTGTTCATGTGGACGAGGAGTCAAATATCTGTATGTCTGTAAATCTAAAGAAAATAATATTATCCAATCTTTCGGCATCAATCATTTAGAACAAGAAGCTGGAATCAGTAAGTCCATTATTAAAGAAATAAAATCTAAAGAGCACCAAATTGATAGAGGACTTGATGAAATCTTAAACTCTGTAAAACTGGGTAACTCCTTCCCCAATGTTGAATATGAATTTCTAAAGGAACGTGGATACATCGAAACTATATTTTCCGATTTGAAACTGGAATATTTATCTGCATTCAAAAAAGTTGATTTACCTATCTATGAAGATGATATGGCAAAATTAGTTGAAAAATGTAAAGAAATCCAACGTGCTCTTGAAGTGAAAAACTCCGAATGGTCATTGCACACTATTGCGGGTGAGGAATTCATTAGACAGGAAAATGATTATTTTCTTGAGAACAGGGAAACTGTTCAAGATGCTTTACTCAATCAACAAGAAAGAGTCATGAATAACGCAAGAAAAATTTTTAAGAAAATTTTTCTACAACATACAAATGTAATCGAAAAATACGACCTTGATACACAAGATGGATTGTTGATACTAATTATATCCGTGCTATTTTCCGAAGAAAATGGGCAGCAAGTTACTCGTAAGAAAACAGTGTTTGACACATTGTATAGATTGAGTAATAAGTATGGATATGATATTTCAAGCTTTGACAAAATATATGAAATGATTTTTGCAATATTAAAAGATGAAGGCATGATCAAGCATGATAATAATATGTGGAAATCGAATTACAAGTAGATCCTACCGGTCAATTTCTCGCTCTAGATCTATCATTTCCAATACTCCTGTTGCACACTCTGCTCCCTTATTTCCGACTTTTCCGCCGGCTCGATTCATAGCTTGATCCATGTTTTCAGTTGTCAGTACTCCGTACATTACGGGAACTTGGCCATTTAATGAAAGATCAGTAATGCCGTTAGCTGATGTTGAACAAACGTAGTCAAAATGGGAAGTTTCCCCACGTACCACTGCTCCCAATGCAATTATTCCATCGACTTGACCACTTTCGGATAGTTTTTTAGCAATTCTTGGTATCTCGACTGCACCGGGTACCCACGCTACAGTAATATCGTCATCTTCAACATTGTATTGCTTCAATTCGTTAACCGCACCACGTAATAATTTTTCCGTCACGAGTTCATTAAATTGAGCTACCACGATACCGATTTTTAATCCCTTGCCGTTTATCTTTCCTCTGATTTCTCTCATCTTAGTTGACCTCCCGTAATAAGTGATGGAACTTAGCTTTTTTCGTTTCTAGGTAATGAACGTTTTCCGGCGTTGGCTTAGTCTCTAGTGGAATTCTTTGGTTAATATCAATTCCCAATTGTGTTAATTTATCGACCTTGTCAGGATTGTTAGTCATCAAATCAACCGACTTGATACCCTCGTGGTTCAAGATTGCTGCAGCAATCCCATATTCGCGTTCGTCAGGTTTAAATCCAAGCTTGACATTGGCTTCAACAGTGTCATAACCCTGCTCTTCCAATTCGTATGCTTTCAATTTGTTTGCTAGACCAATCCCACGTCCTTCTTGACGCAGATAAAGAACTGCACCAGAACCATTTTGTTGGATTTTTCCCAAAGCAGTTTGCAGTTGTTCGCCACAGTCACAACGTTTCGACCCCAAAATGTCGCCAGTCAAGCACTCGGAATGCATTCTAAAAAGCAGTGGAGAATCAGCACGAATGTCGCCCTTACTGATCAACAACGTTGGTTCATCATGATCATTGACTTGGAATGCTTTCAAGTCGAAATCCCCATAACGAGAAGGCAACTTCACATTAGCAATTTCGTGTAAAAAAGTTGAATCCTTCATGTAACGATATTTGATAATATCTTCAATCGTGATCAACTCGAGATCATTTTCTTCTGCAATCACCCGCAAGTCCTTCAAGCGTGCCATCGTTCCGTCATGTTTAACGACCTCACAAATGTATGACACCGGAGAACCACCAGCCAACTTAGCCATGTCGACTGAAGCTTCAGTATGTCCAGTTCTTTCAAACACACCATTTTCAGCAGCAATCAATGGAAAAATATGACCCGGATGGAAAAAGTCGTCATAGGTGCTATCTGGTTGAGCTAGTTTTTGAATCGTCTTGGCACGGTCAAATGCTGAAATACCGGTCGTGGTCGTCTTAGCATCTGTACTGACTGTAAAGGCAGTTCCAAAAGCATCAGTTCCATGAGACACCATTGGTTCAAGTCCTAATCTGTCGGCATAGTCTTTAGTCATTGGAACGCACAATAATCCACGGGCATGCGTGATCATTTTATTGACCGTTTCACCAGTCGCATAGTCAGCCAAACCCACCATGTCACCTTCTGATTCACGATCAGGAGAATCTGCAATGATTATCAAATTACCTTTTTTCAATTGTATTAATGCACTTTCAACTTTGTTAATAATCTCTTCACTAGTCATGTTGGTAAGCCTCCACTTTCGAATCTAAAATGTATTTTCCTAAAATGTCAGTTTCAATATTTACCGTGTCATCAGCGGTTAATTCACCAAGCATGGTATGAGACATGGTGTACGGAATTAGTGACACTTCAAAATACTCCGACGTTGCCTTTGAAACAGTCAAACTAACGCCGTCAATTGCGACCGATCCTTTTTCAACAATATATTTGCGATACTGCGGCTCGATCTGAAATCTTAATACAATTGAATTTTGGTCTGAGCGATGAGCCAGTAACCTTGCTGTCGTATCGACGTGTCCCAGAACAAAGTGACCATCCAACTTTTCGGACGCACCCAGAGCAGGTTCAATGTTAGCGTGATTGCCAATTTCGAGCTGGCTCAAATTGGTCCGACGGAAGGTTTCTGGCATAGACTCAACTTCAAACCCTTCAGCAATCAGCTTTGTGACTGTCAAACAAGTACCGTTGACCGCGATGCTGTCGCCTAACTTGAGCGAAGAATTCCTAAGTTGGTCCAACTTGATTGCTAACGTAAATGTCTCCGCATGTTTTTGAATGTCAGACACAGTGCCGACATCTTTAATTATTCCGGTAAACACGGTCATCCCTCCTCAATTCAATTTTTAAATCTGGCCCAAGTTCAGTGACCTTCGGCGGTAAAAAGTCGATCTCGGTAGCTGGATAATTTGCCCTGATTGCCGGCAAGCTTTGACCACCAAAAATTTTGGGTGCTTGGTAAATAACAACTTGATCGACTCTATCAGCCGCAACAAAAGCAGCTTGCAACTGACTGCCACCCTCGACCAACAATGATTCAATATTTAGTTTTGTTAAGAACTCCAAAATGTTATCCGGCGTCCAATTATCAGACACTTCGACTTGGACGTTCTCAGGAAAACTCTGTTTTGATTCAGTCTGACTTAACAAAAAAATTTTCGAAAATTTATCTTGAAAAATTTTTAAATCCGGACTGACAGTATTTACATCTCGAATCACAACAATCCGAAATGGCGGAAAATTCATTTTTTTAGAACGAACCGTTAACAACGGATCATCGATTTTTAAAGTTCGTTCACCAATCAAAATTGCTTGATTGTGCGACCGCAACTCCTGTGAATCTTGGTAAGCTTTTTCGCCGGTAATCAAAGTTCGGATATCCTTTGACTGATTGATCTTGCCATCTAAGGTCATCGCATACTTCAACGTCACTAGTGGTCGCTTATTTTGATAAAAGAAGTTATAAGCTTGATTGATCCCGCCGGTTTGATTCAACAACTCAACGTCCACATCGTGGTCCAGCAAGTACTTTATGCCGTTACCGCCAACGATTGGATTAGGATCCTTTTGACCGATAACCACTTTCTTGATGCCGACTTCGACCACCTTTTGGACGCACGGCGGCGTCTTGCCAAAATGCGAGCAAGGTTCAAGCGTGACATACATTGTTGCACCCTTGGCATCAGCAATTTTTTCCAAATGGTTCAAGGTATTGATCTCAGCATGAGGACCGCCAAATCTTTCATGGTGACCTTGTGCGAGGACCCGTCCATCCTTGACAATCACTGCTCCCACTTGGGGATTGGTCCAAGTATCGACTCCCTGCTTAGCTTCAAAAAAAGCTAGATCCATTAACTCTTGTGTTTCCAAATCCTATTCACCCCACTAAAAAAGGCCCCGCATAAAAATGCGGGGCCACATTAAATAAGCCAAATAAGATTTCATACGAGAACATCGTAGCCAAAAGAGACTACACCTATGGTATGAAATAATACATGTTTTTCTTCTCCCATCCAGACTTTACTGTCGGTTCTAGAATTTCACTAGGTCAATCGCTTACGCGAGTCACGGACTTCAACTTAAGTTGTCACCGTCGGTCGGGAATTGCACCCTGCCCCGAAGAAATCTATTTAGTTTTCAAAGTGAATATTATCACTAAAAAAATCGTCTGACAATATTATTTTTTAAATTTGTGAAAACGCTTGCTCTAAATCGGCAATCAAATCGCTGTCATCTTCAACACCAACAGATAGTCTGATCAACTCATCTTTGATACCGTTCTTAAGTCTGATCTCACGCGGAATAGCGGCATGTGTCATGACTGCAGGAACTTCGATCAAACTCTCGATTCCACCTAAACTTTCAGCCAGGTCGATCAAGTGCAAACTTTCAACAAATTTTTTCGCATCGAGGCCTTCATTTAATTCAAATGAGATCATCGCACCGAATCCGTTCATCTGCTTCTTGGCAATTTCGTAGCCTTCGCTGTCAGGGTTGCCAGGATAATAAACATTTGCAACCTTGTCATTTTTTTGCAAGTAGTCATAAATGATTTGGGTATTTTCTTGATGAACGCGCATTCTAACACCGAGCGTCTTGATTCCACGCATTAATAGCCAACTGTCATCAGGTCCTAAAGTTGAACCAATAGAGTTTTGCAAAAAGGCTAAATCTTCGGCGATTTTAGGATCGTTAGTAACTGCTAATCCGGCAACAACGTCTGAATGTCCGCCAAGATATTTAGTTGCTGAATGCACCACAATGTTTGCACCGAGTGAGAGTGGATTTTGGTTATAAGGTGTGGCAAAAGTATTATCAACAATCGTCTTCAAATCATGCTTTTTAGCAATATCTGAGATAGCCTTGATATCTGAAACGCGTAGCAATGGATTAGTTGGTGTTTCCAAATAAATAGCCACTGTGTTGTCTTGGATAGCTTTTTCAACAGCATCGAGGTCACGTGTATCAACGACTGTGAATTCCAAACCAAAACGTTTCAAGACTTTGTTGACCAAGCGGAATGTTCCACCGTAGACGTCATTTCCGATGACGATGTGGTCGCCGGCTGAGAATAGTGAAAATGCAGCATGAATAGCTGCTGAGCCTGATGCAAAAGCAAAGGCATTCGTTCCGTTTTCGATGTCAGCAACTAATGATTCTAAAGCTGCACGAGTTGGGTTACCAGTTCTGGAATATTCCCATTTTGGTTCTCCACCTAATTCGTGTTGATGGAATGTCGATGAACGATAAACTGGAATCGATACTGCTCCTGTTGCCTTGTCTTCGCTAATGCCACCGTGGATAAGTTTTGTATTAAATTTCATGTTATTTCTCCTCTTCACCATAAATATTTTTACTTAAATAACGTTCGCTTGAATCTGGGAAAATTGTTACGATCGTAGAATTTTCAGGTAGCTCTTTGGCCACTTGTAAAGCTGCTGCTAGTGCTGCACCAGATGAACTTCCAGCAAAGACACCTTCGTTATCAGCTAACCACTTAACATTTGAAAAAGCATCGTCATCGCTGATTGTTTTTACTTCATCGACTTTGATCGATTTGAAAAATGGTGGGATAAATTCCACACCGATACCTTCTGTTCGATGGGCATGTTCTTGACCACCATTTAAAATTGAGCCTTCCGGTTCAACCGTGATAGCCTTCATTTCAGGATAGGCCTCTTGCAATGCTTGAGTCACACCAACAAATGTACCGCCGGAACCAGAACCGGCAACGAATGCATCGACTTTTTGACCAGGAAGGTCTTTCACTATTTCCGGACCTAAGGTCTTGTAATAAGCTTCTGGATTAGCCGGATTTTCAAATTGTAGCGGAACATATGAATTGTCGATTTCTGCATGAAGCTCTTTAGCCTTGGCAATTGCTCCCTTGATGCCATCCTCAGAAGGAGTGTGAATAATTTCTGCCCCCAACGCTTTCATCAAAATTTGTTTTTCCTGACTGAACTTTTCGGGAACGACTAGCTTGACTGGCAAATGATATTTTTGTGCAGCCAAGGCAACGCCGATGCCGGTATTTCCAGCTGTGGGCTCAATGATCGTCGTACCATCCTTGATAAATCCCTTTTTACGGCCATTTTCGATCAAGTTGACTCCGAGACGATCCTTGACAGAACCGCCGGGATTAAACATTTCTAATTTCGCATAAATTTTTACATTGTTAGGTGCTTTAATATCTAGTTTCAGTAGCGGCGTATCGCCAATAGTCTGATAAATATTTTCTACTAACATTTTTCCCTCTCCAACTTAAAAAGATACAAAAAAGGTGCAGACTCCTAATAGAATCTGCACCTTATACGATTGATCTGATTTAAGTTTACCCCTCAAAATTTATCTGGGCACGCAAATCAGTGGATCGCATAAGATGCGAACCACAACAACAACTGTTTAATTGAACAACATTTGCGTATGCCATGATGAATTCCTCCGGTTGATTTATGTATCAAGATTATATTTCTTTATAAACTTTGTCAATTATTTTTTCATTCTTGTTGATTGATCGGGTCTAAAACCAATGATTCTGAAAGCAATATCTCACTAGTCAAACTGTATATGTATTTTGAGTCAAATTTGTGTTCCAAAGATATATCATGCAAGTATTTACGTTCTTCCGTAAATGCGTACATCAATGCCCGACGTTCTTGTAATTTCTGATCTTCGTCAAAATCAAATGCATTCTGATTAACGCCACGCCACTGATGCAAAAAATCACCAGTAGTATTATCTGCATTTTGATCTTGTAAATCATAAATGACCGACTTACGAACCGATTCATCAATATCCATTTTTTTAACTCGGCCAATTCCTCTTTGAACCATTTTTTCACGAATGACACTCATTTGATCCAAAATATGGGAATCATTTTCAGTCCCTGGCAGAATGAATCTAAACAAAATTGTTGGAACAATCATACTCAAAATGATGACGACAGTTTCAACCAGGACCAATAGGTTGAATTTTTGAAGCGATAAAACCTTACTGCTTACACTGAATACCATGGCTAAAGTAACGGCACCATGGATTCCGCCAAGTGAGAAAACAATCGAATCTTTAGACGTATTTCTCAAAACAAATTGTGCATATAAATAACGAATTATTAACGATATCAAGTACATCACGATTCCGACCCAAAGCCAAACTAAAGAATGAGTAATTTCATTAAAGTTATCACGGATAATGCGAATCAAAGTGATCCCTAAAACTACAAAAACAAAACTATTTAAAACTTCCGAAATGAAATTCATTAATGAAACGCCAAGATGAAATTGATGTGGCGAGGAAAACCGACTGCGACTCGCTTCACTGTTATTGATCAATCCGGCACAGACAACTGCAATAATTCCAGACATCTGTAGTTCTTCTGCCAAATAATAAATCACAAATGGCGTAATTAAAAAGATAATGGTCTGCGATGAGATAACATTAATGTGCGATCTTAATAGCATTTGACGAAACAGCATTAATAAAAATGAAATTACCGAGCCTAATATCATCCCGCCAATTGCTGAATACAGGAAACTACCGGCATTTTGTGCAAAAGATAAATGTCCAGTTTCAAACCAAGCCATTCCGGCAGCTAACAAAATAATTCCTGTAGCATCGTTAAATAAAGACTCAAGCTTTAAATTTTTCTCCACATTTTGCGGAACCTGTCGACCTTCAACAACTGAACCAAACGCTGTTGCATCTGTTGGCGTACTGATTGATGCCATGATCAACGCTAATGGAAATCCTAATGCAAAAATAAGATTGATCGACCAACCGACTACAACCGCAATAATGACGGCTAATAATACTGCTGTGCCGATAATTGACCCAGCCTGTCTAACAATCGTATTATTGCGTGTCTGCTGTCCTTCGAAATATAACAAAGGAGCCACAATCAGAAACATGAAAACTTCGTTGTCAAAATTTAGAATCAGTTTATCCGTATATGGAATTAGTCCAAATACTATCCCCACTGCAAGGTTGATATACGTATTCGATAGATTTGGCACAAAACGTGCCAAAATATTAGCAATAGCCACCGCAATCACAATTGTTATCGATGAAACAAACACTTCCATCATAGCTCCCACCTACTTACCTAATCTGAAAAAACCTCTAGTATATTTTTCAATCCCTCTTTAACAATGCCTTCGTTGTCTAATCCGACTGCTTGGCAAAGTTTATCCTCAGTTTCTGAGAAATACTTGCGAATACTTTTCGACAACTGTCGTGATTTGGGAGTCAACAAGATTCGTTTTAATCTGGCATCGTTTTCCATTGGCACCCGGACCAATAAATCGTTTTTCTCCATCAATTTTAACGCACTCGTAGCACTTGCACGTCGAATATTAAATTCTGATTCGATATCTTTTTGAAAAATATATTTATCGTTTTCCAGACGAGATACATAATCGATAATGCTGATCTGCATCCGTGTCAATCCCAGTGTTTGGGCAAATTTGTCAGCGTCTCGCGAAAGAACGCTATTGGTTTGTTTGATCAAAACTCCAAAAATTCTATCCATAATCAACCTCATAGTTTGATTTCTAACATAAAATTATACTAGCACATTTATAATGAATTATGTTATAACATCATATGTTAGTTCGAATTCTAACTATTTAGGAGGACCTATGCAAGAAAAACAATTAAACGCTCGTCTAATTTTGTCGATCGTCGCTGCTGGATTGATGTCATTTTGTGGAGTCGTCGTAGAGACTGCCACCAACGTGACCTTCCCAACTTTGATGCGACAATTTAACGTTAACACCGCAACAGTTCAATGGATGACGACAGGATATTTATTGGTCGCATCGATCATGATGCCATTGTCCGCTTACTTAAAACACAATTTTACTTCCAAAAAACTTTTTATCATGGCTGCTAGTTTGTTTGCAATCGGTCTGATCATCGATAGCATCGCACCCATTTTTCCAATTCTCGTTCTCGGCCGTGTCATTCAAGGAATTGGCGCCGGAATTGCTTTACCATTGATGTTCAATATCATTCTCGAACAAGCTCCCGTTTCAAAAATCGGCCTGCTGATGGGGATTGGTACTCTGATCACTGCCATCGCACCGGCAATCGGGCCCACTTTTGGTGGTCTAGTAGTAAACTCACTAGGCTGGAGAAGCATCTTCATCTTGCTGCTACCGATTGTAATCATTGCCTTGATCATGGGAGCTTTGGCAATCAAACAAGTCAATCCTTTGCAAAAAACTAGTTTGAACTTAGCTGGTTTATTGTTGATCTCAATCGCCTTCGTCGGTTTGATCTTTGGATTCAGTAACCTTTCAATGTTAGTTTCAAAACCAATCAACTTCTGGGTACCCTTTATCATTGGTGTCTTAGGATTAATCGGATTTATTCAACAATCTAAAAAGAGCAACAACCCATTAATCGATATCAAAGTTTTAAAGAATACCAAGTATTCTCAACATTTAGCCGCCTTTTTCCTAGTCCAATTAGGAGCTTTAGGCATGTCTTTTGTGCTTCCAAATTATATTCAACTAGTCAACGGAAAAACTGCTTTGGTAGCTGGATTAGTCGTGCTTCCTGGTGCTGCTTTAGGCGCAGTCTTTGCACCGCTTGGCGGCAGTATCCTTGATAAATTAGGAGCCAGAAAACCTATCTTGAGTGGAATTTTTCTCGAAATAGTTGCTATGTTCTTATACGTATTATTTGGACGTCACTTATCTGATACTCTCATCTTGTCATTCTATCTGCTATTCATGCTGGGCATGGGCTTTGCCATGGGAAACATTATGACCAACGGATTAAAGCAACTACCTCCGGAAAAAAATGCTGACGGGAATGGATTTTTTAACACGGTCCAACAATTTGCTGGTGCAGTCGGAACTTCGATCGTATCTACTATCGTAACTATTTCACAAAGCGCTTCAACGCCGAAAAGTTACGGTTTGAGAACGGCAATTGGTTCACAAAATTCATTTATCGTGATGCTCATATTCTTGATAATTGCGCTAATACTGTTAAATCTAGCTACAAACGAAAGAAAAAAAGTATAAAAACTTTTTCACAATTTCTCTTGCAACCGTTTGCCATGTGCTATACTTATTAATCGTTACGGTCTGATTTGAGGCCTTAGAAGACTACAAAGCCATGCTAAGCAAGAGATTCGACTGTGCAAATAAATTTATGGGGTACAGAATTTATGCACTACACACTATTTATTCGCTGCGTGGCTGAATTTATGGGAACCGCTTTGATGGTTGCTTTAGGTAATGGCTCAGTAGCAAACGTTGAACTTAAGGGAACGAAAGGATTCCACGGGGGGTGGATCCTGATAGGTTTCGGTTACGGTATCGGGGTTATGATCCCAGCCATGATGTTCGCTGGTATTTCTGGAGCACAGATCAATCCAGCCATGACATTGGCACTTGCCGTTAACGGACAATTTCCTTGGGCAGAAGTATTCCCCTACGTCTTAGCACAAATGCTAGGAGGAATTTTTGGACAAGCTTGTATCGTGGCTGCATACAAGCCATACTACAATCACACGACTAATGCGGAATCGATCTTGGGAACATTCTCAACTATCGATAACGAACATAGTCAATTAAACGGTTTTATCAACGAGTTCTTAGGAACATTTGTCCTAGTACTTGGAGCAGTCGCATTGACAGCCGATAAAATCGATTTGAGAGCTGATTTTATCGGACTAGGATTCCTAGTTATGGCCCTAGTTGTTTCACTTGGTGGAGCAACCGGACCAGCACTTAACCCAGCTCGTGATCTTGGACCAAGACTTTTGCACGCAATCTTACCATTGCAACACAAAGGTTCATCCCAGTTCAGTTATAGTTGGGTACCAGTAGTAGCACCAATTCTTGGCGGAATTTGTGCAGTTAAAGTCTGGAGTGTATTCTTCGGATAAAAAAAAGCAGATCACTATGATCTGTTTTTTTTTTTACCTAAATTTGTAATTTACCTCAATCTAACTACAATCATAACCGCAAAAATAGTAGAATATTATATAATTTATATTGTATGACATAGCATAACTATCGCCATGTCGGTTAACAAAGAAACGGGGATTAAATATATGATATTTTGTGGAAATTGTGGGGCAAAAATTCCAGATAACGTTAAGTTCTGCCCAAAGTGTGGCGCAAAGGTTAGCGATTTTAGTGCTCCAAAGAACGAGGAAAAGCAACCAACAGCAAACCCAAGTGCTTCAAGTCAAGCAGTACCAAATCAACAAGCCGCTCCAGTTCAACAACCTACTCAACCAATGAATGGTACTCAACAAAATCAAACATCAAATACGAAATCTTTATTGCAAAACCCTAAAATCAAAGAACACAAGACATTGATCATCATCGCTTTAATCGTTATTGTCGTTGGTGGATTTATGTTCTCGAGAACTGCAAAGTATCGTGACATGACAATGAGCTCATCATCAAAATCTGAATATATTAGTAGTTGGATGACTACTAATGATGACGATATTGGTGTAACTGCGACTGTCGAGAATAATCGAGTAATTTTGAAAGCTAAAGAAGAAGGAAAATTGATTGATTTCTTAGATGAAACTAATTATGCCAAATCAGAATTAACCTTCCTTAGAACAAGCATCGAAAAAACTTCTTCAGAAGCAAATCGTGAATGGGGTCCCAATTACATCGTCGAAGTACAAGATGAAAGTGGCAACACCGTAGTTACTGCCCAAAACGGAATACTTAAAACAGACCATTTGCTTGAAGCATAATTTTAAAATATGAGTTAGGGGATAAATAAATATGATGTTTTGTGGAAATTGCGGAGCAAAAATTCCTGAAGGAGTTAAGTTCTGCCCTAAGTGTGGTGCTAACGTTGCTCAATTTAGTGCAACTAATGATTCTAGTGATAGCAATAATACTCAACATAGCCCTGTAAACAACCAACAACCACCTGTTCAGAACCTAAATACTAACGTTTCAAATCAACAACAAAATTTTAATCAAAATAACTCCGGCAACTTCGCCACAAAGATCAAAAAACATCGAATTCAAATAATCTTCGCGGTATTAGTATTGATTGTTGCATTATTTGCATTCACGAAGACAACAACGTATCGAAATGCAGCCACAAGTGATGCAGACAAATTAAGTCTATTCAAAAAATGGGCTAACGTTAGTGATTCTGGTCCTTATTCATCCAACTTGAATCATATGACCTATGATGAAATGAAAACAGCTGGTGGAGATTGCACCTGGACCTTAAATGATAAAACAATTACTTGTAAGACCGTTCAAGGTAGTGATTTCAATGCATATTTGATGGATAGTGATTTATATGGTGATAATATTACTGAAAGGCTCATCAAAGATGCAACCTATGCTTCTAGTCAGGCTCTGCAACAATGGGGAAAAGGATATTCTCTCAACCTTGAAGACTGCCAAGGGAAAACATGGTTAGTTGTCCAAGACGGAAATATCCAAACAAACAAATTGGATAGAAATTAATCGGTTTAAGCAATCATTAGTCTTGCTTAATTATTGATTTAGCTTTAACCTCAAACGATATTATTGTATTATGAACTTGAATTAATTAGGGGGAGAAATACAACATGTATTGTTCAAACTGTGGGGAAAAAGTTGATTCAGATTTAAAATACTGCGACAAATGCGGTATGGAATTATTGGACAAGGGATCTAAAATTAAAGATCCGAAAATAGTCCGTAATTGTAAAAAACAAATTTACCAACGTCAATCTTGGTATTCACACGTTATTGCATTTTGGGGATATTAGAAAAGCAGGTAGCTAATCGCTATCTGCTTTTTTGAGTTCATGGACATCCCTGCTCGACAGCCAGCCGGTCTCGGTGACTCGATACAAGGTCGTTCCATTAATATTAATTTTTCGATCAGTGTACCAAATGTTTTGGTCGGTCAAAATCCCACGTGAAGTAACTCGACCCTGGCAGTCAAAAAGCCGAATGTCCGTAGCTTCATTTGCCTCAACTCGACACTCCAACGGTTGATACTGAATCACGTCTTGTGCATTGACCCAAACGTCTCGTGCAATCTCCAAATAAGTCGTCCCGTGCAAATCGGCACAGTGAGAAACTTTCAAATCATAATTATTGGCCATATTGTAAATTGTCAACCCTTGGCCGTTGAACACTGGGATAATGCCATTACTAGAATACGTCATAAAGAAACCTGACAAACTAGTCCGATGGTCAAAAATTGAGTCCAAAGTCTCAGTCCGCCTAGGCGACTTCTGATTTTGAAGCGGCACCACGTAAACTTTTTGATGAGGATTGTCGGCTGAAACGATAGCAAAATTCCAATAATCTGAGGTGAACCGGTAGCCAGGAGGACATTGGATCCTGACCTTGGATTTTTCAGGGCCACGAATAGTCCCACGACAGATCTCATGCTCAGTCTTGGTCATAAAGTGAATCTTATTTTCAATAATTGTTCCGGGAGCAACACGTTTGATGTTTGAATTATTCTTATTGCTAGGTTTTACTTTTAAATCTACCAATTTTATAACCACTCCTTTAGTTAGGACTGGGTGAAGCACAAAATGCGCCGATTGACCATCCGCCAAAACGAAACCTTCGGGAACTCGATGCGTGATATCAATTATCAATCCAATCTCACCCGTTATGAAAATAGCCGAAATTATCGATCCATTATATTCAAAATTTACCTTTATCGTAACCATTTCACGGTCATTATTCAATTGACTTTTACGCAATTTAAAAACCTCTTATATTAACCCCATAATATCCGCAAATTAGTCAAAATGTTATCAATTAGCACTTTAAAATATTAAAAAAAGCCTTTATCAAAAGGCTTTCTTTAGTTTAATTCATCTGCCGCGATCCATTCGTTGATCGACACACGGTAAAAAGTTTTTCCGTTGATAGTTGCGACTTTGTCAGCTTTCCAGCTTGTGTTTGCAGCCAGACTTCGTTTAGTCGCATTGCCTTGACTATCGTAAACTGTGACGACTTTATCCCCGGTCGTAACAATTTGTGAAACTGGATCATAGCGCAGACTTTCGCTAGCTTTGAGCCAACCGTTAGTAGAAACTCGATAATGAATTTCACCATTGATAATTGCACGTTGGTCAACTTTCCAATCGGAATGCGGTGCCAAATACTCATCGATCAATTGTCCATTTTGATCATAGAGCTGTGTTCGATCGCCCATTCCATGCGTGATGATCTGTCCAGATATTTCAGTCAGTTGTGGATTGTTCTCATCGATTTCTGGATTCGTACCTTCGATGAAATCTCCTGGTTCAATCGGATTAGGTTCAGGCGTCTGAACCTCTGGCCCACTCACATTTGGTGCAGTCTCAACATTATTAGAACCAGTGTCAGGTGTTGGTTTCTCAATCTGTTCAACGTTGCCCAAATCAACATTGTCAGTTTGAGTATCAACAGGTTCAGGTTCTTTTTCAGTTGGTAAAGTTTGCGAATTTCCAGCTCCTTCAGAACTACTAATGATTTCTGGAGGACGCACTTCTTCTAAAATTGGTTGATCAGCTTCATTTTCGTTTGAAACTGTCGTCTCTGAGTTATCAACATTTTCAGTTGGTGCCTCGACACTAGTTGAATCATCTGGAACCACCAAATTTTCCAAACTAGTCACGATAACTTTTTGCGTCGTATTATCGCTTAAAATGTTAAAAATTTTGTATGAGCTATCTAAGTATTCAAATCCACTCGGAGGAGTAACGATAACCTCGTGGTTAGAACGTCCGGCAATCTCAGTTGTACCAACAATTTCCCCATGTGGCGTCACAAATTGCACGGTGTTCTTATGTGTCTTGAATAGTTTTACTGTAATGACTTTTTTACCGTCATTCAAAATTGGTTCATATCCGTATTCTATTTCATAACCAGCCGGGATCTTGGCTTGATCGATAACTAATTGACCGTTTACATCAAATATCGCGTTAAATCCTTCAAATTCGACCCCATCGTCAGTGACGTACTTAATTTCTTTTTCAATCTTGGCCGGTGTAGCTTTGATCTCTGCGACCGTTTGTTTTTCAGAGATCGTATAAGTATGGCTGCCAGTGATTTTGTACTCGTCAGTATCAACTAATTTAACCTTTTCCCCATCGTATCCACTGACTGTTTTAGTACCTAATAATTTGCCATGTTCATCAACAAAATTCACTGTGTTCGATATCTTAGCCATTGTTTTCAGATAAACAATAAAGTTTTGACCGCGATTGCCAGAAACAAATTCATACTGAATTGACTTGTCGATAACAAATCCTTTTGGAATGAACTTCTGATAATCCGCTAACGTGATTTTTTCCCCGACACGCTTAGCGACACTGTAAAATCCACCCGTGCCAAAAAATTGAATTGAATCATAATGCTTTTCGGCGACTATCTTCACAGTTAGTGATTTTGTCTTTTCTGACAAAACAAACTCTTTATCCTGACCTGTAGCTAAACTGTAGCCAGCTGGGACATATTTTTCTAAATTGATCGTTGTCCCAGATTTTCCACTGACCTCAGTCGCTGGAACCTTGCCGAAGTCAGCTTCAAAATTAATTTTTGCCGTCAATTCAGTTTGAACTGATTTTTTCAAGTAAACCATGAAAGTCTCTGGCCATGGCTTGTCTTGAGCAACAAAACTATATGTGCGAGAAGTGTCTACCTCGTACCCCTTTGGAATATATTTTTCATAATCTTTGATCGTAACTCGCTGTCCAACATGCGTTGTGATCAGCTGCGTCACCGTTTTTCGAAGACCCATGAATTGAATAGTATCATGTCTTGTTTGACCGACATTTTCTAAGTGCTTTGGACCGACAAAATGCAAATCTTTAAAAATCGCCGAGTCCATTTTAAGCGAACCCTGATGACCGTGCTTACTCTTCTTCTTTTTCTCAGACTCAGATTCCAGCACTTCCGCAGCACTCGAAACCGTCGGCAAAACAAACGACCCAAGGATGAAACCACTCAATAAAGTCCCAACTAAAAATTTTTTCTTCACGATCAACCTCTTTTCTCAAATCTTCGCTTTAGTACAAAATCTTGCTTGTGACATCATCTGCTGACACCCACGTGTTTGTGGATACTCTAAAATGTTGCTTGCCGTTGATGTATGCTAATTTATCTGCCAGCCAGACTGAGTTTGCTGTCAAAGTCGTTCCACCAATTGTTTGTCCATCAACTGAGACCACTTTGGCACTGCGGTCTGGTTTGACGGTCGCAATTTCATGGATTCCAAAATATTGATAGACGTCGCTTGCCTTGACCCACTCATCAGTCGAAACTCGGAAATAGACATTCTTCTTATGGGTACAAGTCTTGTCAAACGCCCAATCAGTATTTGGTCCAAGCATCCGATTGCTGGCCTTGCCCTCGCTATTTACTAATTGAATCGGACCTTGGTCAGTCTTAGTAGAAATATATCCATAACGCTTGAATGAATTTTTTGCCAGAGAGTCGTCCTTACTGCTCTTGATCAGATAAACAGTTTCAGTTGCGCCGGGTCGACCTTTGATAGTCCAAATCAATTCAGTCTTCTTCCCATCAGGATTAAAAAAGAAATATCCATTTGGAATATCATCAGTCGTCAAATATTTTTCTTCTCCCTTAGAAATATTGACCTGCAGATCACCGACTTTTTCACGCGTATTGAAATCGTAAAAATCGAAATCCATATGGTCAGCTAAAGGGTCAGCTTGAACCATTCGAGTTGAGTCAGTACTGTCTGCCTGAGCCGTTCCAGAAACACTCATCGCTGGTACAACGCTGGTCATCAGCAACGCTCCACAAAGTAATACATTAGTAATTAATTTATTATTAGACATCTCTTCCACCTGAATAAAAATATTTTAGCTACTTTGTAACCGCATTCAATTTAACCCAAAATTGACCCGCAATCCACGATTATTTCACAATATATCAAAGTTGAAGAGTCGTGATATTACAACATTTATTAGTACTATTTTCACAAAAAAATCCCCACCGTTACCGGTGGGGACTACGTATTTGTGAATTATTTTACATCATTTGCTGACAACCATTCGTTGGTTGAAACACGGTAGTATTTTTGACCGTTGATCATGGTTGATTTGTCAGTTAACCATCTTGAATTTGGACCCAAGCTTCGACTTACAGATAATTTTCCTTTACTATCGTAAAGTTTAGAAATTTTATTTTGAGTTTCGATTACACCATTAATACTTTGATATTCATAAACATGAGCAGCTTTGACCCATTCATTACTTGAAACTCGGAAGTAAGTCTCACCATTGAGGACCATTTTCTTGTCGACAGCCCAATCAGTGTTTGAAGCAAGTTGACGATTAGAGATTTTTCCATTTGAATCGAAAAGCGGAATTGTTTTATCGATAAAATGAATTCCTATAAAGGAGACGTGATTAGTTATCTTCTTATTGGAACTGTCACCATTTGAGTGGGTTGAATTAGAATTCGTTGAATTAGAGTTATTCGTACTGCCACCACCAATATTACTTGTTCCAATGTTTGAATGATCAGATTCTAGCTTAAGAACCACCACTCGTTGTTTTTTATTCTCTTTTGAAATATAAATACTATCTAAATAATTTGCTGGAAATTCATATCCTTTGGGAGCGGTCAATGAGACTTTCCAGCCATCAAAATTAGATACTTCTTTCTTACCCACAACAGTCCCATCGAATGTAACAAAGAAGATCATGTTGTTATATTTTCTAGAAAATCTCACTGTTTTTATTTTATCTGTATGTTCAAAATATATAAATGCGGCATTGGGTCTATAACCATATCCAGGTACTAAGTCGTTTTTAAATACGACGGAACTATTATTAGGTCCAGACAATTCAATCTCTTTCAAAACTTTTGAAGGATCATCCTCATCAACAATCTTAAATTTGTTTGTCACCTTTTCTTCTTCATCTACATTAACATTCAGACTTTTTCCATCATCTTGAATAACATATTCTTGATTAGGATTTTTCAACTTATATCCATTGGGAACCCATGAACTATTAATATTAATTCTTTGTCCGTCGTTTTCGTGAATATAATAATTTCCAATTATCTTTCCATCTGAATTAATAAACTTAATTTCTTTCTGAATAAAACTGCTAGGTTCTCTTCTCTTCATGATTGTTATGTATTGTATTGTTTCTTTTGGAATGATTTTATAGCTAATAGAGCTTGATTCACTATAATCATATCGATAAACATATCCATCCGGTAAATGTGAACTATCCAAGATTTTTATCTCATTTTTTTTGCCTTTAACGTTAAATGGGGTTCCTATCGCACCACCCATTTCATCTTTTAATTGTATTGTATTTATATATTCATCATTCAAATTCTTTTTGACGTATATTTTATGTTCCTCAACAGCTCCTTCTTTTAATTTTTTTGAATAAAAATAAGTTTCTGCATTTTTTGATATGACATAGCCGTCAGGTACTTGATCTATATATTCATTTTCCTCAATAAGCTCATCGGGGAACACTTGATAGTCTGCTGGAGTGCCAACTTCTTTAAATGAGTTGGATTCATCAACAAATTTAATTTTTAAAGTGTGTTTAACTGGTTCCACTGAGATAAAAATACCTTCACTTGCATTTCTATGCATGATTACCTTGCTAGATGTTCCTTTAGTCAGTTTATAACCATCTGGTACCAACTCCATAATATCTTTTTCTTGATTTTCTACCCCACGAATATATTCATTATCTACATAATGACCGTTATATCGAAAATTAATTTGCATTCCGAATTCTGATTCATCCGGCACATTTTTTATAACCCCAGTATTTTCGTTAGCCAATACTCTTTCCGTATTAAAAATATTCATTGTACTCGTAACAGTTGTCATCATTATTGTAATTAACAATGTATTTTTTATTTTACTCAAAGTAATATCCATCCATTCTTTTATATTTTTCTAATATATATGATCATTAAATACTAATCTAGAATGAAATCGTAAACATACTACATTCATTTACATCACTATGAATAAAAAAATAAGGATATTCCCACTACATTTAATGGGAACATCCTTGTAAATTGATAAATTATTTTACATCATTTGCTGACAACCATTCGTTGGTTGAAACACGGTAGTATTTTTGACCGTTGATCATGGTTGTTCTATCGGAATACCAAGCGGAATTTGCGGAAACTGATCTGCTTGGTGAAACTTTTCCTGTTGCATCGTATAGATGTGAGATTGCTCCATCTTTGGTTACGACTGTTGTTGGATTTGAGGTATAACTATAAACATCGCTACCCTTTACCCACTCTGACGTCGAAACACGATAGTAAGTATCACCATTCAAGGTCAACTTTTTATCAGTGGCCCATGAACTGTCAACACCTAATGAACGGGCATCAAGTTTAGCACCTGTATCTGAATATAAGGAAACTAACTTGTCCATTGTTCCGACTGCACCCTTGAAGTCTTCAGTTTTGCTACTTGCTACGACCGTGATCTGTTGCTTGCTGCCATCTGGTTGCATTGTCACTGAAGAGTCATCAGTGTTTTTCAAGGTATAGCCTGCAGGAAGCGAACTACTTGCTAAAGTCACTTTGTCGCCACTAGCTTCGCCAGAAATAGTTGTCGTGCCAACTTCAGTTTTTGCAGTGTTGTCTTGAACGAATGAGATCGTATTGTGAATTGCTGGGTTAACGTTTAGATAAACGTCTGATGAACCAGATCCTAGGATGACCTTGTTTTGAGACTTGTTTGCCAAGTAGTATCCAGCTGGGACCTTACTTACGCTCACAGAGTCACCGGCGTTACCAGTCAAAACTTCTGAACCAACTTGGCCACTGTTGTATATGTAATGAACCGTTGCCGTAACGTTGCCGACCTTGGTTAATTCAACTCGATTAATAGCACCGTCTTTGCCTAGAGTGTAGTTATTATTGCCAGAAGCCACTTGGTATCCTGCTGGAAGCTGTTTTGTTAAATCAATAACTTGTCCCACCTTAGTACCAGTAACGATAGTTGCAGCATTTCCAACTTCAACGTCACCATTTGTGAAAACAATTTGATTAGTAATTTTATTAGTAGTTGTATCTGTTACGTTTGTAGCAGCGTCAATACCAGCGTTTGTAGCTGCATCAACGATCGTAGATTGAAGTCCGATAGTTCCTAGAACAATTCCAGAAAAAACCAGACTTTTGATAATAGTCGATTTAGTATTTTTCATAAGAACCTCTCTTGAATATTCTAATAGTCAGATTATCCGTCAAATCAGCGTTTATAAGGAGTTTTATGATTATTCTTATATAAAAAATAATATGATTCGATTCAAACGGAAAATAATTTTGTCCTTTTTAATCATTCGTAAAATATCGATTATTATCAGTTATCCACATAATAAATAGCAGTAATTCGATAGCCTTTTTTCAGCCAAAAAGACTCTGAAGGAACTATAGTCATGTTAGTAGGAGTAAGTGTAAAGTTCATGAAAGTTAACTAGAAGTGTTTTTAAATTTTTTTAAACAACTATGGTTTATCGAATTCAAAAGGACTATAAATGAACTTGTAACAACTTTAGGGGGCTTAATTATGAACATCGCCACAAGAAGACAACCCAGAATTTGGGCAGCTGTCATCGCTGGTATTATTGGTGGTATCATGTCCGGTATCGTTAAGCTAGGTTGGGAAGTTTTACTACCACCTAGAACCGTTGCCAGAAATTTGACCAATCCACCACAAGAACTATTGCAACAATTCGGAATTCCAAAGGCAATCACGCATTTGACATACACTTATTCAGGCCAACAAATGCCTTGGGTAAGTTTCATCATGCACTTTGGATTCTCAATCACTTTCGCTATTATTTACTGTGTAATCGCAGAGTATTATCCAAAGATCAAGTTGGGACAAGGTACCGTTTATGGACTTGTCATCTGGGTATTATTCCACCTCTTGATCATGCCATTAATGGGAACCGTTCCAGCAGTTTGGAACCAACCATTTGAAGAACACTTCTCAGAAGCTTTAGGCCACATGGTTTGGGCTTGGACAATTGAAGTCTTCAGACGTGACTTTAGAAGCCGGATCACCCACGAACCAGACCGCGAAGTCGATTCCGGATTTTAATTATTAATTAACTAGCCGATAAGGCTAGTTTTTTTTTGGAAAAAATCGAATCTCCTGACGTAATTTCTTAACAGCTATCTCGATAGCAAACACACAAAGGAGATCTTATATGAAAAAAACTTTAGTCAAAACAACCAGCCAGGCACTGCTGATCACAGCAGTTGCACTATCTTCAGGAGTATTAACCAACGGAATGAATTGGGGGAGCGCGGTGGCAGCTTCGGATGCACATACTGCTCGTGATAATCCATACCTAGTAAATGAAAACAAACTAACAATTAAAAGTTCTAACTTTCCAACTGGAACATTAGCCGATAATTTACGTAAGGAAAAAATTGATCCAAAAAGTATAGAATCAATTAATTTTGGAGTAAGTGTCCATTTGAACGAAAACAATAAAAAATTTTTCAGCTCATTGCCAAACATAAAAAACATTTCTGTATTAAACTACCTCGTACCCAGTAAATTAATGGACTTAAGTGGATTCTTTGAAGGCGACACGAAACTTGAGGAAGTTGACTGGAATTCGTTTGATACATCCAACGTAACTAATGTTTCAAATATGTTTGCTGGAACGCAAATTGAATCAATCAATCTTAAGGGACTTGATCTTACTAAGGTTACAAACATGTCTGGAATGTTCAAAAACACACCACTAAGTAATATCACTTTGCCCAAACTAACCACGCATAATAAAATCGATTTAACCAGCGCATTTGAAAACACTCAATTAAAGTCGATTGATCTAACACCTTTTAAAGCTGCCAAATCTCTAAATACCGAAAATATGTTTAAAGACACCCCGCTAAATTCATTTACAGCATTTAAGGGACTTAATTTAAAAAATGCTGGGTTAAGAAATGGTGATTGGAAAAATTCTAAAACAGATAAATCAATCTCGCTTAAAGATTTAGTCTCACATCCACTAGATGACGATGCAACATATACACTAGATAAAAGCATACCAGCTAATACTCCTTCTACATTCCCAGCAGATGAAATTAAGTCTACTAACTTTGTGGTTAAAGTAGATGGATCTGAATCCAATGTTGTGACTCCCAATTTCTATTTAATTGCTAAGGGTGATCAAAATAACACTAAACTAACCGAAGTTACCGCTGGGCAACAAGTCGAAATCGTCCTTTCTATTCCCAAGAAGAAACAAGCTGTTTATAAATTAACTGACCCTACAAAAAAACTTCAAGCCACCGTAAGCGATAATGGTAAATCACTCATTTTAAAAAACGGAAATGTAGTTGAAATATCTTCAATTAAGAATCCAAATGAAACTAATAAGGAAAAACCAACTCCGACCATACCGAAACCCCATGAAACGATTACTCATCCAGCATCCAAACCATTACCAAATCCATCTATTCCCGCCAGCTCAAACTCTCAAGGAAAGACAAATCATAAAGTAGTTACGCCCTTTCCGAGTCAATCTATAAACGTTATTCCTTCGCTCCCTACTCCAACCCCACATAAAACCAATCCCACAATTTCCAAGGTCCATCTGACGATTTTTGAGACTCCCCTAACCATCGCTACTCATGAAAAATCAGGAGCGATCCCACTTTATGATTCCAACTTCAAGAAAATTCCAGCTCGTTCATTAGCTCCCAAATCTGACTGGCTATCCGATCGTAAAAAATCGATCAACGGGAAAACTTTTTACAGAGTTTCTGCTAAAGAATGGGTCAATGGTTCCGACATTTATTCATACGAGAGTAAACAGAACACCATAACCACCAAGGACGGATACCACAAAGACCTGCTCAAATCTGACGGGACTAAATCCAACCGAAGATTAGTAAGCAATTCCACCTGGTCGTCAGATCGAACCACCGTTATCAACGGAATTTTATGCCACCGTGTGTCCACAAACGAATTCGTCGCTAATACAGATATCATAATTAATTAACCAAAAACAGCGTCACATTAACCAACCGTTAATGTGGCGTTTTTAAGTTGTAAAACCATTAAATCAGTATTAAAAAAACAGTCTCTGAAATATATTTCAGTATGTTTACAATGTAAATTTTAGATTAACAACGTGTAATTTTTTTTCAAATATGGTTTCTTGAAAAAAATAAAAATTCATAAAATTTTAGGTGCAAATGATTATAAAATAGTCGAATTATCAAATAATCATATTTTTTTAGTCTATTTTGAGTCAATCGAATAAATGCAAGATTACATAAAAAATGTGTCTTGTTCACAATGGCTTCGTTTTCAAAGGAAATCAACAATATCAAATATCACTGGTTTTATACATTTATAAAATGAAAATTACAACAAATTAAATTTCATTCTGTGGACTAGACCATGTTAAAGTTTTGTCTTGTAACAATTATCTTGACTATATTCGGGGGGAATGTAATGGATGAACAAACATATAAAAGTTACACATGAAAGCAAAGTAAGGTTAATGGCTATCGCTGGATTAACACTAAGTGCAGGAATGATTTTTTCAGAAATTTCTGTATGTAATGTCAATGCAGCGACTATTGATTCTACTCAGCAAGAGTCGTTTAACATCAATTCAATAGAAAATGTAAAACAACTTATTGATATCAATGATACTCATCAACCAAGTTTAGATGTGATATCTATTTTTAAAGATCTCAATATTGATTACTTTACACCTGGGACTGCAATTGAAATATTTATCGATGTCAACAATCAATTGGAGAATGGACCATTGTCTCAAATAAAAGGCAGCATCTTTGATAAAGGGGATACTAGATTTAAACCTATCAGAATGCAAATTTTTGACGATCAATTAGAGCAATTACAAAACGGGGAAACAATTGCGGTCCATGGGCAACCACAATCAGTAGTTAATACTGATGGGTCAGTAGCAAACTATATTTCTTCAGGCCATCTAGGACTTAGATATGACTTTGGTTCTTCACATCGTCGCTTAACTCTTGTAGATAAAAGCACTTCTAAGAAAGTACTCTATGCACAGTACGAACTCCAAAGTGTAGATGGAACACCTTCTTTTGCAACACCAGTCGGATTAAAAACAACAGATTCCGTTCATATTTTAAAAGATGGAAAAACAGTAGTGACTGTTCCACAAGTTGAGGGATATATTTCCAACAAGAAAACTGTTGAGGTTTCTCTCAACGAAAACGGGACCTTGGCTTACGACAAAAATATTATTTATTCACCGATAGTAGATAATATTGGAACTCATGAACCAGAACATCCTTCAGTTTCAACTAATCCGGTTAAACCAGTGCATCATCATCACTTTGTGTCAATCAAACATAAGCTGCATAGAGCTCATGATGCTATTAAAAATGTAATCTCACACATTCCGCACTTCCATTTCTAATCAAACTAAAGAAACTATATACAAATACAGGGAGATCTCAAATGAAATTAAAAGGAATTCTATTATCAACTGTAATTTTAGGTGGTTTTACAGCACCTATTATTCAACCACTGAACGTTAATGCGTCAGCAAGTACAGATCAAACAAAAGCAACAGCAACGAAACCAGCTAATCCTTTGGAAGCGAAAAAAGAAACACCAAACAAACCAGGAGATTCAACTGCTGAATTCTCTATGGAAACTTATTTAGATGGTAAATTATTTGACTCAAAGATGGTCAAATTTCAACCTAATGGTTCATTCAAATCCGAGTCTGATGTAAAACGTCCAACTCACGATTTAATCAAAATGGTCGATAAATCCGTTCATGGATGGGTACGTAATTACTGGCTTGGACCAATTAGAGACCATGACACCGAAGTTTCTTACAGCTCTAAACAACTCGACAAATATATTAAAGATCCTACACATTCTTTTGATTCAGTAATGAAGGGCTTGCTTTTTAAAGGCGGAAAAATGACTAATCATGGTGCTCGTTTGACCTATCGCGAAGACTACCAAACAAAAGATGGTTATGCAGTCGGCTCAGTAAATGTCCATACTAATGTTGGTGATATTACAATTAACAACATTGGTGGTAAAAAAGGATCTGAGACACCAGTTGATCTTCCACCATACAAGGGATTACTGCCAAACATGTCCAAAATCCAAGTTCACATTAGTGAAGACGGAAAATTCTCAACTGATACTAATGTTGAATATTCAGATGTGGTCAAGAGAGATGTAACTATTTCATCTAACTTAGGTGATCAAGTTGTTAAGGATGTTACAGGAAAAATTGGTAACGAGATAACAGTTCAAGTTCCTAAAAAAGAAGGTTATATTCTCAGCAAACAGTCCGTTAAAGCAAAAGTTAATCCCGACGGGACTATTACAACAAAAGAATCAGTCACTTATTTTGGTGGAATCAAAGCCAATGTAACGATTCATTCAAACATGAAATCAATTATCATTGAAAACGTATCTGGAAATGTTGGAGACACTGTTACGCTTACAATTCCAGATTCCGCAAATATCGAAGGATATTATTTGGAAAGTAAGACTATTCAAGCAGTAATTACGGGTGATGGTTCTATCAAGCCATTAAATGATGCCGTTTATCTTCCTAAAAAAATCTATGCAACAATGGTGGTTAATAGCAACTTCCCTGACAGAACACTTCATGCAAAAGTTTCTGGAAAAGTTAACGAAAAAATTAAAGTAGATGTTCCAACTGTTACTGGATACACTCCTGACAAAAAGCAAATCACAGCATTTGTTCACCCTGATGGAACAATTGATTCAGACGAAGTGGTCAACTACACACCAAAAACAATCACAAAAACTATCAATATCAAAACAAATCTAAAAGACAAAACTATTAAAGCAGAAGTATCAGGAATTGTCGGTCAAACAGTAACCATTGAGGTCCCTCAACTAAAGGGATACACGGCAGATAAAAAAACAATCAAGGCTACAATTAATGAAAATGAAAGTATCACCTCAGACGAGAAAGTTGTTTACACAGCTAACATGGTTCATGGAAAATTAGTAATCAAATCAAACTTAACCGATCGTCAAATTCTTAGAAACGTTTCAGGTCGTGTCGGTGACACAATTGAAGTTACTGTACCTCAAATTTTTGGATACCATTCAGATAAAAAGACTATTAAAGCAACTATCACTGACGATGAAAAAATTATTTCCGATGATATTGTTAACTACTCAAGTGACTATGTTACAGCCGATGTCGAAATAAAAAACAACTTAAACAAAAAACTAGTTGTTAAAGACTTCAAAGGAAAAATCGGTAGCGACGTGCTTGTTAACGTTCCAGAAGTGGCAGGATATACTCCAGATAAAACTGTTATCACAGCAACTGTGGACGGAAATGGTTCGATCACTTCTGATGAGGTAGTTAACTATTCTCGAAAGACATTCACAGCAAATGTAGAAATTAAGACTAATTTAGGCAAAATCATTACTGTAAAGAATGTTTCAGGTTTATTCGATGCTGACATTATTGTTAACGTTCCTAAGATTCAGGGTTACACAAATGATAAATTTATTGTTACAGCCCATGTTAACAGCGACGGCAGTATTACAACCAATGAACAAGTGACACTAGAACCCGAAACAGTCACAGCAAATGTAACAATTAAGACTAATAAGGGACCAGTGACAGTTTCAAATGTCGAAGGAAAAATTGGTTCAATTATCGATGTCGTTGTTCCTGATAAAAAAGACGTTCTTCCAGATAAAACAACAGTCGAAGCTATCGTAAACGAGAATGGTTCAATTTCAGTTATCAACCCTGATAACGAAGGATTTGTAACATACAAGGATTACAACACAGGTGGGACTGATCAAATTCAAATCACACCTAATATTCCTACAATTACAGCTGATGTGACTATCAAGACTAGCAACGGAGACCAAATTGTTAAAAACGTTAGCGGTAAAGCCGGTTCAATTATCGATGTTCAAGTTCCTGAATTAGCTGGTTTAGTTGCCGACAAAGACACAGTTCAAGCTAAGGTAAATAATAACGGCACTATCACTGTTATTAATCCAGATGCTGCAGGTTTTGTTAACTATCAAAAAGCAAACCAAGGTGGAACTGACCAAATTCAAATCGTTCCTAACTTGACTATCGTCACAGCAAACGTTGATATTCACACAAACCGTGGAATCCAAACTGTGAAAAACGTTACCGGCAAGGCTGGCTCAATCATTGACATTGCCGTACCCGATCTTGATGGTTTACTAGCTGATAAAGAAACCGTTAAGGCAAAAATTAACAGCGATGGCTCAATCACGGTAATCGACCCTGATCATGATGGATTTGTTACATATAACGATTACAACATCGGTGGTACTGATCAAATTCAAATTATGCCAAACCTTCCTATAATTACAGCTCACGTAAATATCAATACAAGTCACGGAGTTAAAACTGTTGAAAATGTCCAAGGAAAAGTGGGATCAACAATTGATATCCAAGTTCCTGAAGTTGAAGGACTAATCGCTGATAAGGATACTGTTAAAGCAAAAGTAAACAATGATGGTACAATCACAGTTATTAATCCGGAATCTGCCGGTTTTGTTAACTATCAAAAAGCAAACCAAGGTGGAACTGATCCGATTCAAATCATTCCTAACGTTCCAGATCAGGGTCAATCAGAAAAGCCAGTGGAACCAACTGAACCAAATACTTCAATTCCAGATAATGAAAACGTCAAACCGGATAACCAAAGCCAAACAACAACCAAACCAAATGAACAAGGAAACGCTACTCCTGGAAAACCTTCGACAAATGGCAACGCAACAAACACTGATAAACCATCATCACAAAATAATACCGGTTCTGGTTCAGCAAACTCAGTAAAACCAAGCACAAAACCAGATAACAGCGGAAACTCTAATTCCACAACAGCTACTACTAAGCCTGCTGATAAAGACCATGCTATTAAAAAAGTGAAAAAGACTATTTCTACACATGCCTCAAAAGCAAAAATCACTCTTTATACCAGTGATTTGAAAGTTTCTAACCGTTCCCTAACAGGTGGAAGCGACTGGCTAGTAGATGGCGTAATGGAAAAAGATGGTAAAACTTATTACCGCGTTTCAACAAACGAATGGATCCTTGCCGAAGATGCAATCGAATATCAAGATAATAGCCTTACAATCAGAACTAAATCAGATTCGAAGAAACAACTGATCAACTCCCTAGGATCAACTTCAAATCGTAATTTGGCAGCAAATACATCTTGGGCTACTAATCGAGTAGTGAAAATAGATGGACAAGATTACTATCAAGTATCAACTAACGAATTCGTCTCAGTTGATGATGTTGAAGTAATCTAAAGCACATATGTAAATTCCTCCCAATAATAAATACAATACAAATAAACACCAAATCAACCTACCAATTGATTTGGTGTTTTTGTGTTTAAAACAAATTTTTATAGAATTTTAAAATTATATAAAAATCGATAAATAACTTATTTTGTAGCTTTTAGTGTCATCAATTTAATCATCTATCATCTTATTTTCCACCAAGTAGTTTTGTTAACGTGCATTTAATTAGTAAAATATGATATATGTTTTATATATAATTGTTTTGGAAATAAAAAAATAAATTGAATATTATTTATCATAAACATTCAAATTTTAAATTAAATGTATTACTGGGAGACTACTGGTGATTCATTATAATAGCAACATGGTAATAATCATAAATTATCACATTAAATCATAAGTCATAATATACAAGTATTTAAATATAATTTTTGATCATTCTCATGCTATAGTCATTAAGTAAATAAAAAAACTAAAGGATTATATTATGAAAAAGATTACAGAAAAATCAAATTCCAAGTTAATCAACGGTCAAAAATTAACCAAAGTTATGGCAATTACTGGACTGACTCTTAGCATGGCGTCCTCAATATCTGTTATCCCTACTCAAACAGTGCATGCTGAAGACTCAACAACGGTCCAGTCAAATGATAATGATTTGGGAAATGGTCTCGTATTAAAAGACGGTGTATTACATATAACAAAGCACGTTGCTATAGAAGGTAACATTTTTGATACCGTCAAGGGCCATAAAAAGGATGAAGTAAAAAGTATTTCAATAGAAGCGCCTATGACTCTTGCTCAAAATTCTCATGACACTTTTTCAGGGTTCAAGAACGTCAAAAACATTACTGGATTAGAAAATTTGAATTTACAATATGCATATAGTCTAGATAATATGTTTGCAAATGATACATCACTGACAGACATAGATGTATCCAAAATGGATGTATCTAAAGTTCAATCAATGAAATATATGTTTGCAAATACTAAAATTTCAAATCTAGATCTGAGCACTTGGCAGGCACCAAGGGTTATTACAATTGGTATGTTGTCAAATACTCCAATCACAGTTATTTCATTATCCAATAACATCAGTATTCAAGGAAGTGAACTATCTACTGAGTTAGAAGGTTACAAAGACGCTTGGAAAATAGTTGGCAATGGAACGATTGACAAACCTCAATATGATAAAGAATATTCTTCGAAGGATATTGAAGATCGTCATTCTGTTTCACAAAACATTGGACAAGCTGCAATTTACACTCGACAAAAAGTTGATAATGTTTTACCTCAAGTGGATGGTACTGATCTAGGAAACGGTCTCGTATTAAAGGACGGTGTATTACATATAACAAAGCACGTTGCTATAGAAGGTAACATTTTTGATAGCGTCAAAGACCATAAAAAGGATGAAGTAAAAAGTATAAAAATTGAAGCACCTATGACTCTTGCTCAAAATTCTCATGACACCTTTTCTGGATTCAAAAACGCCAAAAGCATCACTGGATTAGAAAATTTGAATTTACAATATGCATATAGTCTAGACAATATGTTTACAAATGATACATCGTTAACAGACATAGATGTGTCCAAAATGTATGTATCTCATATCCAATCAATGAAATATATGTTTGCAAATACTAAAATTTCAAATCTAGATCTGAGCACTTGGCAAGCACCTAGGGTTATTACAATTGGTATGTTGTCAAATACTCCAATCACAGTTATTTCATTATCCAATAACATCAGCATTCAAGGAAGTGAACTATCCCCTGAATTAAAAGGTTACAAAAACACTTGGAAGATAGTCGGAAATGGAACGATTGACAAGCCTTAATATGATAAAGAATATTCTTCAAAAGATATTGAAGATCGTCATTCTGTTTCACAAAACATTGGACAAGCTGCAAAATATACTCGACAAAAAGAAGTTATAAGTATTCCATCAGTCCCTTCTGTTCCATCACCTCAAAATCCTAACGTAACTTTGCCAGATAAAAATCCAATCATAAAGAATGTACAAAGAAAAATTTCTGTTCATCCTGTGAAGGATTCTGCACAACTTTTTGATAAAAATTCCAAACAATCTAATCGCCGTTTAAGTGGAAATACTGATTGGATCAGTGATCAAGAAATGCAAAAAGATGGAAAAATTTATTATCGTGTTTCAACAAATGAATGGGTTAATTCAGAAGATACATATACATACATTGACAAAAACATCACAGTGACAACTAAAAGCGACTCAACAAAACAGTTAATCAATTCAACTGGAAATCTATCAAATCGAGGATTAATTTCTAATAGTTCTTGGAAAGTCGATCGTTCATTCGAATTCCATGGGAAAACATATTATCGCGTTTCAACAAATGAATTCGTAAGTTCTGACGACGTAACAATCAATTAATCAGACAACCTACGTTCTTAAAATAAAACACCAAATCAATCGATTTGGTGTTTTATTATTTTGTAACAATTATTATATTACATTTGGTATGTATCAGATTCCATTACATACAAATTTATACGTAATTGAAATGATGAAATAAGTATTGATAGCAAAAATCTAACTCAAAACAATCTTAGAAACAAAATATTTACAATTATAAAAAGTCAATAACAGCATATCAAATTTGATTTTATTGTTATTTTTTAGATCAAATATACCAAATTAATTGACACTAGTAAAATCTAGACCAATTCAATAATATTTTGTTCATCGCATTTATATCAGTTATCAAAACATTTCAAAAATCATTTTTTTAGCAATATATAAAAAAATTCATTGAACATAATTATCAAAATACAATAATTTAAATTTCACTTTGTGAATATATAAATGCTATTTTTAACTTATATAATAACCAAACTTTCAGGGAGGATTTTATATTATGCAAAAGGAATACAATAATAGTAATCATCACAAGAAAATGGTTAAACGGGGAAAAATGGCAGCGATCGCTGGAATGACTCTGACAACAGGGATAATCCTATCCGAAATGACACCAGCAGTAGTGTATGCTGATACACTTCACAATTCACACACAACTGAATCAATCAAAGTTAATCCCAATGAAAATAACGAACAACAATCTAATATGAGTCAAAATTCAGCAATCATTTCCAAACAAAATACATATAGTGTTCAACAAACAAAAACTACCTCACAAGACAAATGTACATTTAATTTAGTAGGAAAGGTTCTAACTATACACGAAGGTCTATTATCTGGTTCTGATTTAAGAAATTATCTCAATCAATTCGGTAAAACTACTAAATCAACAATTACAGAAATTATTATTGATTCCAATGTTACATTCGATGAAAAAGTTCCAGGTCTGTTTGAAAATTTTAAAAATGTGACAAATATCTCAGGACTAGACACTGTCAATACGAGTAAGACAACCGACATGTCAAATATGTTTACAAATGACGAAAAATTAAAAACAGTAGATATTAATAATTTTGACGTTTCACATGTATCTACTTTTTTCAAAATGTTCTACAAATCAAGCATTACTATATTAAATCTCTCAAAATGGGTCCCATTAAAATTAAAGAACAATTATCCATTCACTGGTTCCATGTTTGATGGAACAACTATCTTAGATATCTCATTCCCCTCAAATTTCAATCTAGTAGATTCTGATATTATAAAAAATGGTGATACTTACACTGAATCAATTGAAGATAGGACAATTTCAAAAAATATAAACACATCCAACTTAAATCAAATTTTTTCGTTAGATACACCAACAAAAGTAATTAATCTTAGAAAGAACAATTCAATGAATGCAAGCACTCCTATCCCAGATTCTACTGATACTAAAGTTCATGCTACTTTAGACGGAGATAAGATTGCCGATGTTAAGGTTCATGTTTCGGATATTATTAATAATCTGGGCAAGACTGTTACAGTTGCTGTTCCTAAAGTGTCTGGACGTTTCACAACTAATAAAAATGTGTCGATTAAAATCTCTGATACTGGTGAACTTATTCCTCAAGGTTCCATCGCATTCTTTGATAAATTGACTGATGCTGCTAAGCAAAATTTAAATGCTAAATCTTCAGTTGATAATGATCCAAAATTCAAAGTCCATTCTGTTGATCTTACGGGTAAGACGCTGGACACTAATAATAATATTTCGGTTGATCTTCCGCCAGTAACGGGATATTCAACTAAAACTAAGACTGTTACTTTCCATGTTGATCCTGAAACTGGTGATGTTTCTCAACTTGGTGATCCTGTGGTATTTACTCCTATGGTTATATCTGATAATTCATCTGATTCTTCGAATTTCTACCCAACAGATACTTCTACGTCAACTCTCCAACCTATCGTTCCTAAACCAACCACCCCAACTCACAAAAAATCCATCAAGTCTGCCATCAGAAAAGTCTCTGCTCTCTTCAAGAGCAAGTTCGTCAAACTTTACACTGGTGACCTCAAGGTTGAAAATCGTGAGGTCAAGGCTGGTTCCGATTGGTACAGTGATGAACAAATGGTTGTCGACGGCGTTACCTACTACCGCATCTCGACTGACGAATGGATTGCTGCTGACGATGTTTACGCATACGACAGTGATCCCCAGGTTGTAACTACTAAGAATGGTAAAAATGCCGAATTGCTCTCTGCTCTTGGTAAAATTTCCAACCGCTCGCTTGCTCCTGACACTAAATGGAAGTCCGACCGTGTCATCAACATCAACGGTAAAAAATACTTCCGTGTTTCTACTAACGAATTCGTCTCAGCTGACGATGTTCAATAGTTTCCATACTAAAAAGGCTATCCTCGCGGATAGTCTTTTTTAGTCATTCCAATAAGTTCCGAATCCTTGCTCAACTGCCTTATCATGAATCGATTTCGCAGTAGTTAAATCTTGGGCTGCAATTCCAACTGTCTTGAAAAAGATGATCTCGTCGTCATTCTCGCGTCCAACGACTTTTTCACCTATTACTTCACCAATGTCGCCGGTGAAATCAGCATCAGTTATCATCTTCTTATCTAATGGTATCAAGATGTCTCCAGCCTCTGCCAAAACGGCATCTTTAGAATCAAAGTAAATCTTGTCAGCTTTTTCAACTAATTCTACTGGGGTCTCTTCCATATCTGGTTGATACGAACCGACTCCGCTGACGGTTGCTCCGGGTTTAATCTTTTCGGCATCGTAAACTGGTTGCTTTGATGGGGTCACGGAAATAACTAGGTCGGCATCAGTCACAGCTTCGTTTCCATTTTTTGCGGCCGTGATCTTCGTGCCATACTTAGCCAATTTCTGACTCATTTTTTCAGCAAATTCCACTGCTCGATCGTAGTCGAGATCAGAAACTTGGACTTCTTCCAAATCTCTGACTATCAACATAGTTTCAAGTTGGGTGGCAGCTTGTCCGCCGGTCCCAATCAAAGCCCCTTTTCGGCAATTTTGCTTAGCCAAATATTTGAACGCAACACCGGATGCTGCACCGGTCCGCAATTGCGTGACGTAACTTCCATCCATGACGGTGTCGACAACTCCGGTTTTGGCATCGATGTTCAAAACTTTTACGCAAGATGCATCGTACTCTTCACAAAATGCCGGCATGCATAAAAAGGTATCTTGGTCATTGTGCTTTTTAATCTGCGTCCGTAAAGGAACTTGGACCTTACCTTCTGAAAAAAGTCGAAATGCATCTCCGACTGCATTGATACAATCTTCTAATGTATAAAACTTCTCAATATCTGCTTTCGATAGCAATAACATCAAATTTTCCCGCCTTTCGTATACTACAATCATAACATTGATTATATTTTCACAATATATTATTAATTGTATAATGAAGTTATACGTTGAGAAGAGGCTGAAAAAATGAATATCACTAGAGACCCAGAAATACCTACAGAAATTCAACTCGGTGTCACTGAGATCGAGTTTCAAAATGAAGAATTGAACCAAACCATGTGGGACGAGCTTCTCACACCAATGGAACAGCAAATCGAGAATGAGACCACGCTCGAAGACATCAGAAATTCTGAGCAAATCCAAGCTACCAAACAAGGCTACAAAAAATTAGGCAAGGATCCATCAAGATTTCGTCCATCTTCAGACGCACTTTGGAGAAGAGTCGTAAAAGGCAAAGGCCTGTATCAGATCAACGCTTTAGTGGATCTAAACAACTACCTATCGCTCAAATACAAAATGCCTTACGGAAGTTACGACTTAAATAACATCAGTGGCGACATCACCCTAACAAAGGGTGGCGAAGGCCAAACTTATAAGGGAATCGGAAAAGACGCCATCAACATTGAAAACATGTTAGTCTTAGCCGATGACAACGGGCCATTCGGTTCACCAACATCAGACTCAACCAAAGCCATGATCCAAGACAACACCAGTCACGCAATCATAGTAGCCTACCTATTCGGAATGACCACCGACCAAATAGGAACCCTGCTAGCAGACACAAAAATCCAAACAGAAAAGTACTTGAACAAAGTGTCCGTAAACCAACAATATGTAGTTTAAACGTAAAAAGCTTGTCACTGAGGTGACAAGCTTTTTATTTATCATTTTGACGACGATAATCCATCAATTTATGGCTAATTTTTTTCGTATCTTTATAAACTTGACTATATAAATCGTGCAGTTCTGCATACTTTTTCACGCAGTCTGAATCTGGAAGATACTCTTTTCCAAAGTGAACAAATTTATCAGCGCACTCTTGAAAATCCCTGAACCAACCTAATCCGACTGCAGCAATCATTGCGGCACCCATTCCTGGCCCTTGTTCATTTTCCAAACTAATGACCTTTTTATTAAAAATATCAGCTTGGATCTGTAGCCAAAGCGGACTTTTGGCACCTCCACCGATGGCAACAACTGTATCAAAATCATTATGATGTTCATCATATATGTCCATGATGTCCTTGAATGAGAAAATGATTCCTTCAAGTACAGAACGAACAAAATCAGGACGTTTGTGAATGCCATCAATTCCGAGAAAACTTCCACGAATATCCGCATCAGCGTATGGTGCACGTTCACCAACTATGTATGGTGTATACAATAATCCATTGGACCCGACAGGCGATTGATTAGCACTTTCAACCATTGTATTAAAATCTTGATCTTGGCAAAATGTTCGTTTAAACCAGCTCAACGAATATCCTGCCGCCAAGGTAACGCCCATTGAATAATAAGAATCGGGAATTGCGTGATCTTCAAACTGCAATGTTCCTTGATAATCAATTGTGGGATCATTCTCATATTTTAAAACGACACCTGAAGTTCCAATACTTGATAAAACAATATTTGGAGCTAATATTCCTGCTCCAACTGCCCCAGCAGCATTGTCAGCTGCACCACCAAAAACTTCTGTATGCGTATCTAATCCCGAAAAGGTTGCATAACTTTCTGATATTTTACCGACAGAATCAATGGATTTGATTAGTGGTGGACAAATCGATATCGGGATATCAAACGTATCACAGATCTTTTGACTCCAAGTATTATCTTTTACATCTAGCAGCACAGTACCAGTCGCATCAGAATAATCCATCCCTAGTTCACCAGTCATTCGATAACGAACATAATCTTTAGGTAGCAAGAACGTCTTGACGTTTTTCCAAATGCTTGGCTCATTTTCTTTGACCCACAATATTTTTGGTAAAGTGAATCCTTCAAGTGGCTTATTCTTGGTAATATCGATGAATTCATCGCCCATCTTATCCGTAATTTCCTGGCATTGTGCGGTTGTTCTCGTATCATTCCACAACATTGCCGGACGTAAAACTTGGTTGTGTTCATCCAAAAGAACCAACCCGTGCATCTGCCCAGAAAAACTTATCCCAGATATTTCTTCGGCTTTTAGGTGATCATTCAATAACAATCGCACAATAGCCATCGTTGTTCCAGACACCCAATCTTCGGGATTTTGTTCAGAATATCCTGGGTGCGGCTGACTAAGTGGATAGTCAAAACTTTCTTGGGCAACAATCTGACCTTCTTTATTCATTGCTGATACTTTGACAGCACTAGTTCCCAGGTCAACGCCTAACACGTATTCATTCATGTTAACTCTCCTTTAAAAAAAGCAACGAGCAGAATTGTCTACTCGCTGCTTTTTAAAATTATTTTCCTAAAGTATTTACAATGTAGTGATTGATCGTGTCTTTAACTTGTTCAAGATGGTCTGAACTAGTTGCATCACGAAGTTCTTTTTGAGTTTTATCTAATGAGTATTTTTCAAGGCTCTTGAAATCAGCCTTTCCGTTCTCAATTTCAGCACCAATACCGGAATCGAATGAACTGTAACGGTTTTTAACCAAGTCTTCGAGAACTCCATCCTCTTTCATCTTCATAGCAACACGTAATCCAGCTGCAAAACTATCCATACCAACAATATGTCCATAGAATAAGTCGTTAGCTTCAAATGATGAGCGACGTGGTTTGGAATCAAAGTTCAAACCACCACGAGGTCCAATTCCACCATTTTCGATAACTTCATACATTGCAGCAGTTGTTTCATATAGATTTGATGGATATTCATCAATATCCCAACCGATCAACTTGTCACCTTGGTTAGCATCAAGTGAACCTAACAATCCTGCATCACGAGCAACACGAATTTCATGTTGATAAGTATGTCCAGCAAGGTTAGCATGATTTCCTTCCAAGTTAAGCTTGAAGTCTTTGTCCAAACCGTATTCTTTCATGAAAGCAATTGTTGTTGCAGCATCGAAATCATATTGATGAGTCATTGGTTCTTTAGGTTTTGGCTCAAGTAACATTTGAGCGTCCATGCCAATTTCATTAGCATAATCTTTTGCCATGTGGAAGAACTTAGCAATATGTTCTTGTTCACGTTTCATATCTGTGTTCCAAAGTGATTCGTAACCTTCACGACCACCCCAGAAGACATAGTTTTCTGAACCAACACGTTTACCAATTTCTATACTGTGCTTAAGTTGTGCAGCTGCATAGGCAAAGATATCTGCGTATGGTGAAGTTGCACCACCAGCAACAAAACGAGGGTTTGTAAATAAGTTTGAAGTATTCCAAAGTACCTTCATACCTGTTGTTTTTTGATATTCAACAATCTTATCAACAACCTTATCGAGGTTCTTGTTCGTTTCACGTAAAGTGTCTCCTTCTGGAGCTAAATCACGATCATGGAATGCTAAGAAGTCGACGCCTAATTTGTCATAAAATTCAAAAGCATAATCAACTTTTGCCAAAGCTTGGTCCATTGGATCGCTATATTTGTCATATGGACGAATTGCCGTTCCATCGCCAAATGGGTCTACCAAACGTTGGTCAAATGTGTGCCAATAGGCAACTGAAAAACGTAGCCAGTCACGCATCTTCTTGCCACCAATTACTTCATCAGGATTGTAGTAATGAAATTCTGCACCTGATTTTAAATCTTTGTTACCTGCATATTTAACTTTGTTAAAATCCCAAAGTTGTTGTTTAGTCATTTCGTCAGCCATTGTATTTCTCCTCAATTTTAAAGTGTAATTTTAGTCGTTGAATCTGTTAGTGGAAATTCTTGAACTTTTCCTGATTCATGAACAAAAATCTTCGAACTTCCGGTTAATCCATTCGCTTCAACAGTTATTGAATTACCTGAACGCGTAGCCGAAACGGAGCCAACGTCATTAGCTTTTTGATCAACTACACGTGTCTTAATGGAATTGCCATCTGCTAATTCATAAATATGAATCTCTGGAGAATCAGCATAGTTATATTCAGCATGTTCCGCTTTTTGATTTCTCAAAATAATACTGTTTTCGCGAACTAGAACAGGCAAGGTCAAATTGTCATAGTTTTCTTCAAGCCATGTTCCACCAGCCAAGTCATAAGTTTTTTCAGTCAATAGATTGGTCCATTTACCTTCTGGGACGTAATATTTAACATTTCCTTCTGCGTTAAAAATTGGTGCAACCAAAAGCTTAGGCCCAAACATGTACTCGCGTTCCAGATAGTACGTATTGCGATCGTTAGTGTATTCCATGAAGACAGGACGCATTAATGGAGTACCAGTTTCATGAGTATTAACTGCCTCATTAAACAAATAAGGCATTAACGAGAGTTTGAGATTTACAAACTTTCGAGTATTATCAACCGCTTCTTCATCAAAGACCCATGGAACCTTGTATTGACCGCTACCATGGTAACGAGAATGCGATGACATTAAACCAAATTGAGTCCAGCGTTTATATAGATCCGGCGAGGCTTGCTCTTCAAATCCACTAATATCATGTGCCCAGAATCCAAAACCAGAAGTTAAGAATGATAAGCCTCCACGAAGTGAATCAGCCATTGATTTGTAACGAGATAAATTATCTCCACCCCAATGCAATGGGAACTTCTGTGAACCAACCGTTGCAGATCTAGCAAATACAACCGCTTGGTCTTCGCCTTTTTCTTGTTTGATCAAATCAAAAACAGTTTGATTATATTGATATGTGTAGTAATTATGTTCACGTTTTGGATCTGAACCATCAAAGAATACGGCGTCTTCAACTGGGATTCTTTCACCAAAGTCAGTCTTAAAGCAATCAACACCCATATCTAGCAAATCTTTTAGTTTAGATTGATACCACTTAACGGCATCTGGATTAGTAAAGTCAACAAAACCATTACCTGCTTGCCAGAGGTCCCATTGCCAAACGTTTCCATCCTCACGCTTGATCAAATAACCTTTGTCACGGCCTTCTTTAAATAGATATGATTTTTGAGCGATATATGGATTGATCCAAACACAGACCTTAATTCCACGGTCATGAATTTTTTTGATCAGTCCCTCTGGATCTGGAAATTGCTCCTTGTCCCAAAGCAATGTGCTCCATTCAAAACCTTTTTGCCAGAAACAATCAAAGTGGAATACATCCAACGGAATCTTACGGTCACGCATTCCGTCAATAAATTTCAAAACAGTTTCTTCACTGTAATCAGTGGTAAATGAAGTTGATAGCCACAAACCAAATGACCATGCTGGTGGTAATCCAACTTGACCAGTCAATCGCGTATATTTATTCAAGACATCCTTTGGAGTTGGTCCATCGATGATGTAATACTGCAATGACTGACCTTCAACGCTAAATTGAGTCCGATCAACATTTTCTGAAGCAATTTCAAATGAAACTGTTTCTGGTTGATCAACAAAGACACCATATCCTTCACTACTCAAATAAAATGGAATATTTTTATATGCTTCTTCACTACCTGTGCCACCATCTTTATTGACAATATCGACTGATTGACCATTTTTAACTAGAGCAGTAAAACGTTCGCCTAATCCATAGATCAATTCATCAACACCCATCGATAGTTGTTCACGCATGTAGTGTTTATTATTTGACCGATCGAGAATCACACCTTGAGCCTTTTCCATCGACTTAGTGATTTCTTTTCCCTTATGCAAAAAATCGATTTCGAAGTTGGATTTGAACGGCATCTTAGCTGTTAAATCTCCAGATGTAAATGATAATTCTTTATCGCCGGTTTTAATTTCAACTTGTGGATGTTCATTTTCTAATTGGAAAGAAGGTCCTTTTTCTGGTTGATCAAAGTGGATCAATTTTACGCCGATCACTCCTTCAACTGGAGAAGTTAATTCAATGGTCGACATCCCTAAGTTCAATTCATCACCGCGCTCGTTAATATATTTGAAAGGAGCGTAAAGCGTTAATTGATTGTCTGTCTTATGATAGTCAAAGATTTCTTTTGGCGATTGGATCTCGTATTGAGGTCTATCAAGCCAATAACCATCAGTAAATTTCATTAATAGTCACCTCTGTTTTGTATTTGGAAAGTGAATTTCTTATTTGTCACCGACAGTGTATTATCAAAAATCGTGTTTGTCAACGTTTTCATTTGCGATAAATCTTTACAACCCACTATTAACCTATATTAGGCAGGAATTAGTAAAACTTTGTTACTTTTTTAACTTGATTTTTGAAACCGGATACAATATAATTCATTCAGAAATTGAATTTCTTATTAAATTTGTCAAACTACATTTTAAGAGGTGTCTCTGATGAATAAAGCCACGAATCAATCTTTAGATTCCATACCTAAAGATCTCGATTCTTCCAAGAACATGGTTCCTTGGGGTGAGAGATTTTCATATAGTTTGAGTGATTTTGCATGTAACTTATCATTTCAAATGATTTCCACATATTTAATGATCTTCTATACAGATACATTTGGTATCAGTGCCGCAGCCGTTGGTACTTTGTTCTTTGCAGCTCGTTTTGTTGACGCGATTGATGGACCTTTCTGGGGTATCATGATCGATCATACCCATACTAAATGGGGAAAAAGTCGTCCCTATTGGTTATGGTTCTCAATTCCGTTCGCTATCTTCAGCGTCCTAGTCTTTACCACTCCAAACCTAGGACCTACTGGAAAAATTATTTGGGCCTATGTAACTTATATCGGTGTTGATGTTCTATATTCGGCAGTTAACATTCCAATTACATCTATCCTGCCTTCATTAACAACGAATCCACAAGAAAGAATCACATTATCAACTATCCGCCAATTCATGGGTACTGCCGGTGCAACATTGATCACAGGTATTACCTTAGGAATGGTTGCGTTCTTTGGCGATGGTTCCACTACCAGTGCACATGGTTGGTTCATTTGGGCTTTGATTGTCGCTATTGTGGTAGCAATCATTTTTGCAGTCGTATTCCTAAATACACATGAAAGAGTGCAAACAAAGAGCACTCGCCAATCTGTTCCAATCAAAGAATCCCTCAAAGCTTTGAAGAAAAATTGGCCTTGGGTAATCGTTATTTTTATCAACTTTATTTATTGGTTGGGTATGCAAACTCGTTCTCAAGTAACTGTTTATTTCTTCAAATACAACATGCACGATGCAGGATTGGCTTCTTTGATCTTAAGTTTACAAATCGTTGCACTAGTTGCCGTTGTTCTAACACCATTTACTTCAAAACATATCGGTAAAAGAAATACCATGTTGGCAGGAATGGTCCTAGCAGTTGTAGGACAACTTCTATTGAGCGTTGGTGCCAACAATCTCAGTGTTCCAATGATTATTTTTGCTACCGTTATTGGTTATCTTGGAACAGGATACGTTTCTGGATTAATCGCGGTTATGCTAGCTGATGCGGTTGATTATGGCGAATGGAAAAACGGCGTCCGTGCTGAAGGAATCGTTACATCATTCTCAAGTTTCAGTGCCAAATTAGGTATGGGTATCGGTGGCGTTATCACTGGATGGATTTTGACAGCTAGTGGATATGTTGCTAACAAAACTCAAACCGCTGCCGCACTTCACGGTATTGAAATGAACTATATTTGGGTCCCACTTCTAGGATTTGGTCTTTCGGCAGTCGCCTTGTTGTTCTATCATGTAGATAAAGTAGAAAAGAAAATGCAAAGTGACCTTGCAATTAAACATGCAAAGGAAAATGCTGAAGATTAATTAAAAAAGTGAGTATTCAAAATGATCATCAATAAAGACGTTATGAGAAATAATAATGAGCGATCCGTTTTACAATCAATCGTAAATGGAGGACCCATTTCTAGAAACAAAATTTCTAAACAGTTAGGACTCAACAAAGTCACGGTATCTGACATTGTGGGATCTTTTCTCGATAGCAAATTAATTTTTAGTCTCGGCGAGGCAAAATCATCCACCACAAGTGGTCGAAAACCTGAACTAGTAGAATACAATTCCAATTACGGCTATATCGTGAATTTCAGTATTTCCGGCCGGGAATTAAATATGCTAGTTACCAAAATGGATGGTCGGACCCTCGAATATAATTCCAAAAATATTGAAAAACAGTCTATCAAAGAAATTATTGCAAAAATGGAAGACTTACTGGATCAATTGCCAGATTTTGATTCTGACAATGGCCTGCAAGCCATATCCCTATCCATCTATGGCATCGTCTATAATGGAGAAATCATCGTTTCACCATTTACCGACTTTGAAGACTTCGACTTAGTCAGTCATTTCCAGGATAAATATCAAGTACCTGTAGTTATGGAAAACGAAGCCAACTCATCAGCTATTTTTGAACAAGACTTCAGTAAACAAGAAATGCAAAATATTGTGACCGTAAGCATTCACGACGGAATAGGTGCAGGAATTATCATCAACACACATCTATATCGCGGAAACTATGGTCAAGCTGGAGAAATTGGTCGGATAATTATTCAAGATTCCGGTAAGACAAAGCGAAAACTTGCAAAATTACCTAGTTTTGATTCCGAATGGTCGCAGACGAAGATTCTGGATAAGGCTGCCAAGTTGAAAAAAGACACTAACTATTCTTTGGAAAAATTAGTCGAAGATTATAATTCTCATGACTCTGAGATTGAAGAGCTGATTGAAGATTTTTGTTACCATTTAGCAATTATCACGAGTGATTTAATTGCTGCCTATGATCCACAAATGATCTTCTTTAACTCTCCATTGGTTGATCAATTACCAGAGATCCTCAAAATTTTACAGATGAAACTCGGATTTTTACCACTAGTTCCCCCATTAGTACTTTCTAAAGACGTTAAATACGGAACATTATTAGGCGGGGCATCTCTTGCCATCCACCGTGTCTTGCAAATGGAAGGAACTAGATTGATATTTCATCATTAAAATGCAGTAAACAAAATATAATCAAAATTAAAAACGATACCCACATTTATTTGTGTGTATCGTTTTTTTTTAGGAGGAATATTAATTGACTACCAAACAATTACCAAATGACTTCTTATGGGGTGGCGCTGTGGCTGCTCATCAAGTTGAGGGTGCTTATAACGTTGACGGGAAAGGACTGAGTGTCGCCGATGTTATGACTTCAGCAGGAACACATGACGAGAGAAAAATCACCAAAGGGGTTGATCCAAATTACTTCTATCCCAATCACAATGCTGTCGACTTTTATCATCAATATCCGGAAGATATCAAACTTTTAGCAGAAATGGGATTCAAGTGTTTCCGAACGTCCATTGCATGGTCACGGATTTTTCCAAATGGAGATGACCAAGAACCAAATGAGGCTGGATTAAAATTTTATGACAAACTATTTGATGAATGTCTCAAATACAACATCGAGCCCGTGGTCACCTTGTCTCATTTTGAAATGCCCTATCACCTAGTTACCGAATATGGTGGATTCCGTAATCGGAAGGTAATCGATTTTTTCACTAAGTTTGCTGAAACAGTCTTCAAACGCTATCGAGATAAGGTCAAATATTGGCTGACTTTTAATGAAATTAACAATCAGATTAATTACGATCGTGCTTTCACTTTATTTACTAATTCTGGAATCAAAATAAAACCGGGAGAAAATCCTGAAAAAGTAATGTATCAAGCAGGCCATTACGAAGTCGTCGCAAGTGCTATTGCTGTTCAATTCGGACACAAGATAAATCCTGACTTTGAGATTGGCGCAATGGTGGCAATGTCACCAGTCTATCCAGCAACAGATAAACCAGAGGATATTTTAAAAGCTCAGCGTGCAATGCAGGCACGTTACTGGTTTTCCGATGTGCAAGTGGAAGGAAAATATCCGAGCTGGTTAGTCAATTACCAAGATGCCAAGGGATTTGACCTAGACATCACTGAAAAAGATTTGCAAGAATTAGCCGCTGGTACCGTGGATTATCTTGGATTTAGCTATTATATGTCATTTGCCACTGCTGCAAGTCACAACGAAGACGAATACTATTCCTATAATGAAACAAATGATTTAGTTACCAACAGTTACGTACCTCAATCAGACTGGGGTTGGCAAGTTGATCCAAAAGGCCTACGCTATGCTTTAAATTGGCTAAACGACCGTTATAACCTACCATTATTTATCGTTGAAAATGGAATTGGAGCAATTGACCAACTTACTAATGATCATAAGATCCATGATCAATATCGAATCAAATATCTACAAGATCACATTGAGCAAATGAAATTGGCCATGTTAAACGATGGCGTTAAAGTAATGGGTTACACTCCGTGGAGTGCAATCGATATCGTATCTGCCAGCACCGGACAACTATCTAAACGTTACGGATTTATTTACGTTGATGAAAATGACGATGGCAGTGGTAGCTTGGCCAGATATAAAAAAGATTCATTCTACTGGTATCAACATGTGATTGAAACAAATGGTGCAGACTTATCAAAGACAGTTGGTGAAAATGATGAAGCAAGCCAATCCAACTAAGTTATTAGCAATCGACATTGGAGGTACGACCGTCAAATATGGGTTATGGTCAGATGATCAGATTAGTCACAAAAATAGTTTCAAAACGCCCAATGATTTAGATGCAATGTATCGACAATTGCGGTTAGCAAAAAATGAAATAGCCGAACTAGAACCAGAAATATCCGGAGTAGCAATCAGTGTTCCAGGTAGCGTAAATACAGAGGAAGGAATAATCTCCGGAACTACCGCTATTGAATATTTAAACCACTTTCCACTAAAAGCCGGATTAGAGAATATCTTCAAACTACCAGTGAGCATGCAAAATGACGCCAACTGTGCCGCATTAGCCGAATCATGGCGAGGAAACGCCAAGGATGCTGACAGTGCAATATTCATGATAATAGGAACCGGAATTGGCGGAGCAATGACCGCAAATGGCCAATTAGTAAGTGGAAAAAATAATTTTGCTGGTGAAATAGGCTACACAATAGCCGGAAAAGAGAACCTGACCATCAGCGAATTAGGCAGTCCAGTAAAAATGGCAGAAAGATACAACCGTTTAAGCGACAATATCAAAATCCTAAATGGAAAAGAAATCTTCGACCAAGCAGAAGCTGGAGAACCATTAGCAAAAGAATGTACCAACACCATGTATCACTGGCTAAGCCAAACAGCTTATAACTTGATAGTAAGTTTCAATCCAGAAAAATTGATTATAGGAGAAGGAATATCAGCCCGACCAAGTTTTATAGAGGAATTAAATCAAAGAGTCAATAAGTTGATGAGAATCCACCAAGTCTCAGCGACAGTAGAAATAACCAACTGCAAATATCGAAATGATGCCAACATGATAGGGGCAGTCTATCAATATCAATCAGAAAAAATGTAGTAAGACAAAAAGAGGATGAAGAAAACTAAAAGTTTTCTCCATCCTCTTTATATATATATGTTTTATATTTAATGGTTTTTATCAGTTCAGGGCGAAAAAAGTCAGCATGCAACCGGCAAAGCCGGTAAATAAAACTAGACTAGAAACTAATTCAGCGAAAAAAACAGCCGACATACCTTCTTTCACCAAAAAAGACGGATTCTGAACTAAACCAGACTAGGTGGCGGGGAAAAATCGCGTGGAGCCAAGTAGAGAAATTCCACTTGGCAATGCGAAGCAGTGCTTAGTGGAAGGTGCAGCTTGAAGATTGTCGCGGTCTTTGCGATAAGCTCCAAGTGTGCCCTCTACGTCACGGACTCCGGAAGCGATTTTCCCCCGCCACCGGCAGTATTGCTACTCATCCATAGACTGCAACTCATACAATTCAGAATAAAGACCACCAGCAGCTAACAGCTCAGAATGCGTCCCCCGCTCCACAATGCGACCATTGCTGAGAACCAGGATCTTATCCGCATCCTGTATCGTAGACAGCCGATGCGCAATCGCAATCGTAGTCCGATCCGACCGCATCTTAGACAATCCCCGAGTAATAGTCTGCTCAGTTTGTGGATCAATATTGGCAGTAGCCTCATCCAAAATCAACACCTTGGGATTCCGCACAATCGTCCGTGCAAACGAGATCAATTGACGTTGCCCAGTCGAAAAACTGCTACCACGTTCAATAACCTTAGCGTGATACTTGCCAGGCAATTGTTGAATAAACGGATCAGCATCGACAAACTTAGCCGCTTGTTCGACTTGTTCATCCGAAATCGAATCGTCAAACATCCGAATATTTTTAGCAATATCGCCGTAGAACAAGTAAGGTTCCTGAACGACTAGCCCGAGTTTTTGCCGCAGTTCCTTAGTTGAATAATCGCGAATATCGTGGTCATCCAATAAAATTTGACCCTCGCCAAACTCGTAAAAACGCAACAAGATGTTGATGATTGAACTCTTACCGCTACCAGTATGACCAACTAGAGCCACTGTTTGGCCAGGTTCAACCGTGAATGAGATGTCTTTCAAAATTGGTTGACCAGGAACATAGGCAAAAGTGACATGCTTAAATTCAATTTTTCCATCAACTACTGTAGCTTGACTATCCTCATTTTGCTTGGGAGTAGTCGTCTCGTTATCAAACAAATTCATGATCCGGTATCCAGCAACTAATCCGTCTTGGAAATAAGACATGTAGTTCATAACATCAGATAAGGGATTGAAAAAGTTTTGTTGGTAAGAAATAAAGGCGTAGATCACACCTGCAGCCACGATCGTATGAGTACTCTGGATCCCAAAGCCACTCAACGAGATCAATTCTGCGAGGGTGAACATCAACGTGATCGTGGGATAAAGCAAGAACGAGTTCACATTGATCATCTTATTTCTCATCCCAAAATAAGCATTGTTCTTCTTTTCAAATTCAGAGATCATCCGCTTTTGTTGACCAAATTGTTGAATAATGCTGATGCCCATCAACGACTCGTTCAACTTCGTGTTGATCTGACTCAAATATTCACGTAAACGTTGATAAATCCGAGAACTCAAATGTTGATAGAGCCAAACGACAAAGTACAGTACCAGGATAAAGGCTGCCGTTGCCCAGGCCAAAATCGGATTGACCGTGTACATAGCGATAAAAGCTGAGATCATCGCAAACGCTGCAACTAAAATAGTTAAAAACAGACTCCAGAAATCGTACAAAGTCTTGGTATCGTTAGTTACCCGCGACACGATCGAACCAGCGGGAGTTTTATCGAAATAATCCATACCCAGCGTATGCAACTTGTGGAAAAGCTCACTACGAATTTTTTCCAAAGTCCGTTCAGCACCCATTGAAAAAGCAAAATTCTGAATGAATTGCACGATTGCTTTAATGATAGTTCCAATGAAGTAAACTGCTGCAAAGGCTAGCACGATTTGAATGCCAGTACTTTGCTTATTCAAAAAGTGATCCATGTAGTATTGCAGCATTCTTGGCAAAATAACATTGATGATACTTAGAAAAACTGCGAAGACAACTGCGATTGCAAATTGCTTGCGGAAATATTTTGCGAAGTGCATCAATCTTTTTAAGATCGTAAATTGTTGCTTTCTAGTTAGAGATTGAACTTTTAGTTTTGTATCTTTGTCATTATCCATGCTGGTTCAACCTCCCCTCAATTTCGGCACTCTTAGCTTGCAAGTTAAAGGTATCATCGTACCAACCATGTTTAGCTAATAATTCTTTATGAGTACCTTGTTCAATGATCGTTCCGTGATCGACGACGATGATCTCGTCGGCATTTTCCACGGAGCTTAACCGACTGGCAGCAATGATCGTTGTTCCGTTGCAACGTTCCTTGGCGATACGTTGCTCGATATTACGCTCAGTCTTAGCGTCTACGGCTGACAATGAGTCATCGAGGATCAATAGCTTAGGATCACTCAAAATCGCACGTGCGATTGCCATTCGCTGTTTCTGTCCACCAGAAAGCGAGACACCCAGTTCACCAACTTGCGTATCGTATTTTTCAGGCATCAATTCGATATCTTCGTCTAAATCAGCAATGTGAGCAGCATTCTTCACTTGCTTGTCATCGGCATCGATATTGGCAAAACGAATGTTGTCGCGAATATCAGTCGAGAATAAAAAGTTAGTCTGCGGAACATAGCCAATTTTATCGAGATATTTTTCCAAATCATAAGCTCTGATATCGTTTTGTCCTAGATTGATCTGACCATTGTAGTGGTCAAAATCACGGAGCAACAATCTGATGATGGTCGACTTACCGCCACCAGTAGGACCAACGATACCTAAAGTTTGGCCTTCTTTTAAACTAAACGAGACGTTGGTCAATGCCATCGCCTTATCGTCTGGATAGTGGAAGGTCTTCATGTCAAAGTCGATATCCCCATTTGGAATCGTCGTTAATGCATTTGGAGTCACTACGAGTGAAGATTTTTCATCCAGGAGCTCGGTGATCCGATCATAACTGGCGGCACCACGTTCCAAAATGTTGAACAAACTACCAATGGCAAACATTGGCCAAGTAAGCTCAGCTAGATAAGTAATAAATGAAACTAATTGTCCAATCGTCATCGAGTTGTGGATAACTGCTAGACCACCGATAACGATCGTCACTACGTATGACAAGCCCATGATCAAGGTCGTCAACGGGTTGAACATCGCATCCAAACGATATGAACGTTTGTTAGCCTTGATGTTGTTGTCGACGTACTGATTAAAATCTTGCTCGTCTTCATGCTCTTGTCCCAAGGCCTTCAAGACTTTGATACCAACGACACTTTCTTGCGTCTTATTGTTGATGTTAGAAAATTCACCTTGCGACTTTAAAAAAGCGTTGTGGATCTTGTTTCCTAATACATTTGCCATGACCGCCAACAGTAGCAACGGAATGATCGCAATCAGCGTCAATTTCCAGCTGACGAACATCCCCATCGCAAAGACCATCGACAGCCCTGTGATCAACGAATCGGCTAACGTCAAAACGCCAGGTCCGGCAACTTCACGGACGGCATCAATATCATTAGTGGCGTGGGCCATCAAATCGCCAGTCCGCCATTTCTGATAAAAAGTCGTATCCATTTTCATAAAGTGGTTGAACAAACGACTTCTGAGATCACGTTCCAAAACGTATGAACTTCCGAAAATCATTTTTTGCCAGACGAACCTCAACAAATATCCAGCAATTGCTACAAAGAGCAAAACAAACATGTTAGTTAACAAAAAGCTACTGTTAACGCTGTGTTTGTTGACTGCATCGACCACGTTTCCGACGATCCGTGGCGGAATAACATTACAAGCAGCAACTAATAGTAGCGCCAATACACCAAATGAGTACTGACGCCAACGGCGGGTGAAAAACCAGCCTAAACGTTTAAAAATCCCCATTTAAGAGTAAACCTCCTACAATTCCATTTCGAACTAAACTCTACACCTTCGACCAAAGTATAAGTCAAGGCTCTTGCAAAGAAAAAAATCATACCAAATTGGCATGATTTATGTAAGCATTTCGACTTTTAAAGTAACTTCTTTTCGCCCTCAAGTTCGCGAATATGACTGACATCTTGGGAAACCTCAAGGCATCCTAGATAATTATTCTCTTCATCGCGTAAGGCATAGTATCTGATGTAGACGAATTTTTCGCCGTGCAAGTTGATCCAAAATTCGTTTTCATCTGAGGTACCTTCGTGAAATTCTTTGAGAATTTCGAGAACTTTGTCAACGCTCTTTGGTGGATGGCAGTTCACGACTGCTCGACCAATGACTGCTTTGGTTCTAGGAAAGACCCGGTTAGGTGAATTCGAGAACCACTTAACATGATCTGTTGCGTCCACAAAAGTTAAGTCGACTGGCAAAATTTTGAACATTGCTGTCAACTCATCCAAGTTCAATTTACCTGAATCAAAGCGAACGTTGATCTCATCAGTTGGCATCTCCAAACCAGTTTTTACGTGTTGCGAACGTTGTCTGATTTTTTTCATGCATCGACATCTTTGGTGATTCAGTGTCAGCATTGTCTTCGTGCAGACTTGGAGTTACATCAACGATAGGAATTTGTTTCTTAGCCTTTTTCTTTTCTTTCGGCTTGAGTCCTTCTGTATCGGCTAAGCCTTGAGCCATCTTGTTCAATTCTGAAGCAATTTTAGAATTGTCCTTTTTCTGACCTTCAGCAATTTCTTTGTCAGTTGGCTTCCATGGCAGTGGGTCTGGGATCAACGTGTAGCCGATATCCTTTTCGTCTTGTTCAGCCATGTACCAATCTTCTGGCGTTGCCACCTCGTCAAGCATTGGTATCATGATCTCTTCTTCCTTGAAGATCATCTCCATGACTTCCTTGCAGGCTTTTTCGATGGCTGCTTCAACTTCGTACTTATCAGGAACAGGGTCAGCTGTAACCATCTCGTATGCGTCTTTGATCCAACCTCTGATCTCATCGTCAACGCCCCACATGACCTTAGGTGGTGCGGTGATCCCGTACTTGTCCATCAGTGGAAAAATATTATTTTCCTTACGAGAATAATGCTTGTCGATCTTCATCAAATCGGCTAAGGCTTTTTGCATCCGTTCCAAATATTCGTCGTTTTTACCGTCTTGTTGCCACTTCTTAAAGCAAGGCAACAGCTCGTCGTTGATCAGGGACGATAATACCACGTTTTCTAGCTTCATCGTAGCAACTGGATGTCCGGGTTTTTCAAAGGCAGGCGTACTTTCGTTGCCGGTGATCGAACCTTTAAATACGGCAGCGTGGACATTGCACAAGTTTTGAATTTCCATCGGATTTAAGCCACTAGCGATCAGTTCGCGTTCAGCTGAAGTGATCTCTGAAACGTCGACACTCGAAAATGAGTCATCGAACATCTTTTTAGCTTCGTCAAAATCTCCACCCTCGTGTAAAAAATTTAAGATCTCAACGATTTTTTTCTGGCGTTGGACACTGTTTAAAGTTTTATTTGTCATAATTTTTCAGCTGGTAGCCCCTCTCCTCAAAAGCTTTGGCAATAGTCTCAAGTGGTATGCCCATTGCTCTAGAGCCTTTTTTCAAATTGATGATCTTGCCGACTGTGCCTAACATCCCTGGCACCTTGATTTTGGTAAAACCGATCGAATACATCGTATCGACAAAGTCTGGATACTGTTGGGCCAACGTGTTGATTGGCACTTCGAAATCAATTATTTTTTCTTCCATAATATTTCCTCAATGTATAAAAAAAGCGGAGATATCATCTCCACTATTCATTTCTTCCCTCAATAATGTTTACTAGCCGTGAATTCCTAAAGCAATCTTAGCAAAACGACTCATCTTGTTCATATCCCAAATTGGATACCAAACTAGATTGATGTCGCAACTTTCGATGCCATCAACTGATTCAACAGCTTGGTGAATATCATTATTGATCATATCGCTCAATGGACAACCCATGGTAGTTAGAGTCATCGTCACAGTACATTTGGTACCTTCGATGTCGATACCATAGATCAAGCCGAGGTTAACGATATCAATACCTAATTCAGGGTCAATAACTGCTTCAAGCGCATCAGTTATTTCGTTAACTTTTTCTTTCTTTGTTTCTTCATCCATAGTACAACCTCATTTCTATTTCACAATCTTACGGGCACCAGAGATGTACTCTTTTTGCAAGAGAACTAAACAAATGATAGCCACGACAGCGATTAGATAAATACCGATTTGATAACCGCCTGTTGATTGTTTGATAATTCCTAAAATAATTGGTGGGAAGTATCCACCTAGTCCACCCATGGCACCAACGAAGCCAGTTACAGCACCGGTGTTACCTGATGAAACGAATGGAACCATTTTGAAAATAATACCATTTCCTAGACCTACTAAGATACCCAATAATACCACGATTGTACTAAAGATTCCTTGAGTCTCCAAGAATAAGCCTAAAACGATTGCTACAATGATCAAAGCAATAAAGTCATATCTCAACAAGGTCATTGGGCGGATCTTATCTGACAAGTATCCACCAACTGGACGCAACAATGTACCGATAACGGCAAAGATAGCAGCCCAGATACCAGCATCAACTAGTGATTGCGAGAACAATTTAGTCATAAATGTTGGCAACAAGTTACTCATTGACATGAAGAGTCCGAATGTTAAGAAATAAAACAGTGCCAAGAACCAAGTATCTTTTTCCTTAGCGACTGACAATGATTTTCCGATCGTTGCTTCTTTATTAGTCTTAGATTCAGGACAGAACAACATCAAAATTGAAAAAATCACTAAGAGCACTACTAACAAATAAAAAATTCCGTTTAAACTCATTGTCTTAACTAAACGTGGTAGGAAAAATGCTGAAAATGCAGTACCGATATTACCAACACCAGTAATACCTAAGACTAGGCCTTGCTTTTCTGGTGGGAAAAATCCGGTAACGTAGGAAACACCGATAGCAAATGATGTACCGGCCATTCCTAATAGCAATGCTGTGAAGATCAACATTCCGTATGAATGCACTCTAGGCATCATCAAAACTGGAATGATCAAGAATAGCATCAAGACGATATAAGTTTTTTTACCGCCCCATCTATCTGACAAGATTCCCATTGGGATTCTCATAATTGAACCTAATAAAATTGGTGTGGCTAGTAAAAATGAACGTTGAAATTCTGAAACTTGGACCCCAGCATTCTTTAAAATAACATCAACTAACGGTGCTAAACATAGCCAAACCATGAAACAGATCATCATTGACAATGTTCCCATCGTCAATGCAAGATACGACTTTCCTTTGCTTTCCATCTTACATACCCCCATTATTATCTAGTTCTCAAAACTTATTTTAGCCACCACTGACAGGTGGAATAATTGCGATCTCATCGACTGAATCCAAGGCAATCTCTTCATCAGTTGCATACTCCTCATTAACGGCAACTAACGATTGGTCTAAAACTTTGGCATAGTCTGGATGCAGCTGTTTGATCTGATCTAAAACTACATCTGACTTAAATGTCTCTGGTAACTCCAAATCAATTGATGGACCGATTTTTTCGGCTAAGACTGAAAATAATTTTACTTTCATTCTCCTAAACCTCCCCAGCGAATTTTGTCTTTATCGTATTCCTTTTTCCAAATTGGCACGGTCTTTTTCAAGCGGTCGATCAACATCTGACAATTCTCAAATGCTTCCGCTCGATGTGGAGCCGACACGCCGATAAATACGGCGACTTCTCCCAACTGTAATTCTCCAACGCGATGAACCATCACGACATCCATATCTTTGGCTAAAACAATGTCAGCTAATTTCTGCATTTCCTTTTCAGCCATTGATTTATACGTGGTGTATTCGATCTTCTCAGTTTCGATCTCATCGGTAAACTGCCGAATCGTTCCTAAGAAAATATCGAGTCCGCCATATTCATTATGGATCAAGCTCTTGGTGAGGCCATCAACGTCAATTGGCTGATCAACTATCTTGACTAGACTCATTTAATGACCTCCCCGTTTAAGATCTGGTGAACTTGTTTGGTCGTAAATTTATGGTTAAAGAATGCCATATAGAAGTTCTTGGTCTTGTTGGTCAAGTTAACATCCTTCATTTCTTCGGGATGGATCTTGCTAGCTGCCCACCAAAGTTGCAAGTCTTCTTCAGCACTGTATCGATCCCATTGGAAAATTCCAGTTGGATTGCCATAAACCTTTTTGTTCTTAACTGCTTTTAAAGATTTGAAACGAGAATCTTTCTTCAAAGCTTTTAGAGCAGCTTTACTAGTGGTATTTCCGACAATAATGATATCTGGATTGGCTTTGATAATTTCTTCAGCTGAGACGGAGATCATATTACCTTTAGACTTAATGGCATTTTTACCACCGGCAGTCTTGATCCATTGGTCAACGATTGTCTTACGACCATCGACCTTCGTTAGATCAGTCTTGTTCACGATGTGCAAAACGCTCGGCGTTCCGGCCATTTTCGTCCGGTTGCCAACTTCATAAATATCGTCGCTCAATTGATTGTTATAGGCTGCTGCTTGTTTATTAGCTTTGCCACCTACTATCTTACCAGTTAATGTAACCGTTTTCTTCAATCCTTTAAAATCTTGAAACATTGAATTGACAACAGGTAATCCGGCTTTTCTGATTGTTTCGATCTGAGCTGGATCAGAACTGATTACAACATCTGGCTTTTGAGCGATCAATTCTTCAGTATTCACGCTTTCACCATTGAACGGAACAGCTTGCTTTTTGACCTTTGGATAAAGTCGTGTCAGCAGTTTATTGTTCTGGATCAATTTGGTCGTGGCTACTAAGTCATTTTCCCCACCGACCATTAATAAAATGGGGTTATTGGCATGCCACAAATCGGCGACACGTTTGACTTTTTTAGGAATAGTGACTTTTTTACCGGAATTATCTTTGACTACGCGAGTGTCTGAAGCGGCATAAGTTTGGTGATTCTTTACGCTGCTTAGACCTCCGGCAATCAAAAGTAAAACCGTCAGTAGCACTATTACTAGCGATTTCTTATTCTTCATATTTAATCCATCCTCGTCCCAAATATGTTGCGGTGCAATTCCTCGTTATAAGTTGATACAATTGGCGTCTTGTACAGCTCAGACAAATACTTCTCGGACAAAATTTCTGTTGTCGTACCTTGAAGGTACGTCTGATCATCCACCAACAATCCCACCAAGTCCCCGATCATCATGGCCTGATTTGGATCATGTGTACTTATTATAATAGAAATATTTTTATCTGAAAGGGCTTTTATTAATTTTAAAACCAATATTTGGTTTTTGTAATCTAGTGCAGACGTTGGTTCATCCATGATCAAGATCTGAGGATCTTGCACTAAAGCCCGACCGATTTGGGCTAATTGGCGTTGTCCGCCAGACATATCTTGCAAACTCACGTCACGATAATCCGCTAAGCCAATTTGTTGTAATACTGACTCAACTCGTTGTCTGTCGTTATCGTCAGGTTGACTAAAGATCGAATGGAACGCTGATCTACCTAATAACAAGTAGTCGAACAAATTCAGACTGCTCTTGATATTCACGCCTTGACTAACTAATGCCAGCCGATGCGACAGTTCGCGACTAGAAATATTTTTTAACTCCTGGCCAGCTAGTTTGATTTGGCCTTGATAATTTGGATGCAGGCCGCTCAAACATGATAATAGTGTGCTTTTGCCAATACCGTTGGGACCTAAAATGACTAAAACTTGGCCGTCTTGGACCCGTAAATCAACGTTACCGATGATATTCTTCTGGTCATAGGCGAAACTTAATTGTTTAGTATAAATTTCAGACAACGGTATCTTTTCTCCTTAGTAAAATGAATACGAATATTGGAACGCCGATAAATCCCGTCACGATACTCAAAGGAATATCGTTGACCGAAATACTGCGGGCCAGCGTATCCGCAATCAATAATAAAATTGCCCCCGTGATCCCAGTCATTGGCATGGCGTTTCGATTGTCGCCTCCGACAATGCTGCGACTGATGTGAGGAACGACTAAGCCGACCCAGCCAATAACGCCGCACAGGCAAACGGCAGCTGACGTCAATAAGGTAGCCACTAAAATCATCAGATTGCGGTTCAAGTTAGGATTGATCCCGATAGTTTTGATAGTCGCCTCATCCAATGACAAAACGTTCAAACGCCATCTGGCAAAAAATAGAAGTAGTATCCCGACTAATAAAACTGGTCCAACTGACATTAGTGAACTGAGATCGACTTTCATAAAGCTACCCAGTTCCCAATACACAATGCTTTGCAATTGGTCTTCAGGGTCTGCAACATATTTGATCGACCCTAAGATCGACTGCATCAAGCCTGCCATAATAATTCCGGCCAAAATTAAGGTAATACCTGAATTGTTATGCAGAAAATGATTGATCAATAAGGTCAAAAACATTGTCAAAACGCCCATCACAAAGGCAAACAATTCGATCAAATAAATTGGCAATCCGTTCAAGATGGCAAAGGCAGCCCCGACGCTGGCACCAGTTGCGACACCTAAAATGTTGGGAGATGCCAGGCCATTATTGAAGACAGATTGAAAAGTGGCGCCGGCCATGGATAGACCCGCGCCAACTAAAATAACTGCTACTATTCTAGTAAATCTTAATTTCAGAATTAACTTCGTCGAGCTATCAGCCCGATTAAAAAAGTAATTCATCACATCATGAAAGGACAGGTTGTATCTTCCAAGCATCATTGACACTAAGATCAAGACAATCAAAAGAACAGCTGCCACAGTCATTTTAATAATATTTCTGTGACGATTAGCCACGATTTTGTTCCCCTCTAATACTTGGTTTACGACGATATACTTCAGGACTTCTGAACAAGTATTGCCATGGCAACGTTAGTGCATGGACCAATCTTGTGTATGGGAAGAATCCAAAGATCAATAATCCACAGATAACGTGGAACTTAAAGGTCAATGGAACTTGCTGCATCAAATGGAAATCTGGTCTGAAGTAGAACAATTGTCTAGCCCAGACTGATAAATTCAAACGGTAATTGAAATGTGGATTAAAGAAGATTCCATCTCCTAATGATGCTGACAATCCTAATACGATAACGATCAAGAACGATAAATCGACAACTAGATCACTGAATGAACTAGTAGCGAATACTCGATCATCGCTGAATCGACGGTAACTCAAGATTAACATACCTGCCAAGGCCATGAATCCGGCTAAACCACCCATGACTAAAGCTCCAATATGATAGATCTCGTTTGGAATTCCTAACCAGTCAGTAAAGGCTTTAGGAATCAAGATACCAACAACGTGACCTAAAAAAACGAAAATAATTCCGACGTGGAAGAGAACGCTACCGACCATCAAATTCTTTTTTTCAAGTAGCTCACTTGATTTAGCGGTAATGCCGCCACGGAACCATGTGAACCGAACGATGGTCCCAAAGATAAATGAACCGAGTGCTATATATGGAAAAACGCACCACAATAAGAAATCTCCGATATCCTTCATCTCTATTCTCCCCCTGTTTTCGTTGTGTCTGGTTGGACGACATCTTGTTCAACGCACGATCTCATTTCTGAGCGGATGATGCTGATAGTTCTAAAGTAAAGGTCGTCTGACTCTTCTTCAGATTTTTCTAACAAGTTATAAGTTCCGTCCTCAATTACGGAAAAAAGCAGCTTCAAATCTTGTTGGCGATAATCGTCTTTCCAATCGGAAAATGTCAGAAATTCTAGCATCAGTGGCAAATAGTCGGACAATTCAGTTCCTTCAATCTGCACGCCAAACATTTCGTATAACATTTTCAACTTGGCTAAGACTTGGCCACGTTCTCTGGAGTCAGTCAATTTATAATACGTCATATATAAAGTGTAACGATTATTCAATTCAAAAAGCGAAACATAATGCGTTTTAATATCTTCAAGTGAATAGACTTGCATCGCAGTAATGATCTCGATCAATTCATCTTTATGCGGAGTTTCGGGATAGTTGGCCTTAAAATCATCCAAAAACTTGGGTTCCAAAATATCTTGAGTTGGGTAGTCGATCATTCTTGATAAATAAATGAAACCACCTTTTAAGCTGTTTAGCTTCTCAATATTAATCACGCCAAATTCCTCCATAGAAACTTTCTGCATAAATATCTTTTGATGACATCCCTGCTTTTGCTTTACGTAACATGCTGCCATGAGCTGGAGCTAAAGCACAGCCGTTACATTCTTCATAACCAAGTCCACCTTGTTCATCTTCAACAGGTTCGATATTTTCCTTTTTAGCCTTAGGAATTACGAATCTGTCGTCATACTTAGCAATGGCTAAGAGACGATAAAGTGAAGTTGCTGACTCCTCAGTCAAACCAACTCGGTCGAGTTTTTCAGTATCAAAATCTTTTCCACTTGTTTTAGCACGCATATATAATCTCATCATAGCTAATTTATAAAGTGCATTCTTGATTACTTCGGTATTTCCACCAGCTAAAAGATTTGCTAAGTATTCAACCGGAATACGCATCTCTTCGATTGCTGGGAAGATAAGTTCAGGATACTTGATCGAATTCTTACCTTCAAAGTAATTCATGATTGGTGACAATGGTGGCACATACCAAACCATTGGCATTGTGCGGTATTCAGGATGCAATGGGAAGGCAATCTTTTGTTCAACAGCCATCTTGTAAATAGGTGAACGTTGGGCACATTTGATTGTTTCCATATCAACGCCGTCAGCTAAGGCTTGTTCGATAACTTCTGGATCATTAGGGTCCAAGAACAAACCTAATTGTGCTTCGTAAAGTTTTGTATCGTCAGGTTCTTCGCAGGCTTCTTGAACACGATCAGCGTCATATAAAATTACGCCAATGTAACGGATTCTACCAACGCAAGTTTCTGAACAAACTGTTGGAAGTCCTTCTTCAATTCTTGGATAACAGAAAGTACATTTTTCAGCCTTATTAGTTTTCCAGTTGAAGTAAACCTTTTTGTAAGGGCAGCCTGTCATACAAAAACGCCATCCACGACAACGTTCTTGATCGACCAAAACGATTCCGTCTTCGTCACGTTTGTACATGGCACCACTAGGACATGAAGCTACACAAGCAGCGTTCAAGCAGTGTTCGCACAAACGAGGCAAGTACATCATGAAAGTTTTTTCAAAGTTACCTTTGATGTCTGCTTCGATGTTTTGCATGTTAGGGTCTTCGCCGAAACTACGATCTGAACCAGCCAAATCGTCATCCCAGTTAGGACCATTTTTTAATTTCATAGGTTTGCCAGTGATCTGTGACTGTGCACGTGCAACTGGCTGATGCTTGGTTTCTTTGCCAAACAATGTTTTGTAATCGTATGTCCATGGTTCGTAGTAATCATCCATGTTAGGCATATCAGGATTGTAAAAAATCTTGGCTAATGAAACTTTGTTGAGCTTGCTGCCGGCACGAAGTTCGAGTTTACCCTTGCGGTTGAGTTTCCAACCACCCTTGTAATGACTTTCGTCTTCCCACTTCTTTGGATAGCCGACACCAGGTCTAGTTTCAACGTTGTTAAACCACATGTATTCCGCACCAGGACGGTTAGTCCAGGTTTGCTTACATGTTACGGAACAAGTATGACATCCGATACACTTATCCAGGTTTAAGACCATGGAAATTTGTGCTTTAACCTTCATTCCACTTAACCTCCTTGAGTTTTCTAACATTTACGTATAAGTCTCTTTGATTACCAATTGGTCCATAGTAATTGAAGCCATAACTCAATTGACCGTAGCCTCCGACCATTTGGGTTGGTTTGACGTGAATTTGAGTAGGTGCATTATGCGAACCACCACGATTACCAGTGATTGTTGAAAGTGGTTCTTCAATTTCCATGTCTTGTGCGTGGTACATGTACATCGTGCCATCAGGCATTCTTTGCGAAACAACGGCTCTAGCAGTTACAACACCGTTCTTGTTGTATAGTTCGACCCAATCGTTATCTTCGACATCGATCTTCTTGGCATCGTCTAAACTCAACCAAACTGTTGGACCACCTCTAAATAGTGTCAACATGTAAAGATTATCTTGATAAGTTGTATGGATATTCCACTTACCATGTGGAGTTAGATAACGTAAAGTAACTTCTTTGTCAGCTTTTTCAACCTTGGTATCGGTTGGTGCCATTACGAATGGTGGCAAGGTTGGCTTGTAAGTTGCTAATTCTTCACCGTATTCTTCAAAGATCTCATGATCTAAGTAGAATGACTGTCTACCAGTAATAGTTCTAAATGGAACGTTACGTTCAATGTTGACTGAGAATGGTGAATATCTGTCGCCATTGTGCTTGGCACTAGTAAAGATCGGTGTTGGAATACCTTCGCGTGGTTGAATCGTGATATTTTGGAAGGTCATTTGTTTCTCTTCTTGACCTTCAGCAATATCAGACAATTTCTCGCCAGTGATCTCTTCGGCACTCTTCCAAGCTTTAACGGCAACATGTCCATTTGATGCACTTGAGAGATGCAAGATTGCTTCGGCAACATTCTTATCTTCGTCAAGTTTTGGACAACCTTTTTCGATACCATCGTTGTAAGTTCCCAGAATATCCTTTAATTCGTCGTATTCATCAGAAACATCGTAGCTGTAGCCATTTGCTCCAACTTTTCCACGAGCGTTAGGTCCTAAGGAAATGAACTTGTCATAGATCTTTGTGTAGTCACGTTCGACTAATGAAAGACTAGGCATGGTCTTACCTGGAATAGCTTCGATCTCGCCTTTCTTCCAATCTTTGATCTGACCTAATGGTTGCGAGATCTCACCTTTAGAATCATGTCCAAGTGGTTGAGTCTTCAAATCGTATTTAACGCCAGTGAAGTATTTCTTAGCCATAGCTGAGAATTCTTTGGCGATACCTTTGAAGGCTTGCCAGTCGCTCTTTGATTCCCAAAGTGGATCGACAGCTTTGTTGAATGGATGGATAAATGGATGCATATCAGTACTTGAAAGGTCTTCTTTTTCATACCAAGTTGCAGCTGGTAAAACGATATCTGAGTAAAGTGGCGTTGTGACCATTCTGAAATCAAAGGTTGTCACAAGGTCTAATTTACCGTCGATCGAATGATCATCCCATTCCATGTCTTGAGGTTTGAAGTTGCCGTTAGTCTTAGCTAACAAGCCATTTTCAGCCCCTAGCATATGACGCATGAAGTATTCTTGTCCCTTACCAGATGATGCAAATAAGTTAGATCTCCAAATGAACATCCCTTTAGGTTGGTTCTTATCTTCGTCCGGAGCTTCAGCAGCAAATTTCAAACTTCCGTCCATCAACTCTTTAACAACTTTTTTAGAAATTTCTTCTATATTACGTGTGTTATATTGGTCCACGAAATCCAAACTGTTGCGGTTGAATTGTGGATACGATGGCATCCATCCTAATCTGATTGCCATTTGGTTATAGTCAGCTGGATGCTTGTAGCCATGTTCAATATGTTTAGTTGGTGACTTTTGAGCGGCGTTATCAAGTTCATCGTACTTCCATTGGTCACTGGCAAAGTAGAAGAATGAAGTACCTTGTTGTTGACGAGCGCCGCCCTTGTTCCAGTCGTTAGCAAAAGCTATGTTAGCCCAACCTTCAGCCGGACGTAATTTTTCTTGTCCAACGTAGTGAGCCCATCCACCACCTTGCACGCCGACACAACCACACAGTAGCAACATGTTGATTGCTGAACGATAAGTCATATCTGAATTGAACCAGTGGTTAACACCGGCACCAATAATGATCATTGATTTACCTTTTGTTTCAGCAGCATTTTTAGCAAATTCGTTGGCGATCTGGACGATCATATCTTGTCTGACGCCGGTGATTTTTTCAGCCCAAGCTGGTGTGAACAAGCTGTCGGTATCGTTGTAGTCTTTAGCAGCATATGGATCAGCTTCAACTCTAGCAATACCATATTGAGCCATCAATAAATCATAAACGGTCGCGATTTTTTGCTTGCTACCATCTTTTAAGGTGATCTCACGATATGGGATCGTTCTTTGATAAATCGAATTACCAGAAGCATCAAAACTAGGCATATCGATGGTTTCGGTCTTGCCGCCGTCAATGAATGACAATTGTGGATCGATCTCATGACCATCATCAGCAGTCATATCAAGGTTCCACTTTTTGCCGCTTTCCCATCTTTGACCTAAGGTACCGTTTGGAACAGTTAGTCGATCATTAGTTGAATCAAGCAAAACTGGTTTCCATTCGGCATTTTCAGTTTCGGCATCTGAGATATCAGAAATTCTGACAAAACGACCAGAAACCACGTGTTCAGGATTAGTTTCACTTTGATCAAGCATGATAACGAATGGTAAATCAGTGAATCTCTTCGAGTAATCAATAAAATAAGGAATTTGTTGTTTATTATAAAATTCATTCAAGATAACATGCGTGAATCCTTGTGCTAAAGCAGCGTCAGATCCAGGATGTGGAGCGAGCCAGTTATCAGCAAACTTAACGTTTTCAGCGTAGTCTGGAGAAATTGAAACTACCTTTGTTCCTTTATAACGTGCTTCAACCATGAAATGGGCATCCGGTGTTCTAGTCAATGGAACATTTGAACCCCACATCATTAAGTATTGCGAGTTATACCAATCAGCTGATTCAGGAACATCAGTCTGTTCCCCCCAAACTTGTGGAGATGCTGGTGGAAGATCGGCATACCAATCATAGAAACTAAGCATTTCTCCACCGATCATTGAGATGAATCTGGCACCTGATGCGTAACTAAGCATTGACATAGCTGGGATTGGTGAGAATCCAGCAATTCGATCAGGTCCATATTTTTTGATCGTATAGATCAACATAGCTGAGATCAATTCAGTCGCATCTGACCACTTAACTCTGATCAAACCACCATGACCACGAACTGATTTGTATTCTTTAGTCTTTTCAGGATCAGTAACGATACTTTCCCAAGCATCAATTGGATTTTCGGCGTTCTTCTTAGCTTCGTCCCACATTCTCCATAAACGTTCACGAATATATGGATATTTAATTCTTAATGGGCTGTATTCATACCACGAAAAAGAAGCCCCACGAGGACAGCCACGTGGCTCATATTCTGGCATATTTGGTCCACAAGATGGGTAGTCAGTCGACTGATGCTCCCAAGTTACGACACCTTGTTTAACGTAAACGTTCCAACTACATGAACCGGTACAGTTAACACCGTGAGTAGTCCGGACCACCTTATCGTGTGCCCAACGTTGTTTATATAATTTCTCCCAGCGACGAGAATTTTCTTCTAGTTGGGTGAAATTACCATTAAACTTTTCAACTTTTTTAAAAAATTTTGATTTTAGCATAAGCAATTCCCCTACCAATATCCTAATTTATCAATACTTTTGTATATATTAAATTTAGCACGTATCCTAATTGACTTCGATTGGGAATTTCCCTAACCTTTTGTGTAAACGTATATTTGGAGGGAATGAAAATGGTTACTAGTAGATACGATCGACAGTTAAAAGTGGAACAAATTGGAACCAAAGGACAAGCACGTTTTGAAAAAGCTAGCGTGTTGGTCATTGGCGTTGGTGGGATCGGAAGCTTTGTTGCTTCTGAACTAGTTAAAGCCGGAATCGGCACGATCACCTTGGTGGATTACGACAAGGTCGAATTTACCAACCTGCATCGACAAAACCTTTATACCGAAGCCGATGTCGAAAATGGTCTAGAAAAATTGATCGCCATTGGTCGTCATTTACGGGCAGCCAACAGTACCGTTAAGATCATTGAAAAAAGTCAGAAATTTTCTGGCGCTTTACTAGACGAGGTCAATTACGACTTAGTGATCGACTGCGTTGACAATTTCCCAACTAAATATCAAATCAACGAAGAATGCTTCAAGCGAAACATCCCTCACATTTTTGCCACCTGTGGAGCTAATCAAGGACAGGTCATGTTCATGCAGTCGCAAGAAAACGCCTGCCTAGAATGCTTGTATCCTAAACAAGACATTGCAAAACTCGGTCTATCTGCCAACATCGGCAATAACCCAATGATCGTCGCTATCACCGGAAGTCTTGAAGCATCAATGGCTTTGAAATTCTTGACACGTCCCGAAACAGTTAATCCCGAGAATTTAATGGTGATCGACAACTGGAATTTTGATTTCCGCAAAGTTCACGTTCATCGCCGTGCCAAATGCCCACTTCATGGAGGTTTAAATTCATAATGATCGATTTTGGAATAATTACCGTCAGCGATACTCGGACAGAAGAGACTGACAAATCCGGCCAATATCTTCAGGATAAATTAAGCTCCGAGGGTCATAATTTTCTTCAAAAATATATTGTTAAAGATGACTCAAAAGAAATAATTCAGGCGTACAATAAAATGGTAAATACCAGCAGCAAATTAATTTTAGTAAACGGCGGAACCGGAATTGCTGTACGCGATGTCACCATTGAAACGTTGGAACCACAATTTGTGAAAGTCATTCCTGGCTTTGGCGAATACTTCCGCCGGATCAGTTTTGACGAAATTGGCACTAAGGCTTTAGCTTCTGGTGCAACCGCTGGCATAACTAGCAATGATCAGTTGTGTTACTTATTGCCTGGTTCAACTAACGCCTGTAAGACCGCTTTAGAGCAAGTGATCCTACCCGATTTAACACACTTGATTAAGGAGATAACGAAATAATGTACACACCAGTTGATAACCGAAATGCGATTTCCATCGATGCAGCTCGAAAACTCATCGAAGAAAATATTCAACCGCTCACTTTAAGAACTGAAGAGATCAAGACCAGCGATGCCAATCATCGTGTGATTGCTGAAGACGTCAAAGCTAATCACGACCTGCCAACATTTCGTCGTTCAGGTTACGATGGCTTTGCCTGTCTTGAAAAAGACCTCGACAAATTTCCAGTTCAACTTAAAGTTGTCGGCGACATCCCAGCTGGAGCAAATTTCGACCGTCCCTTAGTTTCTGGCGAAGCTGTCCGTATCATGACCGGAGGTTATGTGCCAGACGGTGCCGATGTGGTCGTAATGTTAGAAACTACAAAGATGCTCGACGATGACACTTTGGAAATTTCTGAACGTCAAAAGCGTGACAACATTACTCAGATCGGTACTTTCTTTAAACAAGGCGATACTCTGTTAGCTAAAAACACCGAGATCAATCCCGGCGGCATTAGCTTGCTGAGTGCCTTCGACATTCAAACTATTACCGTTTATAAAAAGCCTAGAGTCGGAATCATCACCACTGGTTCAGAGTTGCTTCAGCCAGGAGACGAAATCGTCAACGGTAAAATTTTTAACAGCAATGGTCCTTTGATCAAAGCACTTTGCCAAGAAAATGGCGCTGAAGTGGTCGGATATACACAGATCAAAGACGACCCTGAGTTGTTGAAAAATGCGATTTCTGATCTACAAGGCAAGTGCGATGTTATTTTGACTGACGGCGGCGTTTCAGTCGGCGACTTCGATATCATTGCTGACTTAGCTAAATCAGCTGACAAAATGCTCTTCAACAAGTTGGAGATGCGTCCCGGTTCTGTTACGACTTCCTTTATCGACAAAGGAATCATCTACTTTGGACTTTCCGGAAATCCTGGAGCTTGTTTTACCGGATTTTATCTCTACGTCGAATATGCTTTGCGTTTGCTTGAAAAGCAACAATCACGCTGCAGGCAATGCTTAGGTACATTAAACGAAGAATATACTAAAACTAATATGTATGACCGAATCTTACGAGGCCAGTATCGAATCGACCAAGATCACATCGAAATCGGACGTGTTGGTGGCGACCAATCCGATAACTTGAATAATTTGCAACGTGCTACTTGTTTGTTCGAGATCCCTCGTGGCGACTCGATCACTCCTAAAGGAAGCGTCTTGAGAACATGGTTGCTACCTTTCAAATAATCGGGCACAAGAAGAGCGGCAAGACCACTCTGATCAATGATTTTTTAAAAATTGGTCAACAACTTGGCTACGAAATGGCGGTAATAAAACATACGCATGGACCTGTCGATATTCCGAGAAATACTGATACTGGCAAATTTTATGAACATTCAAACGACGTGCTGTTGATCAATGACACGCAAACGATTCACTATCAACGAAACATTCAACAATCAGCCTTAGCCCAGATCAGGCAGATGCAAAATACTACTAAAGCTGATTTTTTGATCATCGAGGGGCTAAAAGAACTTGACTACCCTAAGATCGCACTACTCAAAAAAGACGAAACGCCGGCTGTATTTGGGGAAATCAGCCAGATCAAACGTTTCGTCTCGATTCAACAAACTACTACTGAAGATCTTTTATCGGTGATGGACTTAGATGTTAGAAAAGAATTCATTACCAAGTTTTTGAGGGAATAAATATGACAGACGGCTTAATTTTAGCAGGTGGGAAATCTACCAGATACCAAAGCGACAAGGCTTTGGCTCACTTCAACACCCGTGTTTTGACTAACGTTGAATACACGGCCGAACAGCTTTTACCATTCGTTGATCGATGCTTTGTTTCGACCAACAAGAACAACAATCACGAGATACGTCAGCTTTTTTACGATGTCAATCGACTCGCAGTCATTCAAGACCAAGAGCCCTTAGTTGACCGTGGACCAATCTCGGCTCTTTGGTCATACTTTCAAATGACTGGCAAAAGTCAGGCCGACTTAATGGTCCTAGCCACGGATTATAAAAATATCAATCCGACTGTGCTAAAATTAATTAGCGACAAAAGCGCTTACATACAGTGTGGGGATCAACCTCACTATACGATCTGTCACATCCAAATCAGTGAAAATGATTTTCGAAGACAGCTAAGAAACCGACGTTTCCGTTGGCGTGACGTTCTGGAAACAGCCCATTGCGACACTGTATATATTGCAAATTTTAATCTTAAAAATATCAACTATCAGGAGGATCTACAATGAAAAATAAATCTGACATGACTGATGGCGACTTTCAAAAATTGATCCGTATTTGTATGAACGACTTGTCGATCCAACGTACTCTATTGGAGAACGACATGCAGGAACAACGCGATGATCTGCGGACTCTAGAACAAGACGAAGCCATCGATAAATTAGAACGTCGCATCATGCTGATCAAAAAAGATTACGAACATTATGCTGAATTTTTAGATCCAGCTTTTTCAAAAGAAGAAATTCAATATTAGAGATGATAAACCATGAAAAATAGCGATAGCCTTTGGATTCAAAAAAATTTTTTGGACTCACCAGACGCTACTTTGATCGTCAAAGGTGACAAAGTTGTCATAGTAAATAATGCCGCCCAAGAATTGATCCATGGATTAAATTTAGACGTTAATTACTTGATTCAACTAGTCCAGACCGATATGGCAGAAAACCAATCAAAAACTAACAACTGTTTCAATTGTGTCGTGAAGGAAACCATGCATCACAACTCCATTCCCATCGACATAATGGATACAGCCCAATTGCAGAAATTAACTTTTTCACTCGATTATTACTTGATCGATGACGAAGAAGACGTCTACTCGATCGTGATCAGAAATAATGCCGCTAAAGATCGTTTAAAGAATATGGAAGACAACCATGATATCGTCAGAAAGATCAACCGGACGCAAGAAAACGAACGAAAGCGGATCTCAGAAGACTTACACGATAGCGTCGCTCAATCAGTTTATTCTTCGATCATGACGCTAAATCGGATGAAGACTGGCGACACTCAGCAAGATAAGATGATCTCGCAAGTTCAAGAACAATTAAGAGGGACTCTGAGCGATATCAAAGGACTAGCCGTCGATGTTCGTCCGGCAGTTTTGGATAACTTCGGTTTGACAGCAGCCATCCATGCTTTAGTAAAACGGATGCAACCTAGTACCGATATTGAGCTAGATTTTATCGATCGTAGCGGCGACTTATCATTTCTGTCAGATGATATTCAGACCACTTTGTATCGGATCGTTCAAGAAGCAGTGACGAATGCCATCAAGCATTCAGAAGCAGAAACTATCGTCATCATGCTCGTTGCCCATAAAAATAAGATCTCGCTAGAGGTCATTGATGACGGTATTGGCTTTAATATGTACACCAAAGATTCTTACAATGGATCATCGCTAGGAATGATCAACATGAATGAACGTGTAAAATCCCTAAACGGATATTTCCTAGTCGATTCCAAAAAAGACGAAGGTACTACTATCACCGCAGAATTTCCTTATGAAAACATTACGGAGCCGACTAAAAACGAGGACTGATTAAAACATGAAAAACGTATTAATTGCTGACGATTTTAAGCTTTTGCGTAAAGGTCTCACTTACACGATTAATACAACTAATAACTTTCGTGTCACAGCTGAGGCCGAAGATGGCAATGAAGCTTATTCCATCATCGAGAATCAGGATATCGACGTCGTGATCATAGATATTTCTATGCCCCCTGGGGAGAGTGGCCTAGTTACTATCAAGAGGATTCACGACTATCACCCTGAAGTAAAACAAATTGTCCTGTCCATGCATGAAGAACCTGAATATATCAACACCGCTCTGGCAAATGGCGCTCTGTCGTATATTTTAAAAAGTTCTGATGAACAGGAACTTTTGAATGCCTTAAAACATGCTGATGTAGATGAATCATACATCATACATCGACAAAAATATTGTTTTAACGCAAAACGATTACTTGAGTATTAAACAGCAACAAGAGGTGGAAGTTGATCCATACGAAAAAAATCTGAATAAATTGAAGTTTGTCAATTTATCCAGACGTGAGCGTGAGGTCTTGCCTCTGATATGTTTAGGTTTTTCAAATCAAGAGATTGCTGAAAAACTATTTGTAACCCGTAAAACAATTGAAGCACATAAAACTAGTATCATGAAAAAATTAGGATTCAACTCTCGGCGTGAACTTCTGCATTTTGCTATGCAGCATCACCTGATCGACTTTTAGTCAACGTAACGATAGTCGTTGAAACAATCAGCAAGATGGCACCGATAATGATGTTGACCGTAATTGGTATTGGGAAAAAGAAGTACGAATAAATAATTACGACGATTGGTCCTAATGCTCGAACAATATTAGCTTTTCCAGCAGTGATAAATTTCAAACTAGTATAGAACAATAGCAGCGATAAGAAACCATTGAAAAAGGCACCAAAGAAGTTGAATGTAACTGCTCTAGCTTGAATACCAGCAAATGTTCCGGGAATAAATACTCCTGTGACCAACAACAAGACCGCTGAAACTAAATGATTATAAAATAAGACGTTTCCAGGGTTGTTGTCCTTGACTAAGTATTTCGCAATAATATTATTAGCGGCATACATTAGTGGGTAGATAAAGGCGCAGAAGATGCCCCAGAAACTGTCGATCTTAACTCGACCTGAAGAAACAAAGATCGATCCAGCAATACATAAAACTACTGCCAGATAATCCCATTTAGTGAGTCGTTCTTTTAGGAAGATATATGAAAGAACAAACACATAAACTAAATAAATCCTAGCAATCAAAGTAACTGTGACTGGGCTCAAAAGAGACAAGGCGACATACTGTAAGATAACTCCCACAGCGTTGGTAAGACCTAAAAAGATCACCCATTTGTCTTTGATAACTGAAAAATCGCGATACATAATATAAATCAGGATCAAGTTAAATATTGCTGCAAAGACACTAGTGAACAAAGCTCCTAAAATTGGATTCAAACTGACCAATGAGAACTTGTTCAAAACCGGACTGATACTACTAAATAGCAGCGAAATTAAATTAAGCTCAACACCTAAACGTTGAGCTTTTTTAGTTCTTTGACTATCCATTAATCGAGTTCCTCAACCTTAAATGGTTTATCGCTAAGTAGTTCACGAACAACATCAACGTCAGCATTCCCAATCACTGTGGCTGTCATGTTATCCATATTTTTTTCAATTCTATCAACGCCGTCAACGTCGCTCAATCTTTGGGCAATGTGAACTGGACATTTTTCGCATCTCAAACCTGAGATCAAAATTTTCTTTGCCATAAATAAATTCCCCCTCTTGTGAATAAATCTATTCTAGCAGAGATTTTTTTCAAATTAACTTAGGAAAACTCCCAATTTCAAATTACTGATAAGAACTATAAAATATAATTAACTAATATTCGGAGGCATGGATCTATGGCTAATAACGTACCTATGGAAGAATCAGTCTACCAACTATTAAAAGATGTCGATCGCAAATACTTCAAATCAAATCGACAAGTTAGTAAAAAATCGATGCTCTATCAAACTATCGAACACGTGCAAAGTTCTGACTGGTTTGAAAATTTAAATCTAGAAGAAATCGAAAACTATCCTCTAGCAACAGCTACTTTAAAAGATGCAACATTGACTGAAGCAGGTCAAAAGCACCTTGCCGAATTAAAGCCACAATTCGACAAAGACAAGGAGTAATCATATGGACATCAATGATCTAAAAAAACAAATCAACGACCGATTTGAAAATGCACCAATTCAATCATCGGCCTTTTATGCAGACCCCGAAGACCATTTGGACAACCAAAAGAAATTACGACTAACTTTGAAGTCGTTTATTGAGACTCAAAAGCCTGATACTCCTTTTGCTTTGCAAGTTCTCGCATCTCATTCTGAGATCACGATCATGCCACTTGGATTATTGGACCTCAACGAGTTAAAAGAATGGGAAAACAAGAAGCGTGCTGAATCTGGCAAGACTTATGCCACTGGCGAAGAAAAAGAAGGCACTCCGATCGTGGTCCAATTTGAATCTCACGTAAAAGATTTCAAATCTGAAAAAACTGTCTTAGACATTTACACTGACGATTTGTTTGAGCACTTTAACGACAACTTCAACGACAAGCTTTGGCCAGTTGTAATGAAATATCTCAACGAGAACCAAACTATTTTAAGGGATATCGAAAAGAAACTCGTAGCCGAAAGTTTAGAAGTCAAAGAAACTAACTTGAAGCAATTAAAGGCTATGAACCATGAACAATTGCAGAAAAAAGTTGGCTTTGAGCTCAAAGAAGATCAATTCGATCACTATGCAAACTACATCGCCGACCTTAGCCAAGTTAACGCTGTCCTAGTTTCGTTAGCATCATTTGTGAAAGACCAAATTTTAAAAAATATGCCATTTGGTCAAATGATGAACTTGCCAGAAATGCGCAATACTTTCTTCTGGGTGCTCGACAATACATTTAACGAAATTATTTATTTTTACATTCAAGCCTTTGGCAGCACCAATCCTAATCTCAAAAAACATTTGAACACGATCAGAAAGAACCTAGCAACTTTGATGCGGACTGATGCTTGGAAGAAATGTAACGACATCATTGAATCAGGTAAAAAATTCGATTCTCAAAAATTCTTCAATGACGTTTTCATGCCAATTGCTGAAAACCTCGAAGTTGAAGTTGATAAGTTTAATTAGCACACTTTGTTGTGCGTGGGAGGACTAATATGCCAGCTGTATCACCTTTTGAACAATTTCAAAAATTAAATGTTCAACTAGTTGGATTAGAAGATTACATGCGTCATTTACTGGAATTGCACAATGACGATATCATTCAAGAAGCTGGTGGATACTTGCACTCCGCTAGATTTTTACATGCTGCTTTCTTCTACTTGTTTTCTGAATTTGGCGACGCCGATTCAGAAGATTTACGAGATAACTCTTTGCAGTCAGCTGCAGCTGCGATGCAAATGTTTTACATTCGAAACGAAATGATGCGTAAGCACCAAGCTGGTCCGGATTCGATCAAGCTTAATTTTATGGTTGAATACTTCTCTGATTTGATCGATGTTGAATTTAGAAAATGTTCAGCTGACGATGACGACTTACAAGGAAAGATCGATGCTGTTCAAGAGATCACTACTAATCAATTATTGGCTGATGAACAAATGGTCAAACCTGCTGAAGACGTTGGCGAATACATCAAGCGGATCGAAGCTCGCTCGGCAGTGATGTTCGAGTTTGCTTGTCGTTTTGGTGCTCAAGCTACTCACGCTAATGATGTCTTAGTTGATTCGGCTGGGCAAATTGGTCGGACGATTGGTCTGGCTTATCAAATCAAGAGTGAGATTTTTGATTTGATTGGTATCAATACTACTGAAGATCAGTTTGGTCCTTTGCAGATGCTGCAGAGTGGCGAGTTTACTTTGCCGACTATTTTTGCGGTGGCTAAGGCTGGGCCTGATTTTATGAATAATATTGCTGAAGCTGGGCGTGCTGGCGATGAGCAGTTGATTGAGACTGCTGAGTATATTATTGATAATGGGGTGGATGCGGCTCAGGTTATGGTTAAGGAGTATAGGGATCAGGCTGTTTTTGATATTGATATGCTTCCTAATATTCAGGCTAAGTCGGATTTGAAGAAGTTGGTTGATATGTTGCTTTGATTTTATTAGGGGCTTCCTTGTTGCGGAGGCTTCTTTTTTTTGTGGTATGCGGGCCGACTCCGGACGGCATCCTTGGTTGTTCGTTGGCGTAGCCAACATTTTCAGCAGTAGCGCACGCGCCAAAGGCGACGTACGTTCCATTAGTTATTTCCCCATTGGGCCGGGGCATCGATTTCCGTCCTCCGTCTAATCTGGTTTAAATCAAAATCCCCTTTTGTTGTTTGAAAGAAGGTATGCGACTTTTTCTTGCAAAGGATTGGGGTTGGTCGGCTCACTTTTAGTTGGAGTGGGTTCGTTGGGCTTTGCCCAACATCATATCTCCTTCGTTCCTCATGAGATACTATTGGTTCACTCTGGCTTGGATGCTTGCTCGTTGGGCCTTCGCCCAACATTGCTTTTATGTGTTTGTAATTCAAGACCTCCTTTTTCCAGATGATATGTTTCTTCTGCTGTATAAGACTGTGGTTAGTCGGTTCACTCCGATTTGCGGGTGCTCGTTGGGCCTTCGCCCAACATCGCCTATGATATGTGGTCATCCGGAGTATTTCGGTATCATTTGATTTTGGTGGTTCTCTTTTGCTTAGAAAGTTTGGCTAATGTCTTTGCTCTTTTGTATAAGAAATGCTAATAACTACTGTTGGCATAACGGTGTTATACTTTGGTTGAACCAAAAAGGGAGGACATCTTTTGATGTCCTCCTGATAACCCGCCAAGGCGGTGGCGTGAACTCTGAATTTATCGTCGTCCAAACAGCCAAAGTTTCAGACGATTATTTTTTTCGATCAGATTTAAGTATCAATACTACTAATATTGCAAAAGCTATCATTAGCATTAATGCTTAATACACAGACATCCTGCCTCCTCGGAGACTACACGAATTCACCAACTTACTCATAGGCATCATCTCAATTTCATGAGAGTCCACCGCTGTCTTAACCTGTTACTATATTCAAATTACGCAAAAACTCGACTATTGGTTTAGTCGAGCTTTTTTAATATGTGACTGCTTGTTTAACTTTTTCTTAGATAAAGCCAACCGATGACTCCAATGATCAGTGTAATAACTAGGGTAAACGCCATTGCCAAATGGAATCCTGATACGAAAACAACTGTTAAGCTTGATATTGCAATCATGATCGTATTGAACAGCGAACCGCCAATTTGTCGTAAAGCATTGTTCAACGCCGTTCCAAAGCTGATATTGTCTCCTTCTAATTCTTTCAATGATTCTGTGATTGTTGTCGACATTAAAAATGAAACTCCTATTAAACGTATCATGTATGCAACAACTAATAGCCACAAAGCGGTTTTTTGGTTGAAAAACATAAATGGAATCGACGAAACTACTGTTATGATTACACCTATTATAAAAGGTATTTTCATGCCGTGTTTATCATAATAATTACCGATAATTGGGGATAAAATTCCTAGTGCAAAAGCTCCTGGCAACATTACTAGACCAGCTATCAATGCTGTTTGATGAAATGTATTTTCAATCAATAATGGCATTAATGTTTCTGTACCCATTAACACTCCAAAAATTAATAAGGCCGAAATTGTCATCATTAGAAATGTTTTTTGTGACAATAGTTTTAGATTTAACATTGGTACTGACAATTTAAACTGTCTTCTCACAAAAATCGCTGTAACCAATAGACCCACGACCATGAATATCATCCCTGTAATAAATTCTGTAGAGATGATAGAGATACCGTACATCAAGGCACCTAGGCCTACACTTGAGGTGATAACAGAATAAAGATCAATCTTGATATCCTTCGGTTCTGTAACATTGGGTAAATAAACTATTGTTAAAATTCCTACAACTATTGTAATAGGGATTGTCAAAATAAATAAATAGCGCCAGTTCAAGGCACTAACAATTAATCCACCTAGAGTAGGTCCGATTGCTGGTGCTAAAGAAACTACTAGACTAACAAGTCCCATTACCTTGCCTCTTGCTTGACTAGGGTAAATCTCTAATAATATGATCTGCATAAAAGACATCAAAATTCCTCCAGCAGCTGCTTGTAACAAACGTGCTATCAAGATTGACACAAAAGAATTAGCAATTGCTCCAAGAATCGATCCTATCAAGAAAACCAAAACTACAGATAGAAAAACTTTTCGATTAGAAAACTTTTGATACAAATTTGCCGATAACGGAGTAATAATTCCTAAAACTAATACGTAACCTGTTGTTAACCATTGTATTGTGTTCAACCCAACGTGCAAATTGTTCATCAATACAGGTAACGCTGTTACCATCAATGTTTGATTCAATGTAGCGGTAAACGCCATTACTAAAGTTATTATCGTTACAATCATTCTTGTTTTTTTATTCATTTAATTATCCTTTCTTTGCTTATAGACCGAACGGTCTATTTTGTGGTTTAAAAAAAGGAAGCCTATTTGCTTCCGTCCAAAATATCTTTTAAACTGTCGCTGACAATTTCTAGATACTCCGTTGACTCTTTAATGATTCCTATTGTGACACTGCCTTCGATCATTGCATTAATTAATTTCGCCTTGCGATATGCCGTGTTTTTATCAAATCCGGCGGCAGTCAGTTTCTCCTCAATATGATCTTCTAACATTGAATAAGTCTTTTTAGCTAAAGATACTATCTCAGGGTCCACATCTTTTGCTTCCATCATTTCTGAAAAAAGAACACTCATCCGAACAGTGGAATAATCAGGTGTATTGACTTTATTTTTTAAATTATCAATAAACAATTTTGTAGCTGTTTCAACATCATTATCCTTAAAAAATTCATTCATCATATTATTTGCATTATCGTAGTCTCTTTGCAAAACACTCCGAACTAGCTGTAATTTACCGTCTGGGAAATAATGATAAAAAACGCCCTTAGAAACTCCAGCTCGTCGATTAATTTCCGCGATTCCGGTTTGAAAATAACCCAATCGATGAAATAATTCGGTCGCTACATCTAGAATATGTTCCTGTCTTGGTTTGATATTTATTTCTCCTTTCAGTTATTAGACTGAACGGTCTATTTATTACTTGATTAATATACAAGCTTATAAATCCATTGTCAATATCAATTATGAAATTAATCATCGAATTGCGTGCCACTTGTTGGATATCAGAGGACAAAAAAAGAGAAGTCAGTCATATCTGATTTCTCTGTAGTTTTTTAACAATTAGTATTGGTTATAATTGGTTCCGTTTTGTACGAAGCCTTCTGGCTCTCCGGCGGTTGGTCCGGCTAGATGGGCGAATGTTGCGATTACGTTGCCGCTTGAATCTAGTTCATCTCCTGCATAATTGTAGTAGGTCACTGGTCCGTCGTCCAAACCGTTATCGGTGATCTTGTAGCCGTAGCCGGTGGACTCGACTGCTACGTCGGCACCTCTTGCTGGTGATAGATTCATTGAATGTAAGTAGAGATCTCTAGCCATTTGTGCACTGGTCAAAATTTTTGCTGGTGCAGTTGGGCTGGTTGAACTGCTGGCTGAACCGCTGGCGTTAGAGCTAGTTCCAGAATTGCTGGTTGAAGTGTTGCTGTTGCCGGTTTGTCCATTTTGAACTGCCTTTGGAGCTTCTTCATTCGTAGTTGGTTTATTTTCATTGCTTGATTGCAATTCATTAGCTTGTTTAGTGTCGATGCCACTTGCAATGTCAAAAGCAAATCTAGCTAATTTATTCTTCTCATTGTAGTAAATGAAATAATTCGTCGAGTTATTCAAAGTTGACTTCTTGAGGTCGACGAACAACTTTTTAATGGTACATGTCTCGTGTGGTTTGATTACCAAAACGTCATCACGTGCTGATTTGATATCTTTTTCGTGGACGTTATAGATCTTGAATTCAGAAAGCTTGAACTTTACTTGTTTCTTGGATTCATTCTTGATTTTGACTGAAATATCATAGTCCTGGGATACTTTGTTGGCGTCAAAAACAAATTTGACTTGTTTCTTTTCGGCTTTTTCAAGATTTTGATAATATTGAACTACTGCATTCTTAGTAGCGGTAGTTTTAACTGTGTTGGTATTCTTGGTGCCGTGATTAGTATTGCTGCAACCACTTAAAACTAGTGCACTGATCAATCCGACAATAATTACGCCTTTTTTCATAATTTTGATCTCCCGAGATTCACTGACAATCTTCAAGACATCCTATATATCTATAATCTATAGTTACTATAATCAACCCTATTGTAGTTCCTTGAAAAAATTAGTAGTCAAAAACAGCTCAAAAAAATACACGTTCGAGTGAACGTGTATTGTATCGCCTAGCATTCAATTTCCTGAGATTGTCAGCAAATTCGCTGGGGTGAATGAATTTGTATGGGTTATATGCCTAAAGTTTGAAATCGTAAGTACCTAACTTGTGTTCAGGGTTCATGTAGATAATGCAGTCATTCTTGCTCTTTAATGTAGTTGATGATACATCCTTGAACAATTTCTTAACAGTGCATGTACCATGTTCCTTGACTTCCACACAATCAGTCTTTGCAGATTTGATCTTTGAACCGTCTTTATTGTAGATGCAAATGTCGCCTAAATTAAATTTAACAGCTTTATCGCTCTTGTTTTCGATCTTAGCATTAACATCGTATTTTGAGCCAACCTTAGTTGTTGTATAAGTTACATGAACTTTTGATTGTTCAGCTTTGTCTAGCTTTTGATAAAATTCAGCTGATGATTTAACTTCTGCTGCTTGTACATTGCTTGAACAGGATGCTGCTTGAGCCATTCCTGTTGTTGAAGAAATTCCTGTTAAAAATAAAGCACTAACCAAACCTACGTATACTAAATTCTTTTTCATCACCAAAATCTCCTTAGATATCGAACAACTATTTCAATACTAAAGACCTAATAAATCTTCATAATCTATCAGTGAGATTTTCATCTCGAATACTATTTTAGCTTGTATCATTTTATCAAACGACCAATATTAGCAATAATTTTTTGTATATTCTGGTCACTTTCTTTGATAGCTGTTTCGAGATCTTCAACTCCTGGCACGCAACTGAAAATAGCGTCGATTCCTAGTGGGTACAGCTCTTCTGTTCGCTCGCCCACAGTTCCAGCAATCGCAATGACTTTGGCCTCTGGGTTGACCTCTTTGACGGCTTTAGCTACGCCAATTGGAGTCTTCCCAAACTTAGTTTGAAAATCGATCTTACCCTCGCCAGTAAAAACGTAGTCGGCATCTTTGACTTGTTCTTTAAACTTGGTATATTCCAAGACGATATCGACGCCTGATTGCAATTTGGCATTGGTAAAGGCTAATAATCCCGCTCCTAAACCGCCCGCAGCACCTGCACCTGCACCTGGCGTCAATTTAACGTCGCGATTGAGATCACGTTTGATAATGTTGGCATAGTTTTCTAACGCCTTATCCAGGACTTTGACCATTCTTGGCGTAGCGCCTTTTTGCGGGCCAAAGACGTGTGATGCCCCATCTTTTCCGACTAGTGGATTCGTTACATCTGACGCAATAATGATTTTAACTTCTGATAAACTTGCATCCATATCTGAGGTATCGATCTTAGCTAGGTTGATCAATTCAGCTCCACCAAAACTTAGTTCTTTGCCATGTTTGTCGAGGAGATTTGCTCCAAGTGCCTGAGCCATACCGGCTCCACCATCGTTTGTAGCTGAACCGCCTAGTCCGATGATGATGGTTTTGGCCCCTTTATTGACCGCTGCGTTGATCAATTGACCGGTACCATAAGTTGTTGCGATATAAGGATTTTGCGTATTTTTATTGATGTATTGAATTCCGCTGGCTTCGGCCATTTCAATGACTGCGACCGAACCGTGATCGATCATTCCATAATGTGCCGTGACCAAATTTCCTAATGGGTCGATAACTTTTTCAGACAACAACTCGCCGTCTTTAGCATCGACTAACGATTGGACGGTTCCTTCTCCTCCGTCTGCCATCGGTATTTGTAAATAATTCGCATCGGGAATTACCTTTTCCAACCCACGTTGCATGGCTAATGCAGCCTCTTTAGCAGTTAATGAATTTTTAAATGAATCTGGTGCCAAAACAATTTTCATAACTCCACCTCTGTTAACTTTATTCTAATCCAATTGCATGGCTAAAAATTTGGAAATTGATAAATTAAATGATACTTTTATTCTATAAGCAACAGAAGAACTGGAGGTTCAATTTTGAAAGAAATCACATTCAATCATCGAAAAAGTTCGATCATCGGCATGGGCACTTGGCGTCTTGGCGAGGGCGACCTACTTGAAACTCAAAAGGAAATCGCTATTTTAAAATACGGCTTGCATCACGGCGTCAACGTGATCGATACTGCCGAAATGTATGGTGAAGGAAAAGCCGAAAAGGCTGTTGGAACTGCCATCAAGGGCTTCGACCGCGACAGTTTCCAAATTATTTCAAAATTTTATCCATACCACGCAACTCCAGAACTGATCAAAGATAGTCTGGAAAAAAGTCTCAAGCGTTTGCAGACTGATTATCTTGACGTTTATTTATTGCACTGGCGTGGCAATACTCCTTTAGCAGAAACCGTTCAGGGTCTTGAAGCGGTTAAAAAAGCTGGCTTGATCAAGAGCTGGGGCGTTTCTAACTTCAATACTGACGATTTGAAGGAATTGGCAGCCGTTCCTGACGGTGAAAACTGCCAAGTCAACGAAGACTTGTACAACTTAACTAGTCGAGGCGTGGAATACTCAGTACTCCCTTACCAAAAAGAACACGGCATTGATTTTGTGGGATATTCTCCCTTTGGATCCGACAACAATGAATTTCTGAAATTGAAGAATGAGCTCGGCGATGTGGCTGCTCAAAAACACATCTCAATTTTTGAATTGTTACTAGCTTGGTGCGTCAGAAATAACGATGTTTTGACGATTCCAAAAACTAGTTCAACTGACCACTTTGTTTCAAACTTGAAGGCAATCGACATTGATTTCACTCCAGATGAACTGGAATTGATCGACAAGATTTATCCAAAACCTACTAAAGAAGAACCTTTAGACACTATCTAGAATTCAAAAAAAGACTTAATTCGTGGGAATTAAGTCTTTTTGATTGGGCAAATTAGTATCCGTGCCAACCTGATTCAGGTGTGTTGGGATTATTTGGTGCGGCCATCGTCGCAAATTTTTCAATCAGTTGGCCGTTGGTGTTGTATGCATCACCATTATACTTGATGATAGTTTGAGCGTGACCGTAAGCTGATTCAGTTGGCGTTAAAACAAATCCGCCATCCACTGGTGCAGCCGTGAATGATCCTTGACCATCGCCAATTGCTAAGAAGTGCGCATAAAGAGAAATTGCATCTTCGGCAGTGTTGACCACACGATTGGCGTGATTCACTTCCGACTTAGGCTGTTCAGGCTTGGTTTGAATGATCTTTTGATCTGTATTCTTTTCTGGCTCAGCCTTGATCGGCGTATGCTTCTTAACAGATTCAGAAGGATCCTTAACTAATTCATCCGACTTCTTTGGGCCGGATTTTTTCTTGCTATCTTTTTTAGGAGTAGTCTTTTCAGATCTTGGTTTAGATTCTGTTGCACTCTCCTTTTTGTGACCGCCACAGGCAGTTAAAGAAACGATTGCTAACGCTGCGATAGCAATGATTCCCAGTTGTTTAGATTTTTTCATATCTAAGCTCCTAAATTAAAATTCGTAAGCTTAAATATATCATGGTATAAGTTAGATTCCTAGCTTTTTAGTCATCAAACATTCATTTAATTATTAATATTTGATTATAATTACTGCTTTGAAGCACCATTCCAACCATTTGGATGATAAAAAGTACTTCCAGCAAGCTTGCTGTACGATTCCATAAACTTGCCATTAACATCGTACATATCACCGTTTGGCTTGATCACATATTCTTCAGGTTGATTGGATGAAGGATCAGATGGAACAACGTGATAGCCATCTTGCTTGGCAACACCCTTGTATTGACCATTATTAGTTGAAATACCCATCGAGTGGGAAACTAAATCGGCTGCTTGATCAGCACTATTGATACGAGCTTGAATTTTTGTATTTTGTTGGGCTTTGCCTGTTTGCGTATTCGTGACATTAGCAGCTTTGGTCTTTCCATTAACCTGTGTTTGACTGCCAGTACTTTGAGCAGTGCCAGTTTGAACGTTAGCAGATTGATCAGTTTTAACGTTGTCAGCTTTTTTTGTAGAAGAATCCTTCTTATCTTTGCTTGGTTCTTTTTTCGCCGCACTCTTCTTGTTAACTTTTGCTGAAGTGTCTTTTGAATCAAGTGATTGTTTACTATTATTTCCGCAAGCCGCCAATGAAAAAACAGCTAGTGCAGAAATGGCCAAAATACTAACTTTTTTGAATTTCTTCATAACCTGTATCCCCTCAAATCAAATTTAATTGGAACACAATAAATATAGCATGTGATATAGATTACGTATAATCCTTAATTAAATTTTAGTAATATTAATTTGTTTCATTTAATCCAAGTAACGACAAAATATTTCTTCCAATTATTTTTATGAAATTTATCTCAGAATTTATATAAATATCCTGGTCATTACAGAGATACTTGTGTTCATGAATTGTGAACACTATTTTTACATTTTTCTTTTATTACTCGACATTTATTTTTTTAATTGATTTATTTATGCTTTTTCTTAATAACTTTTTGAAATCAATTTGCTAAATATAAAAAGTAGTGTAGTATGGAGTCCTAATAATACACAAGTGTTCACGATTCGTGAACACATAGGGGAGAATTACTATGGCTCAGGAATCACTCAAAAGAAGTTTAACGTCTAGACAGATGCAGATGATTGCACTCGGGGGAACCATCGGTGTCGGTCTATTTATGGGTTCTGCTTCTACCATCAAATGGACAGGCCCATCTGTTCTACTAGCATACGGACTAGCCGGACTGATTCTTTACATGGTTATGAGAGCTTTAGGAGAAATGCTCTACGTCGATCCTTCAACTGGATCATTTGCAAAATACGCCACAGAATACATCCACCCTGTGGTCGGTTATTTGACTGCCTGGAGTAATGTCTTTCAATACTTAGTAGTTGGTATTTCAGAAGTTATCGCCGTCGGAACGTATTTGGCTTTTTGGTGGCCCAACTTGCCACAATGGATCGCCGGAATCGTGGTAGTAGTCACACTCTGTATCGCTAATTTAACATCAGTTAAAGCTTACGGCGAATTGGAATTCTGGTTTGCCTTGATCAAAGTTGTTACGATCATCTTGATGATTGTTTTAGGATTATTAGTCATCGTCTTCGGTGTCGGAAATCACGGCCACCCAGTCGGGATCAGTAATCTCTGGGTCAACGGCGGCTTTTTCACAGGTGGCATTAAAGGATTTATCTTCGCACTGTCAATCGTTGTCGCCTCATATCAAGGAATCGAAGTCATCGGTATCACGGCCGGAGAGGCTGAAAACCCACAACAAAATATCGTTAAAGCCATCCGTTCCATCGTTGGTAGAATCCTAATTTTTTACATTGGAGCAATCTTCGTGATTGTTTCGATCTACCCATGGGACAAATTAGGCACCATCGGTTCCCCATTCGTAGAAACATTTGCCAAAGTCGGAATCACGACCGCAGCCATGATCATCAACTTCGTCATGTTGACAGCAGCAATGTCAGGCTGTAACTCAGGAATCTTCAGTTCCAGCAGAATGCTATACACACTAGGAATCGAGCACCACTTGCCAAAAGTATTCACAAAAGTATCGAAGCACCAAGTACCATACGTACCAGTAATAACAATCTCAGCCGGAATCTTGATCGGTTTGATCTTAAACTATTCCCTGCCAGCACTATTGCACACATCCAGCAACATCTTCGTCATCGTGTACAGTTCCAGTGTCCTACCAGGAATGGTTCCATGGTTTGTAATCTTGATCAGCCAACTACGCTTTAGAAAAATGAACCAAAACAAGATGGCAGATCACCCATTCAAGATGCCATGGTATCCAATCAGCAATTACCTATCAATCGCAGCACTATTAGTCATCCTAGTCTTCATGTTCTTAAACCCAGAAACAACAGTTTCATTAATGGTCGGAGTAGTCTTCCTAATCGTAATGACAGCAATTTACTTCATTAGAGATAGAAGGCTAAACGGAGCAACAGCCAACCAAGCCAGACAAGCAGTAGCAGATTCAGAAGATGAAACAGAAGTAGACGAATAGAGATGAAAGGTACAAGAATAGCGATAAGCGAGAGCGTAATCGCGGAGGAAAGTACTATGATGTGAGTGATGAGCGTGAGCGCAATCACGGAAAAATATAGACGAACGGAAATAGAGGAATGCAGCCAGAAATGGAAGCATTCCTTTTTGTTTGAATGTTACCAACCGACAGTCAAGACAAAGAACAGACCGCATACCCCATTCGCAAGATACTTAGAGATATTGAACTAAACCACCCTAGGTGGAGGGCGGAAATCGATGCCCGGCTCAGCCGAGACATTATTGTTGGCCGGCGATGACGCCGGCTTACAATAAGAGGCAGCTTTGAGATTTTTTCGGGCCGTGAAAAAAGCTCAAAGTGTCTCCTCAGCGTTCCAGACGAAAGGCAATCGATTTCCGTCCTCAACCGGCAGTGAACCATTACTTCAAAAAAATTTTAATGTGAAAAAATTAACATCTCATTGTAGTTTTTAATTTTTTCCGCTACACTTTAATAGTGTTTATCACAAAGGGGGAGAAATTGGGAATGAAAACAATCAAAAGATTGGGACTATTAGTTGTTTTCCTTTTAGGCTTAGTGCTAGTTACAGCATGTTCAAGCAGCACATCAAAGGACTCATCTGACAAGTCATCTACCACAAAAACAACTCAGAAGTACAAAGGCCAAACCATGAACGTAGTAGCCACTTCTGATGCATATCAACCACTGTTCGACAAGTTCAGCAAACAAACAGGGGCAAAAGTTAAAGTCTTATCAATGTCCAGTGGTGAGGTTTTAGCAAGAATGAAAGCCGACAAGAGCAAGCCAATGGCCGATCTTTGGTTCGGTGGTGGCTTAGATGCCTTCGAACAAGCTAAAACAGACAACCAACTAGAAAAATATCAATCAAGTGCAATCGACAAGATCAGCACAAAATATCGCGACAAGGATGGCTACTGGCTTTCAAAAGGTTTGACAGTCGGTGGATTTGTCGTAAATAAGAAAGTTTTGAAAGAAAAAGGTTTGCCAGTTCCAAAGAAATGGTCTGACTTAACAGACAGCAAGTATAAAGGTGAGATCATCATGAGTGATCCAGCCGTTTCCGGTACCATGTACGCAATCGTTAAAGCAATCATCGACCAAAAAGGTGAAAAAGCCGGTTGGGACTACTGGGAAAAAGTTAACAAGAACATTACCTTCTACGGTAAACGTGGAAAAGACCCACAAGAAAAAACTGCATCTGGCGAATTCGGCATCGGTATCATCCCTGTCGATAAAATGGCCTTTGATTCAGCAAAACAAAATGACCTACAAGTTATCTACCCATCAGACGGTATTCCTTGGGTACCAGAAGGTGTAGCTGTATTTAAGAATGCTCCTGGCAAGAAAGTTGCTGAAGCATTTATCGACTTCATGCTTGAACCTAAGAACATGAAAGAATTAGCTAAATTAGACGGTAAAGATACAGACCAAATCATCATGCCTGGTGTTAAAGGACTTGACCTTGGTTTGAACAAGAAAGACCTAATGAAAGAAAATCTATCGACCTTCGGTTCAGACAGAACGAAAGTTCTCAACAAATGGGCTGACATGGTTGGCGATAAATAGCATCTTTAAAAAGTCGAGATAACTTCTCGGCTTTTTTCAAATTAAGAAGGAAGGAAGCCCTATGAAAAAGAGTCATTTTGGCAGTAAATTAACTGACAAATTAGTATTTGTGATCTTGAGTTTAGGCATCCTGGTCTTCATTCTCTATCCTTACCTCAGCATCTTCGTTCAAGCACTACAAGAGCCTGGCGAAAAATTCAGCAGTTTTTTCATGCAAAATTTAGAACTGACTCAGCATTCTTTGACCGTGGCCATTTCAACCATGATCTTAACGCTGATCTTATCGATTGCCGTGACAGTTGGCTTCGTCTTCGTTTCTAAAAAATGGCAGAAAGTTATGCGTTTATTTCTACTAATAACTATGGTCTCGCCACCATTCGTGACGTCCCTTGCCTATATCACCTTGTTCGGCCGTCGAGGAATGATCACCCATGACTTATTGCATTTAATGATCAATCCTTACGGACCACAAGGGATCATCTTGATGCAGACCTTGAGTTTCACTTCGTTGAACGCACTAGTTTTGATCGGTTTGCTCAAACAACTTGAACCAAGCGTCATCAACAGTGCTCGTTCTTTGGGGGCAAAAACTGATTCGCTGATCTTGGACATTATTTTGCCAATGCTTCGGCCAGGATTGATCGTTGTCGCCTTGATCAGCTTTATCAGAAGTCTGGCTGACTTTCAGACGCCAACTATCATTGGTGGTAATTACAACATGCTGGCGAGTGAAGGATACTTTGCCGTCATCAGTATGGGCGATATCCACAAAGCAGCCTTGATCAACTTGACCTTAGCTATTCCAGCTCTGATCGGATTTTTCCTCTACATTAAATATGACCGAGCAATGACAACTCAACATCATGGAATGTCGAGCGATTCATCCCCATTCCCACTTCCTAAAAAAGGCGTTATCTACGTAATTTCATTAATACTATCAATTATTTTTTACCTAGCCTTATTGCTCCAGTACGGTTCAATCTTATTAAATGCACTGACCATTAAAGTGTTAGGTAACTACCAATTTTCACTGCAACCATTGCTGGCTTCACAAGTCTATTTAAACGATACGATCACCAGAACTATCGTCTATAGTTTGATTGCCGGCCTGCTGGGCAGTTTGATCAGTTTCTTGATCATCTACTACAGTCAAGTTAGAAATAATAAGTGGATGAAGTTTATGGAAATGGTCGGGACCTTCCCATACATCTTACCTGGGACGTTCTTTGGCCTAGGGTACTTATACGCCTTCTCGAAACCACCGCTACAAATCACCGGAACGGCAGCTATCGTTGTCATCAACGTGATCTTTAAACAAGTAGCTTTTGCGACCAAAGCGGCTAAAGCAGCCGTCAATCAAGTTGAACCGACTTATTTCAAGACCGTTCACGATTTAGGCGGTACAACCGTTAACGAATGGCATGACGTCTTTTTCCCAATGACTAAAGAAGGTTTTGCCATTACATTTTTAAATGGATTTATCAGCACCATGACGACGATCGGTTCGATCATTTTCTTGGTCCATCCAGGCGAAAACATGATGACATTAGTCATGTTCGATGTCGTTCAGCGTGGCGAATATCAAGTCGCAGCCGTCATTGCCTGCTTGATCATCTTGATCTGCATCATTATGTCGATCATCGTCTTTGGCATCATCAATCTAACTCGAAGGGACTGGCATCATGTTTTTAGAAGTCGAAAACTTAACCAAGAAGTACTCTAAAACTACCGTTTTGCATTCGCTGTCTTTCGGCGTTGAGCAAAACAAGATCCTAGTCGTCCTCGGACCTAGTGGCTGTGGAAAAAGCACACTATTATCTTGTTTGAACGGCTTTACCGACGTCGATGCCGGAACCGTCAAATTAGACCAGACCGATATCACCAACTTGACTCCAGAAGACCGCGACATCACGACAGTCTTCCAGTCATATAGCCTTTTTCCAAATATGAATGTCTTACAGAACTTAATGTACGGACTCAAATTTAAAAAAATCAAACGTGCCCAAGCTAAAGACAAGGCGCTGAAAATGCTGCACTTGTTGCAAATGGACGAATTTGCGGAATCACGGATCCAAGACCTCAGTGGTGGCCAGCAGCAACGAATCGCTTTAGGACGCAGTTTGATCGTCGAACCAAAACTGTTGTTGCTCGATGAACCATTCTCCAACTTGGATGAAAAATTACGTCTGACCATGCGTCAGGAATTACGCCGCATCCAGGAAGAACTCAACATTACCATGGTGTTCGTCACTCACGACCAGCAAGAAGCTTTTTCAATCGGCGACAGCATTTTGGTCATGGATCATGGACGGATCCAGCAAATAACTACTGGCGAAGAGCTATATTCGCATCCTAACAATTTATTCGTCTTGAAATTCATCGGCGAATCCAACTTATTAGACGACGGTCAATACATCCGCCCCGAGAACATTCAGTTGCAAAAAAACGAATCTGGATCTGGCATCATTACTGACGTTAATTTCCAAGGTTCGACTATCGATTACACAATCAAGTATCAAGAACATAACTTTCAAGTTACCTGTCTTAATCAAGGACAGCCTTTTAACATCGGCGAACACGTTGATGTTAAGTATCAAATCTCTCAACTGGAGGATGACTAATGCGTATCTTACACGTTCAGGCACAATTGCCTGCTAAGACTGGCAGTGGCGTTTACTTTTCCAACGTCATCAAAGGCTTTGAGGGTCGCGACGAACAAGCTTGTATTTACGGCCAACCCAAAGACTTTGAATATGACGTTTTGCCAAAAGACCGCCAATATCCAGTCACCTTTCCTAATGAAAAATGTCACTTCCCATTACCTGGTATGAGTGACGTTATGCCCTACGAAAGTACGATTTATGGAGAAATGACTCCAGAAATGATCGGCAACTGGCAAGATGTTTTTCGGATCAAAATTCAACAAGCCGTTGCTGAATTCAAGCCAGATGTAATTTTTTGCCATCATCTCTGGTTTCTGACTTCGTTGGTTTGCAAAGAAGTAACTGACATTCCAATTTACGTCTTCTGCCACGGAACTGATATCAGACAAGCCAACCAACATCCTGACCTTTTTGAAAAATACGTTACTAACATGGACCGTTTGACTCACGTCTTTGCCCTGAGTCATCCCGAAGTTCAAAAGTTGGTCGACTTGTATCACATCCCTGAAGACAAGATCACCGTTGTCGGCGGTGGCTATGATCCTGAAATTTTCTATCCAGCACCTAAACCGAAGAAGGATACGATCGATATCGTCTATGCTGGAAAAATTTCTGCTGCTAAAGGGACTTTTGCACTAGCTAGAACCTTTGACCGCTTGAGCCACGATTATCCCAATGTGCACTTGCACATCATCGGTAACGCTTCTGAGGAAGCCAAACGACATCTTGATTCGTACTTAGGAAACCCACAAATTTTGTTGTACAACGTTCTCAGTCAGAGAGAACTAGCAGACCAATATCGCAAGTCTGACATTTTCGTCTTGCCATCATATTACGAAGGACTAGGGTTAGTCGCCATTGAAGCTTTAGGCTGCGACTTACGAGCGGTTGTGACAAACATCCCAGCCTTAAAAGAACAGTTAGGAGATACCGTCAACGACAGTGGCTACATCAGCTATGTTGACCTACCAAGACTAGTCAACCAAGATGAACCGTTAGAAGAAGACCTCCCAGCATTTTACGACCGTTTAGATCACGCCTTACGAGAACAAATTGAAGGTGCTATGAACAAACCTGATTTCCCAGAAGATTTACAGAAGTCAGTTCTAACCAATAGTTGGCCTCAATTGATCAAGCGAATTGAAAAAATAATTTAATGAACTATCAACCAGTAATCGCTCTAGTGCAGAGTATTACTGGTTTTTTTAATATCAAGATATGGTTGCAATACTCGCTTTGCTCTTTCGACACTATATTTATGATGGTTCAAGTCAATTTCATTGCCTAAATTATCAAAAAATTTAGCTGTATCGTTGATGTTCTTAGGTCGATCTGCCAACTTTTTAACAACAGAGACACGTGTATTTGAAGCATTTCGAGTCCATTCCATTAAGTCCGATTTAACCTCGCCTGGAAAAACTGCATTTACTGTGATTCCAGATGATTTAAACTCATCAGCCAATAAGGTCACGAGTAAGGTTTTATGAGTCAATAACCACAATCCACGCAACAACTCAGTAGATTGATTTTCTGTTATCATCCCTAATCTGACCGCCGTTGGAGCGCCAGTGATCAAATAAATCCGGGCATCCTTTGACTTTTTAAGAAGTTGCTCAAGATTAATCGTTAATAAATAATGGCTTCGCAAATTGATTTTGATATTCTCTGATTTTGTTTTTGGCATGACACCAGCACTGTGGACTAAAATATCGAGTTGCGAAAATCTTCTTTCGACAGCTTGTGCGACCGCTTCATTTTCACGTGAGTCGGATAAATCACCAAGTACATAATCGACTTGTCCACTCGCCAAATCCTCACCAATTTCTTTACAGGCACTTATTGCCTTAGCTTTATTCCTACCAACGATAATGACATTGTCGCCCACTTCAACAAAACTTTTGGCAATCGCTTTTCCAACTCCGGAAGTTCCGCCGGTAATCAATACGTTTCTAGTCATAATATTCTCCTTTGAAGCATTTGATATTTGTACACCTGTCCATGACAAGATATAATCAAAATCAATTAAGAACTAGTGACAATATCTACAGTTCGTGCAAATATAGACACTTTTAAAAAATTGTCCAAGTAGAAATATTCTGAAATGAAATATCAATATGACCAGACAATCAGCCGAAGTTCAAGAAGAACTATCATGGCATTCTCGAATGCATTAGCAGAATTATTGACGAAAGAATCTTTTGAAAATATTACCGTCAATTCAATTTGTCAGGAAGCTGATTATCCACGCTCAACTTTTTACAATTATTTTGAGGATAAATATGATCTACTGGATTACTGTTGGGCTTGGTTGTTTGGGCAATTGCATTTTGAGACTATGGAAAAATCCGACCAACAAACTATGCTTATCCAAGCAATGGATCGAATCTTTGACTTTGCGACTGAACATATTGATTATCTGAACAAAATCCTCAAAAATAATTCAGCTGGCTATTTATACAACAGCTGCAAACAATATTTTTTAAAAATCTCATTTAACATTTTCACAGAATTATTTACTAACCACACCAACGCACCAGTTGAATTAGTCGTTGAACATTGTTTTTCTGCAGTCATGATCGTCCTAGAATGGAAATTCATCCAACATCACAACATCAGTAAACGAGAGGCTAATCAATATTTGGATGAACTAACAATTTATCAAACCAAGAATGTCTTCTAACTAAAAAAACTCAAGCCACGAAGGTTTGAGTTTTTTTAGTTTAAAGTTTGTCTAATCCTTGTTTCAAGTCAGCGATAATATCGTCGGCATTTTCAATTCCGATCGACAATCTGATCAAGTCTGGCGTGATTCCGGTTGCCTTTAATTCTTCTTCATTGAGTTGGGCATGTGTCGTTGATGCTGGATGAATGATCAATGATTTAGCATCCCCAACGTTAGCCAGTAGTGAGAAGATATCCAAGTTTTGAATCAACTTCTTACCGGCTTCCTCGCCGCCAGTTAAACCAATTGTGAAGATCGAGCCAACACCTTTTGAAAAATCACGATCAGCTAATTTTTTATAAGGACTATCATCTAGTTCTGGATATTTGATCCAAGCTACCTTGTCGTTATTCTTCAAAAAGTCGATGACTTTACGAGTATTTGAAACATGACGTTCTACACGCAATGACAATGTTTCTAATCCTTGAAGCAATAAGAATGAGTTGAATGGACTGATGGCACTACCAGTATCACGAAGGACTTCGGCGCGCACCTTAGTAGTGAATGCTCCACCTTTCAGGTCAGCGAAAACTAAGCCGTTGTATTGTGGATCAGGAGTAGTGAATTCTGGATATCTACCAGAAGCTTTGTAGTCGAACTTGCCATTTTCAGCAATTGTTCCACCCATGGTAGTTCCGTGACCACCGATAAATTTCGTTGCTGATTCAACAACAACATCAGCACCAAGGTCTAATGGACGATACAAGTATGGTGTAGCAAAAGTATTATCAACGATCAACAAGATGCCGTGCTTGTGGGCAATTTCTGCGATTGCGGGAATATCGGCCAAGTTGATGTCAGGATTACCAATACTTTCAAGATACAAAGCCTTAGTATGGTCGTTGATTTCCTTTTCAAAGTTTTCTGGGTCGTCAGAATCTACAAAGTGTGTTGTAATACCAAGCTTTGGCAAGGTGACGTTGAACAGGTTATAAGTTCCACCATAAAGAGTCGAAGCTGACACAATCTCATCGCCTTCGGCAGCGATATTTTCAATTGCGGAAGTGATTGCAGCGGCACCGGTTGCTAAGGCAACACCAGAAGTTCCGCCTTCAAGTTCAGCAATTCTTTGTTCCAAAACAGCTGTAGTTGGGTTAGTTAAACGTGTATAAATGTTTCCTGGATCTCTTAAAGCAAATCTATCAGCTGCTTGTTGTGGGTCTTTAAATACGTATGATGTCGTTTGATAAATTGGAACTGCTCGTGATCCTGTTTCATCGACTGTTTGTCCTGCGTGTAATTGAAGTGTTTCAAATTTGTAATTGTCTTTGCTCATAATTATTCTTCTCCTCTTGAATCTGGTTTAACCAGTTGTGATATAAATTTAAACTGCTGTGGTGCCAACGAGTATACGTGGGGATCGGGTCGGTCAGTGAAATATTGGTCGGTTTGTTGATAGCTTGGTGTTTGTTCAGATCCCGATAATATTCATCCACTAAGGTATTGGCCTTGTATTCAGGATGTCCCATCACATAAATACTGTGGTATTTTCGAGCCTCTAAAAAGAAAGGTCCGGTTTGGTCGTTGTCGGCTAAAATTTGTAATTCTGGTACATCTTTGACTGCCTTGGTTTCAACTTTGCTATACCGCGACTGCGGCATGAGGAAATTCCTCGGCAAACTCGTGTTAGAAACTTGGTTGTCATAGACCCCAAAAATTTTTCGTGTCACGTTGACCTTAGGAATTTGAAAGTCGGCATATAATGCTGCTTGTGCGCCCCAACAAGTAAACAGTTGAGAAACTGTATGACGGCGACTCCAATCTTGAATCTCCAAAAATTCATCCCAATAATCAACGTCCTCAAAATCTAATTTTTCAACCGGAGCTCCGGTCACGATCAAGCCATCGAAGTACTGTTGTCTGATCGAATCTAAAGTAGCGTATCGATAAGCCAATTCTGCTTGATTGCCATGTTTCCAAATATGCGATTTGGGATACAAGAACGTCAATGCGACTGGCGTATCCAATTCTGCAAACAATTTACTGATCTGCTCTTCTGTATCAGCTTTAGTTGGCATCAAGTTCAATACCAAAATTGAGTACTTTGGATCGATTTGATAATTTTCTGGTTTATTTTGGGTCAATCCATTTAATTTTAGAACTGTCATATCCGCTACTCCTTTCTTTTTGAGAACAAAAAAAGTCCCCATGTCAGCAAATGCCGACATGGGGACGATGTGGTCGTGGTACCACCCCAATTCATAGACTTGCGTCTACCTCAACGATTCGTTAACACGTCTGTTAATAAATCCGGGATGATATCGCATCCTTGCGTAATTTCAGCTTACACCGAAAGTAAGACTCAGAGCTCATGTTCGATAACTTTTCCCTGCCATCTTTTCACTAACGATGGTCACTGTTTCAGTTACTAAATTATCTACTCTTCTCTTCAACGTCTAAATTAGAATTTGTTTAATTAAATTACTGATTAGTTTAAAACGATTCTAGAAAAAGTCAAGTGTTATTCTTGAAAATCTTTAATTCCTTGTCTCAATCGATTGAGCCCATCCCTTACCATATCAGTAGGACAAGCCACATTCATCCGCAAAAAATAATTTCCGTCTCCGCCATAAACATTTCCTGACGAAAGGAATAATCCGGTATCTTCACGAATGAATTCTTCTAATTTTTGCGAATCGTCAGAGACATTTTTAGTGTCGATCCACAACAAGTAAGTTGCTTCTGACGGAATCAATTTAACTTCAGGCAGATTTTCTTTCAAGTAATCGGCAACTAATTCACGATTGCTTTGTAATTTCTCCTTTAATTCATCCAGCCATTTGTGGCCGTGTTCATAAGCTGCAACCGTGGCAGGAATGGCGAAAGAATTAGGTTCACCCAGTTCTTCAGAATTGATCCCGCGGTTGACGATATTGCGTAAATTCTCATTTGGCACAATGATCGTCGCAGCATGCAAAGCAGCAACATTAAAAGTCTTACTTGGTGATACGCTGACCATCAGATTTTGAATCAAGTCTTCTGGTAATGAAAACATTGGCGTATAGCCATCTGCTGTAAATGTGATGTCGCCATGGATCTCGTCGCTTAAAATAGCAACGTGATGCTTGTTAGCCAATTTAGCAATTTTGATCAATTCATCGCGAGACCAAATTTTTCCAACTGGATTGTGTGGATTGCAGAGAATCATCAATGTCGTCAAAGGATCGGCCAGCTTTTTTTCCAGATCAGCAAAGTCGATCTGATAGCCATCGCCATCAAAAACTAAGTCGCTAGATAAGACGTGGCGACCATTATTGACGATCGAATTGTAAAAAATATTATAAACTGGTGCTTGGACTAACACATTATCGCCAACGTTTGAAACGCGTCGCACGATCGATGAAATTGAGGGAACAACGCCAGTCACGAACATCATCCAGTCAGTTTTAGGACGGAAATGATGTTCAGTCTCATACCAATCAGCTACGGCATTGAAATAGTCATCGTGTGGCTCTTCATAGCCAAAAACAGCTTGATCTGCCTTATTTTTAATCGCAGACACGATTTCTGGCGCAACTTGGAAATCCATATCAGCCACCCACATAGGTAGCTCATTCGGCTTAATATCCCATTTCACAGAATCGGTCTTGCGACGGTCGATTGTTTTCTCAAAATCATACATTAGATAGTCGTCTCCTTACTGTCTTCAGTAATAATCTCTGTCTTTGTACGGTCGATATCTTCATCATCAAAAATCAAATCATCGATATACTTAGCCTTGATCTTACCGTTGATCGGATTTTTAACACTCATGATATCTGTCGTGATCTCAGCGTCAATATTTGAACAATACTCAAATGCTAGGTCAGTTCTGAGCAGCTTGCAGTTTTCCATCTTCAAGTCGTCGATGTAACAAAGACCTTGGTCACTTTCGATCGTACAGTTAACAAAGCGGATATTCTTAGTATTCCAAGCCAAATATTCGCCATTGATGACTGAATCGTAAACAGTGACGTTTTCGCAATTCCAAAAAGCATCTTTTGATAAGAATGTTGAATTGTGAACTTCAATATTTTTTGCACCGTCAAAAATATAATTTCCAACAAAACTCGAGTTGTCGACACGGATATTTTCACTGTTCATACCAAAGTAGTCGCCAGTAGCTTGAACATTGTCGAGCTTAATATCCTTGCAGCTCCAAAGCGTTTCTTCAGCATCTGAAAAATGCACGTTTTGTAAATCGATCTGATTGCTACGTCTAAATAATTTTGGTGCTTGTAAAGTACTGTCTTTGATTGAAATATCATCGGTATACCAAATACCAGAACGGGACATAGTTTCAAAAATAGTATTGGTTACCGTGACATGTTTGCTATACCAAAGTGGATATTTCCATGTAAAAATACTGCCATCCAAGTTGATATTACGGCTTTCTTTTAGTGGCGATTCACCTTCGCCAAAAGTCGTGCTGATAATATTTGCGTTTTTCTCATTGAATAAAGGACGTTCACCCATAAAGAATTTGTTAACATAATCTGTCATTCATGATCCTCCTTAACTTTACAATCATTAAACACCTTAAAGTCTGCTCGAAGGCAAGCCCTATTAATAAAAAAATTTTATTCGCTTTCAATACTATTAAAAATCTTTCTATTAACTATGAACATACCAAATACAAAAAACCTTGTAAAATCATACGTTTTACAAGGTTTTATTGAATTATCAGGGGGTAGAACTAGGTTATGCGTCCAAGCCTCTTAATTTACTGAAGAGGTCTTGGTAGAACGTTAATACTTTTGTACCATTCTTTTGATCACGATTTCCTTGGGCATCTAGACCAACAAAGTCATTGTGGTCCCAGCCTTGAACAGGTTCGTTATATTGCCAAGTACCCTTAACGGCATTAGCATCATCAGAATAATCAAAGATACCTTTTGTAGTTGTGGCATCTTGTTGAGCAGCTTGTCCAAATGGAGCTTTGGCAGAGATAACTGGAACACAACCATCACTAGCCCACCAGCTAGGATCATTGCCGTAGTTACCAATGTAGGCAGCACCAACACTAAAGTAAGGTGCGATCCCTTTGATTGGTTTTGCACGACCAGTCAAGCTTGAAGTCGTTGTAGCATTTCCAGCATATGTGAAGTAGTACTCGTCAGGTGACAAGTCGGTTCTAGCAGTAATTGCATTAGCACCAGCGATTGAAAGGTCATAGATCGAATTATCGTTTGATGACCAAGCTTTACTGTTGATAACACGTTTGTTCCATGAAGCTAAACCTTCACCAGGTTTTCTGACTAATCCCCATTGGTCAAGTTTGTAGTCAGTTGACATTGGTTTGAGAGTCGTTGCATCACGTGGAATTTGTACGCCAAGCAAGTTACCAGTATTGATAACGTCACGAACTACTTGGTTGATTGGTGAATCTGTCAAAGGCGTACCATTATGAACACCAGCAATTGAAGTAACTGATGCAATCCAGTGGTGGCCACCAGCAAATAGTGGGCTGACTTGTTCGCCAGCTGCTTGACTAGCAGCTTGTTCTTCAGCATTACCATTACGAAGCATCGAATCGAAATCACGGGTAGTTTGACCACCCATTGAGTGTCCGATCAAATGGATCTTCTCAGTGTCTGAGAGTTGTGGATAGATACCGGGATAAGTTCTGCCGTAACGAGCGTGACCGTATTTTTGAGAATGAGCTAACCCATAGTCAACCCGTCCACCCTTTAGATAGGCATAAAGTTCACAAGTACGATCCCAATCACTACCATATGGACTAACAACAGCCTCTAAAGCTGCTTGATCGCCATACGTAGAATCAAGGTTTTTGATGACGTTGTTAGCACGTCCGCCCCAATATACGAAGCTAGGGATCTCGTCTTGTCCATATCCGTTGAGACCATGAACAAAGACAACTGGATAATCGTTTGAAGCCTCGGCTTGATTGGTATAACCGAAAAACGAAACAATACCAGCGAATAAAAACAGAATAAAAGTATATCTAAGCTTTTTCATGTTTCCCCTCCTATAACAACAAATTGTTGAAATGTTGAATGGTTTTATCTTAGCAAATAAACCCACGTTTTGTAAATGCTTTCACAATTGTTATTATATGTAACGTCGCTACATGGCAAGATAATTGACTGGTATACCTACAATTAAGGGAATAAATAAATTTTTTCTTAAGTAAACGGCAATAATGCCGAAGATCATTTTGTAAAAAATAGTTTTTTGATTTTTTACTAAAATATCAAACAATTCAATTTTTTTAGCCTACTTATCAACAATATAAATTCGATAAATTAAGCCATTTTCGTTCGTAATTTTTTATTAGTGATATTATAATAATTGTAAACGTTTTAATTTTTTTCTAATAATCCACTATTTTTAAGAGCTTTATAGCTTGATATATAGTATTATTGTTTGAAGTAACACTACATCTGTTTAGCAAGTCTGAACAACAGATTTATGAAAGGCGGTACATTCTTGGAAGATAAGTCTTTAAATAGAAGTTTGTCATCAAGACAGATGCAAATGATTGCCCTCGGTGGGACAATTGGTGTCGGTCTTTTCATGGGTTCTGCTTCGACTATCAAATGGACAGGCCCTTCAGTTTTAATCGCATACGCAATCGCAGGACTGATTCTTTACATGGTCATGCGTGCTTTAGGTGAAATGATCTACACCGACCCATCAACTGGATCATTCGCCAAATTCGGTTCCGAATATATTCATCCAGTTGTCGGATATCTGACAGCTTGGAGCAACGTCTTTCAGTGGTTAGTCGTTGGTATTTCTGAAGTTATCGCTGTTGGGACCTACCTTGAATTCTGGTGGCCCAACCTTCCACAATGGATCGTCGGTGTCGTCGTAGTCGCAACGCTTTGTCTAGCCAACTTAACTTCTGTTAAGGCTTATGGTGAGATGGAATTTTGGTTCTCATTGATCAAAGTTGTCACGATCATCTTCATGATCATCATGGGACTATTAGTCATCCTATTTGGTGTCGGTAATCACGGACATCCAGTCGGCATCAGCAATCTTTGGACTAACGGTGGCTTTTTCACAGGCGGTCTAAAAGGATTCATCTTTGCCCTATCGATCGTTGTCGCTTCATATCAAGGTATTGAAGTTATCGGTATCACTGCCGGTGAGGCCGAAAATCCTCAAAGCAGTATCGTTCACGCTATCAGAACCATCGTTGGTAGAATCTTGATTTTTTATATTGGTGCTATTTTTGTAATCGTATCAATTTATCCTTGGAACAAATTAGGTACAATCGGTTCGCCATTTACCGAGACTTTTGCTAAAGTCGGCATCACTTTTGCGGCCGAGATCATCAACTTCGTTGTTTTAACAGCTGCTCTATCTGGATGTAACTCCGGAATGTTCAGTGCCAGTCGAATGCTTTACACATTAGGCTTGCAAGACAACTTACCAAAATCATTCAAAAAAATCTCTAAATCAGGCGTACCTTACGTCGCCGTATTAACCATTTCTGCAGGTATCTTGATCGGTTTGATCATCAACTTCTTGATGCCGATCCTGTTCCATACGCCAAAGGACATTTTCGTGGTAGTTTATAGTTCATCAGTTCTACCAGGAATGGTCCCATGGTTCGTTATCCTATTCAGTGAACTGCATTTCAGACGACTGAACAAAGATAAGATGAAAGACCATCCTTTCAAGATGCCACTTTATCCAATCAGTAATTACTTAGCCATCGCAGCCTTATTGGTGATTCTAGTCTTCATGTTCTTGAACCCAGAAACAACCATCTCGCTGATGATCGGTGTCATATTCTTAGTATTTATGACAATTTTCTATTTTGTTCGTGAAAAGTTTCAGTCACGGAAGCAAAATTAATTAAAAGGTACTGGCCATTGAGTCAGTGCCTTTTTTCGAGGTAAATCATGATCAAACAAATTATGGAAAACATTTGCTACACAGAATTAGTCTTTGACCGCATCAACAAAAAATTAGGAACTGACCTGAATCAATCTGAGATCAAATCGTTCATCCAAACGACTTTAAAAAGACCCGACTGTGTTGTCGAACACTTAGGCAAAAACTACTATGTTACTTGCCCTTCGCAATATATTAGATTAACTGTCAATGCCTCAAATTACCGATTAATAACCGTTGATAGAATCTAATTTGGCCTTATCAATCAGTATATTTGATGCAATCTTTTCTAAAAAAGAAGGACCAACTAAAATTTTCTTTTAACAAGATAGGTCAAATCATATATAATATAAATATATTTATAATATATATAGGGAGATTTATATTTATGAAGAAATTTAAAGCATTATCAGCTGTTCTTGCAACAGTATCAGTTTTAACCTTTGCAATTGGACCAGTGGCTCATCTAACACAGGCTCACGAAGCACAAGCATCAAGTAACTTTGATATTCCAGTTGGAACTGTAACTCATGCAACTGGAACTCTCCGAGCATGGAGCGATGGTTATGAACCAGTAGTACATCTTTATACCTTCAACGGGGACACTCCACATATCTCATACACACGTAGTGTATCCAATGGCTCAAAGTGGTACACAGATGAATATAAGACTGCACCTAATAAAAATGATGTAATTCTCAGATATTATCGAGTTTCAACCAATGAATGGATCATCAGTTCTGATGTTGACAACATCGATTGGGATTACGCCGACTAATCAATAAATCACACTACATTTAGAATAATGATTAACAGAAACTCCAAATCAAATTACGAAAATTTTGATTTGGAGTTTTTTTATGACGAGTCTTTCATCATGATAAATTAAGTTTTTTTATAATAATTGTTGGTAATAGCTCGGAATGTGCATATCGTGCAATATGGCTCCAAATTCAACTGATACAAATTTATTGTCATATTCCGAAAGTAAGCTTAATAACCTACGTTTTAAAATACTATAGTCTCTCTTATTCAGAACTAATTTAAGGGCTAAAACTAATTCAAAAACTCCCTTTTGACTAGATATTTCATAGTTTGTTAATTCCAAGTTCCTTTTTATATTACGAAACGATGGACCTTTTTTTAAATATTTCGAATAGGTTATTTCCCCATGTGCAACCGCATTTCGAAAATGATTAACAATATGATTTATGGCCTCAATTGAATCAGTATTTATTTTTATTCGTTGTTTATAAGATCGATAATATTTTTTGGAAAAATCTTCCGCAATTGTAATTTTAATATCCTTTTCAGCATTCACATAAAAATAATTTAGGTCACCAAAAGTTAAAAAATTGACCAAAACCCATAATGGGACATGTCCATGATTATTGACATAATGTTTGATAGCATTATTTTCTTGTCCCCTGGCAGATTTTCGTTTAATGACATTCGATAATGAACTGATTGTACCTACAACCGATGATACTGCCGATCGATCTCTGGAATAATTATCCATTGCCAAATAAGAATGCTCTTCAGGATGTTTTTCTGAAAATCGATAGGATATTTCAGCTCCCAAATTAGCCTCATATTCTAACAACGAATCATATAAAATCGATCTAAGCTTCTTATCAAAGTCGTATAAATTTTGAATTTCACCAAATGTCGCCCCCTTAATGTATCGCTCAGGTTTAATTATTTTTCCATTGGAATTTCTTTGAAGAAATAGCCACTTGTATCCATTTATTATTGAATAATATCCAAACTGTTCTAGACTACGTTTCGCAGAGGATTCCACGAACAAACCACGACTTCGCAAAATTTGTAATTGTTGATTGTGAGTTTTAAACGGTTTTGAATTTTTTAGCTTCATTAACTTCCCCATAATATTATTTTAAGAAAACAAAAGCCTCAATTCTGTGCGCAGAATTGAGGCTTTGTTAGTTTGGAACCTACTCCTCGGGCCCTCCAAACTTGATCTCTACGTTCATGGTAATATTTAAAATTTATATTTTCAACCGTTAAAGTAAAGAACAATTATTTAAATATTCAATTCATAAAAGAAACAATTTCAAAATATTTTGACTTAATAATTAATGAATTTTACTGGTTTTTGTTATTGCACAAAATTGTTTGCGCCTACATTACTAAAAATACTATTTATTCTCTTTTAAAATTAGAAAATTATTAAAAATGGCTCCCAATCAAAAATTAAAAGCGTAACATAGACACTATATAATTTTTGATAGGGAGTTTTTTGTATGGGAGTATTTGTCCAAAGTGTTCAAGGAATACTGATCATTATCGGACTTATCGCGGTTGGTTATTATTTGGCCAAGCGTGGCTGGTTCAACGATAGTGCCACTAGTTTAATTGCCAAAATCGTTACGCAAGTAGCTTTGCCAACTTACATGATCTACACGATCACGCACGACTTTACTGCGGGTAAATTGGTCAAACTCTTGCCTGACCTTGCTATTCCAGTCTTGTCGATGACAATTTTGATTGGTATTTCTTGGGTTATGATCAAAGTTCTTCATATTGAAAAAGGTAAACGAGGTTTATTCTCGTCAATGTTCTTCAACTCAAATACGGTCTTCGTTGGACTTCCAGTCAACATGGCTTTGTTTGGGACGAAGAGTTTGCCTTACGTTTTGGTTTACTACATGGCAAACACGACTTTCTTCTGGACGCTTGGTACCTACTTGATCCAAGCCGATGGTGAAAAATCTGCCCAGTTCAGTTTGAAGAAAACGCTAGGGAAAGTTTTCTCACCACCGCTACTTGGTTTTATGATTGGTCTAGTTTTGGTCATGTTCAACATCAACCTACCAGGATTTTTGATGACCGACTTTCAATATCTGGGTAATTTGACCATTCCGCTATCAATGATCTTCATTGGTATATCGATTGCGCACGCTGGACTGACCAACGTCAGCTTCCACAAAGACAACCTGGGAATCTTGTTCGGTCGTTTTATCATGGCCCCAGTCTTAATGTCAGTCCTCTTCATTTTCATCCCTGGACCCGCATTAATGAAGCAAGTCTTCATTATCCAATCAGCCATGCCCGTTATGACAAACGCCCCTGTTGTGGCACGTTTGTACGGTGCTGATTCAGACTATGCAGCCATCATGGTTACTGAAACCACTTTGCTTAGTTTGATCGTAGTGCCAATTTTAATGATGATAATCAAATAATTTCAACAGACGCTAATTTTTTAAAAAATCGGCGTCTATTTTTTTGTCAAAATTTAGATTAAATCATTTCATTGAAACCGCATACAAAACGCTAGATAATTGATATACTTCAAGGTAGGTGGTAAGTACTCACCACGCTTAATTTGATTGATTTTCCAAACTATTTAATTCAAAGATCTAGGAGGATTACCATGAAAGATTATGTTATCAAAAGAACTTATGGGGCGACTGATTTTGATGCAGTCAAAGACGTTTATTATCAGACTTGGAAAACCTCTTATCAAGGCATGATCCCGCAAGAATATCTGGACAGTCTTGATAAAACCATTACTTGGCATCCTGAAAAGTTAGTTGGCAGCACGTATATCGCTGTTTCCCAACAAAATAAAATTATCGGCGTCTGCACATATGGCCAATCACGCGATGAAAGATTTCCTGATATGGGCGAAGTCTATTCGATCTACGTCTTGCCTGAATGGCAGTCAGGCGGAGTCGGCCAGTCTCTTTTAGCCAGATCACTCCACAAACTAAAAACCCAGTACGACCAAATCTACTTAGCCGTTTTAGAAAAAAATGAACCGGCTCAAAAATTTTATGAATCGTTTGGATTCAGCCAAACAGAATATACGACTACCACTGAAACTTCCTACGGAAATCTACATGAAGTAATTTATATGACGAAAGAATGACTAACGGAATTGTCCATCAGGGCAATTCCGTTTATTTATTAAATTTTTGATTGATAACATCCGTCAGCGTCAACAAATCTTCAGATACTGGAAACAAGTATTCCGGACTCTTACGATCGATCACAGCCGAGTTGTTGAGGTGATAATCGTCAGCCCCAACATTTTTGATCCAGACATTATATGCTTGATCGTGAATACCATATCCGTCTGAACCCATCAATCCATTAGCCTTAAGATATTTAATATGCGTTCTGTCAGCCATATTTGATTTGTTTTTATAAATACCAGTAATAATCTTAGACCCAATGATCGGCAACGGATACTGGTCATATTCAATTAGAACATCCTTGCCAGAATCTCGAATAATGCCACTATTCATAGCAGTCTTAATAAATTTGCCGCGAAGCTTACGCTCCCCCTTGATAACCCGGTCGACCTTGATAGTAACCCGAGTGACCGCCCGACCATCGCTTTGTGGCATCCGCTCAAGATTATAAACAGTCCCACCAATCAAATAATCGCTAGACAACTTCAAAGTCTCCAAATTAGAAGCCGGCCCAACCCCGCATTCATCATTAGAAAGACTAGTTTTCGGATGAGCCATCTTGGCAGTCAAATGTTGCCATTTCAACCTATTTTGTTTAATCTCAATTCGATCATTAGTCATAGCACTAGTAGTCGTATGAGCACGCTGAAACCATAACCCCAAAATCAACATGGAAAAAATTAAAGAACCAACCAAAACAGTTTTTTTCATGATTACCCCATCTATTAGTTAGAAATTATCACTTATATAAATATACTATGATATATAGTGATAATTTCCAAGCAATAACAAAAAGCCTGCCAAAAAAATTGGCAGACTTTTTGAGTCTTACGATAAGGAACGACTTTTCACACGGAGACGATGTTGGGCAAAAGCCCAACGAGTAATTAACCATATTCAGAGTGAACCAATTTTATCTCACGAGGAACAAGTGAGATATGAGGTTGGGCGAAGCTCAACGAACGCACTAAAACTAAGAGTGAACCGACCAACCCCAATCCTTTGCAAACAAGGACGGCATACCCTCTTTCAAAATAAAAAGAGAATTTGACGTAACTCTGTTTAGACGGAGGACGAAAATCGCGTGGGGACCAAATGCTGAGATTATCCTTAGCAATTTATTGCTTAGGATAAGACCAAGCTTGAAGACAAGCCGTCACGCAGTGACACTTGGCTCCAAGTTGTGTCCAGCATGTCACGGATCCCCGAAAGCGATTTCCGTCCGGAGTCGGCCCTCACACCGCCAATCCAGAAAAACCCTAGTTACCTTCAACTCCTCCCATATTATGCACAAAATCATCCTTAGGTCGATCCGACCCAACCAAATGCAAGTCAGCATTCAAAGCATACAAGAAATCCAAGAAAGCCGAATTAATCCCCAACTCGTCCAATTCAGTAAGAGACAATTGATAGTTAATAGAATCCTCTTGCCCCAATTCAACCTTTTGAACCCACTTAGGATCACGAATCGACTCACGACCAATCGCCGCAAAATCAATCCCGGCATCAATAACTTTTTCAGCATCAGCCGGAGTTTCGATCGACCCAACCGAAATCAATGGCAATCTACCATTAACAGTCTCTTTGATCTTCAACACGATCGGTTCTGTATCAGACTTATCGTTCAATGAAGCTCTCCAAGCATAACCCATTGAAACATGGAGATAGTCAATTGGTTGATCTGCTAAGACATCGATAAACTTCAAAGTATCATCTAATCTGATTCCTGGTTCTTCGATCTCTTCTGGAGAAATTCGATAACCAACAATAAACTTGTCATCGCCATATTCTTCAACTGCTTGATGAACACGCTTGATAATTTCCAAACCAAAACGCATTCTGTTTTCTAAGCTACCACCCCATTTATCTGTACGACGATTTGAATGTGGTGAGAAGAATTGTTGCATCAAATATGTATTGGCACCGTGTAATTCGATGCCGTCAAATCCAGCTTGAATAGCACGACGCGTTGCTTGTCCAAAGTCTTCGATAATTTGTTCGATCTCGTCATTAGTCAACTCACGAGGTGTTTCAGCGTTGGGGCGCAATGCCGCTACCGCACTTGCGGAGACAGGTTGAACTCCACGCAAAATTTTAGAGTTCGACATCCTACCAGCGTGAAAAATTTGTAAAATAGCCTTAGTCCCATTTTGTTTCATAGTATTAGCTAATTTTTTCAAGCCTGGCATGAACTTGTCATCAGCGACTGAAGGTTCACCTTCAAATCCCTTTCCATCATCAGAAACATTCATTACAGGGGCGATGAACATCCCTACGCCACCAGTATGAATATCAAAATATCTCAACTCATCTTGAGAAATGGCACCATTTTCCAATGCAGCCGCTTCCGTCATTGGAGGAATAACGATTCTATTCTTGACTGTTACGCCATTTTTAAAAGTATATGGTTTTAAAAAATTATATTGTGTTGCCATTGATCAATTACCTCACTTATTTTTTTCAACAAGGTCATTGTAGACGGCATCATAATAGAAAAATAGTACGCACTTTAAAGTGCCTATGGAGCATAAAAAAAGCAACCTGTTCACACAGAACAGATTGCTAGAGCGACTTGCGCTCAATGTACGTCAATGCGTACCACGGACTCGAGGTTCAGACTTAAACATATATCTAACTTTGCTTTTTTAAAAGCCCATTTTTTATAATCTTTACAACTGACCGTTTAAAAATGATTAGTAAAGTTATTAATCCAGTCACAAGACTGACGGCCCAGCCAATCTTGCCAAGCGTAGTCGTTTGATACTTAACTGTGATCGTCCCCGATTTAAAATCCGGTGGCAATGTTGTTGATACTAAACCATTTTTTGACTCCGCCTCAGACTTCAGCGTATTCCCGGCATATTTAGTCGTCACTTGATAGCCTTTGTAAAATAATCTTGGTAATAATACCGTACGATCGTTTGGCGTATCCAACTTTATCTGTACTTCGTGATGATTGTTTTCTGTGATGGAATATCCTTGTTTCTTTGCTAAAAATTTGGGCGTGACCTGACTATTATTTTTGAGATTATAAGTCATAAAACCTCGTGGCTCATACTCGCCCATACTAATGCTGTATTTAGGTATAACTTGTTCACGTGAGCGTACTTCCTGCAAGTTGCTTTTGATGGGTACCATAACGGTCAAAACGGCCAACAATGCTAATCCCACTGGGACAATTGCATATTTGGACAATTTCAACGAACTTAATATTTCCCCTAAGACGTTTGCAGTAACAAATACTAGCAGCGGCAAGATGATGACGTTCACCCTAGTGATAACCTGAAGCATGATCAGTGGCTTAAAAGATTTAACTGCAAACTGCAACAAGTCAGGCGAAACAATCAGTGAAGCATATACAAGGATCACTACGTATGACTGCCAGATTAGTCTGTTTTTAAAATGAAAGCCTTTGTTTTTGAACAAATAATACAACAAGGAACCAACTAACAAGACTAGTAAGAGCGTTCCATTCATCGAGTTGAACTGTTCAATATCGAAGACGTGATTCTTCATCCAAACTGAATACACTAAAATCAAATAGTTCCCGTTGCCATCGACAGAGGTGCTGACAAATTTTTGTGCCGAATACTGTTGAAGAAATGGCAGTAAGAATACACAGGTCAATCCTAAGAATAATAGTGCAGATTTGACGAGTGACCACAAGATAACTTTTTTACGGAACACGGTTGGGATATTCAACAATACGATGATAATGATCGTGGCGACTGTGATTAAAAACGACAATATATGTGTGACTAACAGCAGTCCTAACGATACTGACAGTGGAATCCAATATTTAGTCTTGCCTTGGACTAATTTGAAGATGCTCAACAAAACCCAAGGAATGATAGCAAAGGCTGCTAATTCGCCGGCTGCTGCCCGTAGATAAATGACTTCGATCACATAATAAGAAGTCAGATATAGCGGTGCAGAGACGATCGTAGCCCAGGAGTTTTGAAACAGCTTCTGCATGACAAAATTGATTGAAAAAATACTCATCCCTACAAAAAACATGATGTAGGCGATATAGGAATGATAAACGCTCAGACCCAAGAGATGCAGCATAGCGAACGGATAAATAAAGAAGTTTCCATAAAAGAAACCGACGCCATAGCCTAATTTATTTAAGTATTCAAACCCAATTGGATTCGGAAAATGACCACTTGCGATGTTATTTGCCAACGATTGGATTCGTCCCATATGAAATCCTGGGTCATATCCACCAATCAATCCACCTTGAAATATTGGATAAATGATCAAGACAAACAGCAAAACATCGACGATCCATAAGATTATTTTTTCATTCTTCTTCACGATCATGCACCTGCTAATTTGAAAATAACTTGTTAACCCTAAATTAGCATTCAAATATGACATAATTCGCTCAATATTTTATAAAAAAATTATTTTAAATGAGACAAAAAATGGGCTTGCTCAATTAGCAAAGCCCATTCTTTGATTAATGTTTAGCTTGATACTTCTCTAATCCCGTCTTGAGACGATTCAATCCATCTTCGACTCGGCTACGAGTAGTTGCAAGATTCATTCTGAGAAAGTCGTTGCCATTTCCCTTGTATTTAGTACCTTCAGCCAGATACAAACCAGTTTCTTGACGTAAAAAGTCATTTAATTCTGCAGAGTCGTGACTGATCTTAGTAACATCGATCCAAGCAAGATAAGTAGCATCCCCCTTGACGACAGTCACATCAGGCAGATTGTCTTTAACAAATTCCGTCAACAACTCACGGTTTTTGCCGACGTACTCTCTTAACTGATCTAGCCAATCATGGCCTTTAGTATAGGCGGCAATCGATGCATTGATGGCTAAAACTCCGGGTTCATCATGTCCATTAGTTCCCACAGCAACTTGCAAACGTTGGCGAAGATTTTCGTTTGGTGTAATTGCCGTAGCAGCGTGCAATACAGCCAAATTGAAAGTCTTGCTTGGCGATACTAATGAAATACTGTTTTGGATCAATGATTCGTCCAATGAAGCAAATGGAGTGTATTGTTTTCCTGGCATCAAAATATCTCCATGGATCTCGTCAGAAATAACTAGCACATTGTATTTGTTCGTTAATTTAGCCAATTTCTCCAAATCATCTTTTGACCAAATATGACCTGATGGATTGTGCGGATTGCACAAGAACATCGAGGTCGTTTGCGGACCGCTCAATTTTTCTTCTAAGTCAGTCCAGTCGATCGAATATTGACCATCCTGGTAGATCAACTCGTTGTTCAAAATTTGGTGGCCATTGTTAGTGATCACTTTATAAAATGAATTGTAGTTTGGTTCTTGGATCAAGACATTATCCCCAGCATCAGTCAGATGACGCAAAATGTCTCCAATCGTCGGAATAACACCAGTGGTAAAAGTTAACCAATCTGGATCAACATCAAAATTGTGTTCGACTTTTTCCCAATCTTTCACTGCTTGATAGTATTCATCTGGGACGTATTGGTAGCCAAAAATTCCTCGAGCAACGTCTTGTTGCATAGCGTCGATAACTTCTGGAACTGTCTGAAAGTCCATGTCAGCTACCCACATTGGCAACTCGTTTTCGCCAACGTTCCATTTCGAAGAATTAGTCCCGCGACGGTCGTTTAGTTTGTCAAAATCTATTTTCACTTTGATATCCCTCCTGCGTGGTATTCATATTCAGCTTATCATTATTGGAGGGATCATTGTGAACTAGTCACTCGACTTTAGGTATAGATATTTTTCGAAGCACAATAACCATTAAAAGGACAAGCGTACACAAACTGATCAGCCAGCCTAACCTTGCTAGTACAGTACTAGAATACTGAATTTCCACCTGACCGGATTCAAAGTCTGCCGGTAGTTTGACAGCTGCCAAGCCATTTTTTGAAATCGCCGAGTTTTGAATTTTTTTACCATTATAAAAAGTTTTTACCTGCAAGCCTCGATAATAAATTCTCGGCAACATCATTACACGTTCGCCTTGATTGTCAGAAATTGAGACCACTGCATGGTGATGGTTATTTTCAGTGATTTTAAAGCCTTCGCTTTTTTCCAACGATTTGGGTGAAATTTGAAAGTTGTGATCAGTATTGTATTTCATAAACGCCTTCGGTTCATATTCGCCCAAGCTAATGCTCCAATCCGCAATCGGACCTTTGCGTGCTTCAACGTCGTGCAGGTTTTGCTTGATTGGTACCATGATTGACAGCAAGATAAGTCCTGCCATCAATCCAGTAATGATTTGGTGATGATATTTAGGCAATTTCGTCATTAACTGACCAAAGCAGTTCGCAATAATAAAAACTGATAACGGCAAAATGACGACATTAACGCGCGTGATACTTTGCAATAAGATCATCGGTTTAAAATGATGCACAGCGACCTGCAATAAATTGGGCGACAAGATCAATGACCCAAATAGAAACACAATTATAAACGACTGCATGATGATCTTGTTTTGAAAATATAGCCCGTGATTTTTGATTAGATAATAAACTAACGAGACCATCAGTCCCCAAAATAGAACTGGCCCATTCATCGATGAAAAAATCGTGGCATCGAAAAAGTGATTTTTCATCCAAATCGAGTATAGGATAATCAATTTATTGCCATATTGGTCAACCGCCGTACTGACGTATGGTTGAGCTATATATTGTTGAATAAAAGAAAATAAGAAGAAACTGGATAACCCCAGTGCTAAAATTCCAGCTTTTAAAAATGACTGCCAAATGGTTTTATTTTTGACCAAGGTCACAAAATTCAACAACACCAATATCGCTGCAGTTACCAGTAAAATAAGAAACGACAAAATGTGCGTCACTAATAGTGCACTAAAAGAAATCCCTAAGACAAGCCAGTATTTTGACTCGCCCTGCAACAATTTAAATAGACCCAACAAGATCCATGGAATGATTGCAAATGCCATCAGTTCGCCAGCGGCAGCTCTGATATAGATTACTTGAAAAAAGTAAAAGGAGCCTAAATACAGCGGTCCCGAAATTATCGTTGCCCAAGCGTTATGGAATAATTTATGGACAACCAAATTGATTGAAATAATGTTGGCGAGCACAAATGTCATCAGACATAAAATATAAGCTCGATAAGCGGACAAGCCTAATAGGTCCAGAACCGCAAAGGGATATAGGAAAAAATTTCCATAGAAAAATCCGACGCCGTATCCAAATCCATTCAAATATTCAAAACCAATTGGATTGGGAAAATGACCGCTTGCTAAGTTAGTCGCTAAGGCGTGGATCCTAGCCATATGAAATCCAGGATCGTATCCACCAATGATTCCACCAAGAAAAATTGGATAGATCATCAAAACGAATAACAGTACATTTACCGCAATTAAAAATAATTTATCTTTTTTACTCACATTGTTACCTCAAAATCATTATCTATTTTCATTAATAATTTGATTATTTTCAGAAAACCGTTGTAAGTAAAATTTTGCCAAACTAGTGCCATCAATACTAGTGGTTAGCTCTAATACGAAAATTTAGTTAGAATTTAAATTTAATATTTCATTGGATTTGACTTTTATATTTCTGAAACTTTTTCAAGTATCCATCAATATTGAAAAATAAGTATGAACGACCATTTCTTTAATATTCAGTTTTTGTCTAGACCATTGATGCCATTGTATTTCCAATCAAAATCGTTTTGAATTTTTAATAATTCACTCATTAACATGTGCTATAATTTAACCTTAAAGAATTCCAAATTGGGGTGTTGTTTTGCAGTAATTATTTTGGAATATTTATGATCAAATCCACTGGAGAATTATACGTTTCTAGTTACAGAATGGAGGGGGATTTAATGTTCAAATCCCTGTTTAGAAGAAAAGATGTTAAAGCCGCCTTGTTGGAAAAGCCGACTTTACAAAGAACTATCGGACCAATGGGACTGATCATCATGGGAATTGGTGTTATCGTCGGAGCCGGAATATTTATCACCCCTGGTATTATTGCCGCTAAATATGCTGGACCTGGCGTTATTTTCACTTATCTATTAGCCGCACTAGTTTGTGCTGGTGCAGCTTTTTGTTACTCAGAATTTTCATCATCGATCCCGTTGGCTGGTAGTGCATACACTTATGCCTATTCAACCTTTGGCGAGATCATCGCCTGGTTCGTAGGTTGGGCTCTATTGTCTGAGTACATGTTTACCGGAGCCACAGTTGCCGTTTCTTGGTCAGCTTACTTTAGAAGTTTGCTTGAAGGATTCGGGATCAAATTACCAACAGTTTTACAGTCAGCTCCTGGTACTCCAGGAAACCCTGGCGGGCGATTCGATATTATCGCCTTTATCGTCGTCTTGCTGATAACCTTCTTGTTATTACAAGGATTAAATGAATCAGTCAGACTAAATACGATCATGGTCGGCGTTAAGTTAGTCGTTATCTTCTTATTCGTCGCCATCGCATTGTTCTACATCAAGCCTTCTAACTTCAAGCCTTTCTTGCCTTATGGCGTTGGCGGTATTGGTAAGGGTGCCTCAGTTGCCTTCTTCGCGTTTGTTGGGTTCGATATTATTTCGACCGCAAGTGAGGAAGTTAAAAATCCGAAGAAGACTATGCCAATCGGTATTATTTCTTCACTTTTGATCTGTTCGGCACTTTACGCTTTAGTTAGTTTTGCTTTAGTTGGTGCAGTTAAGTACACTAAGTTGAATGTGGCTGATCCAGTTGCTTACGCTTTGAAGTACTTGAATCAAAACTGGGCTGCCGGGATCATTTCATTAGGTGCCATTATGGGAATGACGACCGTTATGATCGTTGTTATCTACGGTGGTACTCGCTTGATCTACTCAATCAGTCGTGACGGCTTGTTGCCAACTAGCTTGCACAAGATCAATAAGAAACACGTTCCAACTACTAGTACGATCTTGTTTGGACTAGTTTCAGCCTTTTCTTCAGCAATTTTGCCAATCGATAAAATCGCTGAATTAGTTAATGTCGGGACCTTAAACGCCTTTGCAATCACTTCGATCGGCGTCATCTTGTTGAGAAAGAGCAAGAATACACGCGACTTAGATCACGCCTTTCAAGTTCCTTTCTTCCCATGGTTCCCAATCATTTCGTTCTTAGCTTGTGCTTATCTTTTGGCAAACTTACAAGCATTCACTTGGGAAATATTTGGAGTTTGGACCACGATCGGGTTGATCCTATACTTCTTCTACGGTCATCGTAAGAGTAATTTAGCAACTGAGTAAGAATCGATTTTTTAAAAAATCGAACTGGACTAACTAGTTCTTCTAGCACGTTTCACAGGGGGTATTGTATGCATTTATTTCAAAAAAAGGATGTCGTCTCCGCACTAGCATCCAATAAAAAGTTGACTCGCTCATTGAGTGCTTGGGATCTCATCATCATGGGGGTTGGTGTGATCGTCGGTGCTGGTATCTTCATCACTCCAGGTATCATCGCCGCAAATTACGCCGGACCAGGTGTTATCTTCACCTATCTTTTAGCTGCAATCGTGTGTATTGGGGCAGCCTTTTGTTACTCTGAATTTGCATCGACCATCCCTCTAGCCGGTAGTGCCTACACTTATTCGTACACTATTTATGGCGAAATCATTGCTTGGATCATTGGTTGGTCACTAGTTGCCGAATACTTATTTGCAACCTCATCAGTTGCCGTTTCTTGGTCAGCTTACTTTAGAAACTTGCTGACTGGATTTGGCATTCACTTGCCACCAATGTTGCAATCAGCTGCTGGGACTGCCGGCAATCCTGCTGGACGTTTTGACCTGATTGCCTTTATCGTGGTCTTTTTAGTTGTCGTCTTGACCCTACAAGGTTTAAAAAATTCAGTTCGTGTTAGCACGATCATGGTATACGTTAAAATTTTCGTTATCATCTTATTCGTAGTTGTAGCACTATTCTTCTTTCAACCTAAAAACTTCGATCCACTCTTGCCATATGGCTGGACTGGTGTCGGTAAAGGTGCCTCAATTGCCTTCTTCGCCTTCTTAGGATTCGACGTAGTTTCGACCGCTAGTGAAGAAGTTAAAAATCCAAAACGCAATATGCCTATTGGTATCATTTCATCATTGCTGATCGTTTCAGTTCTTTATGGGCTGGTTTCATTTGCCTTAGTTGGTGCCGTTAAATACACTAAACTAAACGTTTCGGACCCTGTTGCCTATGCTTTGCGTGTTCTTCATCAAAACTGGGCCGCCGGAATCATCTCGCTTGGTGCTGTCATGGGAATGACAACTGTTTTGATTGTTATCGTCTATGGTGGAACTCGTTTGATCTACTCGATCAGTCGTGACGGCTTGTTGCCAACTAACTTGAACAAGTTAAATAAAGCCGGCATCCCAACCGGTTCAACAATTTTATTCGGTTTGATTGCCGCATTAGTCGCAGCTATTTTACCTTTGGATAAGATCACTGAATTGGTTAACGTTGGTACATTATTAGCCTTCTCGTCCACTTCTTTGGGTGTTTTATTCTTAAACAGAAATAAGAATACTAAGGATTTGGAACCAGCATTTAAAGTGCCACTTTATCCAGTATTCCCAGTTGTGGCGTTCCTAGCTTGCTTGTACTTGTTAGTTCAATTGCAGGCATTTACTTGGGAAATGTTCGCAGTATGGCAGTTGATCGGATTAGTAATCTACTTTGGTTATGGCTATCGTCATAGTCATTTGAATAAGAATAATATTAATTAATTGTATGAGAAAAGCCCGTTTGGCGGGCTTTTTTTGTTGCTTATTTAAACTTTTTTGATAGGTGGTATGCGGGCCGACTCCGGACGGAAATCGCTTTCGGGGATCCGTGACATGCTGGACACAACTTGGAGCCAAGTGTCACTGCGTGACGGCTTGTCTTCAAGCTTGGTCTTATCCTAAGCAATAAATTGCTAAGGATAATCTCAGCATTTGGTCCCCACGCGATTTCCGTCCTCCATCTAAACAGTATTAAATCAAAATCCTCTTTGTTGTTTGAAAGAAGGAATGTGATTTATGTTTGAAAAAAATAAAATTAGGTCGGTTCACTACTAGTGTCGGCCACAACAAATACAATACAAATTTCTACCACGACATATAAGGAAATAGTACCCTATTTATATATCTCATTTGGAACTAATGAGATTGAGTCGGGTAAAGCCCGACGAACATAGTTAAATACTGAAGTGAACCGACCAACTCCAATCTTTTGCAAACAAAGACCGCATACCTTATTTCTCTATATTTAGAGAATTTGACGTAACTCTATTTAGACGGAGGAAGGAAATCGATGCCCCGGCCCAATGGTGACATTGTCGTTAGCTGGCGACGACGCCAGCTTAGGACAAAAGGCAGCTTTGAGATTTTTTCGGTCTGTGAAAAAAGCTCAAAGTGTCTTCACCATGTTCCGGCCGACAAGGGCAATCGATTTCCTTCCGGAGTCGGCCCGCATACCGCCTATACAAAAGTCCAATTACCCAAAAAAGCCTTCCAAATTAATTGGTAGGCTTTCTTATTGCGTTTATGATCATCGTTTCGATTACTTGGAGATCCTTTTCAACATCAGTCTCTTTTCGTCCTGGAAAGATTTTATAATTCTGAATGAAGTAGATCAAAATCTGTGAAACCACTAATCGCATGATTTCGATTGGGGTCAATCCTGGTCTCACTTCTCCTGTCTGATCCATCAACTTTTGGAAAGTATCGACTATCGAAGGCCCTCTGCTGGTCATCATCTTGACAAACTGAGACTTGATTTCTTCTTTGGTCAATAACTCTGATAGCACTATCAAGGCGACTTCTTTGTTATCTACCAAAAATTGATAACGGTTGTGGACGACGAACTTTATTAAGTCCTCTAGATTAGCCTTTTTATTTTCCAATTCATTTTTGAACTCAACTACGTAAAGCGGAACAATGTTTTCCATTATTGGAGTGATGATAAATTTTAAGAGATCATCTTTGGTCTTGAAATATTTAAAAATCGTGGCCTGACTCATGCCGGATTCTGTGGCGATTTCTTGCGTTGATGTGCCTTCAAAACCTTTTTCAGAGAAAAGCTTCAGTCCAGCCATAATAACTTTTTTCTTACCTTTGGGCATATCGGCTTGATCGACCCAGGCTTTAAAGTCGTTTGCCATTAATTCTTCTGTCATGAGATCAGATCCTTTCTACACTTTGCGATAGCGTCTTAGTCCGCGGATGTTGGCCATGGTCAAAATCACTAAAAATAGCAACAAGACTAAAATTGGATTCATGACTTGCCAAAGATTTTTACCACTCATCACAATGTCGCTGGTTGCTTCTCCGGAATACTTCAGTGGCAAGATGTAGGCGATGTATTGGACCCAATGTGCCATTGTATCTAGTGGAATGATTCCTGAGAAAAAGACTTGTGGAATAATTACAAGCGGAATGAATTGCATCATTTGGAATTCTGACTTGGCAAAGGTCGACATCAAAATACCAAATGCTAAAGCTACAAAGGCTAGTATTACATTAACTATCACAATATTCAAAATATTTCCGACCACTTCGACTTGCAGAACGTAAATCGTGAACAAGACGATCAATAAAGTTTGAAAAATAGCGAGAAATCCATAAGAGATCATGTATCCAAACACGATTTCTGACCTTCTGACTGGCGTTGCTAATAGTCGTCCTAAAGTTCCGGAAGTTCTTTCGTTCAACAAGGCCATTCCTGAAATCAAGAAGACGAAGAAGAACACAAAGAATCCCATTAAGATCGGCAACATCTTGTCAAAAAAGTTAGTGTCCTTATTGCCGTAAACATAGCTGTTGTGAATCTTGGTCTTGGTCCGCTTTTGCTGAGGCTGATTGGCCTGTGCCTGAGCTGGCATTTGTGACTGAATCTTCGTCAACGTAGTTTTCAGCTCCTGCATGTTGTTGATCATAACTGATGTATTCAAAGCAGCCTTAGTTGCAGCCGTTTTTGAAGGATCAGTGTTGGCGTATGTCACATGAAAGCCGTCACTCTTTGACTGGATGATCCCATCGACTTTTTCAGACTTCAGAGCTTTCTTGGCCTTGGCCTGACTGGAATAATTGTGCGTATCAATGTGCGACATCTTGTCGATCTGCTTGACCAAACTTGACTGAACGTTGACCGTTGCTAGGTTGACGTTGGTCGTCGTGTTGGCGGTAAAAACTAATTTCATCAAAGTTAAAATCAAAATCGGTGCCAGAAACATCAATGCTAAAGTTCTCTTATCTCTTAAGAGTTCTAATGTCACTCTTTTAGCTATGGCTAACGTTCTTCTCATTTTCACTCTCCACCTTTAAAAAGACATTTTCAATCGTATCTTCGTGATAACGTTCTTTTAATATTGCTGGCTTGTCATAAGCTTGCATTTTGCCACCAATCAACATGGCTACATCATCGACTAATTCGGCTTCGTCCATAACGTGAGTCGTAACTAAAATAGTCTTCCCCTGATCTCGCAAGCGATGCAACTCAGCCCAGATTTTTTTCCGTAAGGCTGGGTCAACTCCGACAGTCGGCTCATCCAAAATCAATAAATCAGCATTTCCAAGCATGGAAATTGCTAACGATAAACGTCGCTTCATCCCTCCAGAATAACCGCTGGTACGTTTATCCAAGTCGTTAGTTAATTCAACCACTTTAGCCACGTGTTCAATTTGTCTTTGGGCATCAGCTGGTTCAATCCCTTTCATGTCGGCAAAAAATTTTAAATTCTCTCGACCAGAAAGTTGCTCGTATAAAGCATCTGTCTGTGCCATATAGCCGATTCGACTCAACAATTTACGATTAGGCATTGTCTCGCCAAAAATCGTCGCTGTTCCAGATTGTGGCGTTTCCATACCCAATAGCACGTTGATTACGGTTGACTTACCTGCTCCAGATGGTCCGATCAATCCAACGATGATGCCAGCCGGGATATCAAAATCGATCTTGTTTAAAACTACTTGGTCGCCAAAAGTTTTCACGATCTGCTTCATTGATACTAATGGTTGCTCCATGATCAATACCTCTAATTTCATGAATTTTATTAGGTGAGTAAATAGTTACTTACTTATTGACTAGAGTATATGAGCATTTACTCACCTTGTCAACAAAAAAACATCATCTTGAAATTTATCAAGATGATGCTTTTTATAATGACTTATATTAACGAGTTGAAAGTGTTGCACCTGTTGCTAATTGGACCCACTCGTCAGTTGAAACGCGGTAGTAAGTATTTCCACTAGCATCTTTAGCTGACTTATCAGTATACCAATCAGTTGCTCCAGCTAATCCACGATTAGATTTTTTACCAGCTAAACTGATCAATGAATAAATGTGACTGCTTGGACCATCTAAAGTAATCTCATTGTAGCCTTTCAAATCTGTGACATCAGTCAATCCAGAAGTCGGAGTTGTTGGTGTAGTTGGCGTCGTAGTACTGTCGTCAGATACCTTAGTATTATTAGTATATGTGAGTTTCTTAGTTGTTAAAACGTTGTCGCCATTTTTAACTGTAACGGTAAATGAGAACTTGTTTCCATTTCCCTTGTTATAAGCTTTTTGCATATCAGCTTTAACGTTTGTACCAGAAACGTAGATCTTTAACTTTTGAGCACCAGAATTGGCCATAGCTGAGGTAGCAGCATCGTCCATGCCACTGTTGATGCTGACGATTTCGCTAGAAAATTGAACTGGTGAAAGTCCCAATCCACTTTCAGTTAAACCAGCAACGCCTTGGAATTCAGCCGTAATAGGCATTGGGTTGCTTTCATCATAAGTTTGATTCTTTAATCCATTCACAGCAGAAACAACATTGGCGTTGGCTTCAGCTGACACAGTTGGATTTGAGAAGATGTCGCTGATCAGACCAGCCTGAGCAGTTTCAGTAGTCAAGCCAGCTGTGATTGGAGCAACTGCCAAAAGTGCTACAGCAGTGATTCCAACAAATTTGATTTTTTTCATATACATACCCTCCAGAAGTATCCTCAATACATTCACCCTTTAGAATATGCGATATTTTATATTTTTACAACGAGATTGAGGCATTTAATTATGTCGAATTTGATATTGTTATTAAAAAAAGTTTCAATATATGAAATTTTACAGATAATTTTGGCAACTATTACAAAAACAATTACCTTACAGATAGAAGGAAGAATATGACTGACTCATCATCTACATTGCGAAATGGTTTAAGAATCTTAGATTTGTTAGAAAAAACTAGTGGTTTATCTTTGACCGCTATCTCAAAACAATTGGGCATCAATAAAAGCACCGCTTATCGATTGCTAGCGACTTTGATCGAGGAACATCGCGTGAAAAAAATTCAACTACGCTATTCGTTAGTTCATGCTGATTTTCACAGTCGATTAGAACAATCATCGTCACTGAATCCAATCTCGATCCCAGTATCTAACAAAATTTTGGACAAATTCGATACGACTGCCTTTATTGGTATCCTCGACAAAAGTAATGTTGTGATCACGCAAGTATTTCCTAAAGATTCTGGATTTTCGGAATTTAGAGTCCTTGGAAACGTTACTACAGTCCATCTGAGTGCCTTGGGCAAAGCTATTGTCGCTTTTTTACCCAAGGATTCTCAACACAAGATCCTTAACGATTTAAGTTTTACTGTGGGTACGAAATATACGCTGGACGACCAAAATATTTTTCAACGAAACTTAGATGTCATTAAGAATACTGGTTTCGCTTTGGATGATGAAGAAAGCAGTCTGGGAATTCGTTGTTTGGCTGTGCCAATTTTTAGAGACGATCAAGTTATCGCTTCATTTGGTCTATCAGGAACTTTTCAAAGCTTGCCACGGACCAAATTACAGAAAATCGCCAAACAATTGGCTAAAAGCAGTCAAGAGATCACTAACGAATTCTTCTAAACTTCCGAATCTGAAGGGAGAATCATCATGAAAACTGTTGTAATTACTGGAGCTGCATCGGGAATGGGATTAGCTGCTACCAAAATATTCCTCGAGCACAATTGGAATGTCGCTATGGCTGACTATAATCAAGAACAAGGACAACAAAAGGCTGATGAATTAGCTAAAAAATATTCGACAGAACAAGTTAAATTTTTTCAAACTGACGTTTCCGATGAAAAATCAGTTGAGAAATTAGCCAAATCCGTTGCTGATAATTTTGACTATGCCGATGCGCTACTAAACAATGCTGGGGTATTCACAGGTGGAATGCTGCATGAAGTAAAGACCGCCGATTGGGATCGGATCATGAACATCGATGTAAAATCAATCTACTTGATGGCCAAATACTTCGTGCCATCAATGATTGAGAGAAAATCTGGCGTTATCGTCAATACTGCCTCTGTTTCAGGGCTCATGGGCGACTACAACATGGCTGCTTATAATGCTGCCAAAGGTGCTGTCGTCAATTTAGTCAGATCAATGGCACTTGATTATGGTCAATATGGAATTCGAGTTAACAACGTTAATCCTGGACCAACTAATACACCAATGTTCCAGCAAAATCCTCAATCGGTTATCGATGAATTTGTTGAAGCAAGTCCGATGAAGAAACTAGTTGAACCAGAAGACGTTGCAAAGACAATGTACTTTTTGACAACCGATGGCGCCAAATCAATCACCGGTCAAAACATTCCAGTTACCGCAGGATTTGGAGTTTGGAGTAGCCAGCCAAAGCAATAAAAAATCTTAGAATAGAAAAAGAGTTAGGAAATCGACAGGATTTCCTAACTCTTTTTGGATTGAAACTATGATTAAGGTTAATGGAACGTACGTCTCCCTCTGGTCGCGTACGCCACCGTTGGAAGTGTTGGCTACGCCAACGAACAACCAAGGTTGCCACTCTCTTTTTTGAAACTAGTTACAAACAACAGCTTCTTCCGCTTGCTACGGATATGGCTGATTGCACAAATCGCAATAAGTCATATCCTAGGCAATGCTCGGAAGCTCCCGTTGTTTTCCACACTCTCTCTATTTTGTTGAATAGTTTGGTGCTTCCTTAGTGATTGTTACGTCATGTGGATGTGATTCTCTTAGTCCGGCGTTTGAGATTTGGATGAATTGTGCGTCTTGCAATTGCTTCAAGTCGGCTGCTCCAACGTATCCCATTCCTGAACGTAGTCCACCTAATAGTTGATAAATCACGTCGCCAACTGCGCCTTTGGCAGCTACTCGACCTTCAATACCTTCTGGAACTAACTTGTTAGCTTCGTTAACTCCACTTTGGAAGTATCTGTCGGATGAACCGTGTGACATGGCGGCTAAACTACCCATTCCACGGTAAGTCTTGAATCGACGTCCTTGATAAATTTCAAATTCACCAGGTGCTTCATCAGTACCGGCTAACATTGAACCTAGCATAACGGCATTTCCACCACCTGCTAGAGCTTTAACGATATCACCTGAGTACTTGATACCACCATCGGCGATAATTGTCTTGTTGTATTCATGAGCCACGCTTGCAGCATCATAAACGGCTGTCAATTGAGGAACACCGACACCGGCAACGATTCTTGTGGTACAAATCGATCCAGGTCCGATACCAACTTTAACAACATCAACACCAGCATCATAAAGTGCCTTGGTACCTTCTGCTGTAGCAACGTTTCCGGCAATCAATGTTGCATCTGGGAATTCGTCACGAATTTGAGAAATCTTACGTAATACACCTGCTGAATGTCCGTGAGCTGTATCGATAACAATTGCATCTGCACCAGCATCAAGCAAAGCACTGGCACGTTCAAAAGTATCGCTAGTTACACCTACTGCGGCAGCAACGAGTAATCTTCCATATTGATCTTTAGCGGCATTGGGGAATTCTTTAACTTTTTCAATATCTTTGATTGTTACTAATCCACCTAGACGACCTTGGCCATCAATGAGTGGTAATTTTTCAATCTTGTGTTCTTGCAAGATCTTGGCTGCATCTGTCAACGATGTACCAACTGGAGCTGTGATCAAGTTCTCACGTGTCATAACTGAATCGATCTTAACTGAATAGTCGTTGATAAAACGTAGATCACGGTTAGTGATGATACCAACTAGTTTCAACTCGTCTGTGTTTGAAACGATTGGAACGCCACTGATGCGATAAGTTCTCATTAAGTCTTCAGCTGCACTGACTGGTGCATCAACTGTTAGATAAATTGGATCGATGATAACGCCATTTTCTGAACGCTTTACCTTCAAAACTTCATCTGCTTGTTGTTCGATGCTCATATTCTTATGGATAACACCAAGACCACCTTGGCGAGCCATAGCAATTGCCATTGGTGCTTCGGTAACTGTATCCATACTTGCACTTAAAATAGGTGTGTTCAATTTAATGTTTTTAGCCAATTGAACTGATAGATCAACGTCATTTGGTAGCACGCTACTTGCTGCAGGTACCAATAAAACATCATCAAACGTAAAACCTTTTTTATCAAATTTTGTATCCCATGCCGACATGTAAGAAATCCTCCTATAATATTATTGCCCGTTATCCGGGTAAAATTTATAGTCATGTTAGCTGATTTTCCGAAGGTAGTCAATTGATTTGTCGAATGAAAACGTTACAATGCCGAATTTATTTTTTCATACGATTTTATTGTATTTTTTACCATCGACCTGATTTGATTGCCGACCTTGAAAAAATAGATTAAAATAATCTACAGACTATGCGGCAAACCGACTAAGGCGGTTTGCCTTTTCATTTTGAGGTGAGCGTATGAGAAGAAGTTGGCTAGAAATTTTACTCGGAGCCGTTTTGGAAGTCGTTTGGGTCTCAGCAATGAAACACATACATTCCGTAATAGGAACATTAATTATCGTGGCAATCATCATCTTGAGTTTCTATTTGATGATCGATGCCAGCAAGAACATCCCCGCCGGAACTACCTATGCGGTTTACGTTGGTTTAGGATCATTATTTGTCGTGGTCGCTGGAGTTCTGATTTTTCACGAAGCTTTCAGTTGGGTCAAATTGATTTTCGTCGTCCTCTTGACCATCGGTGTCATCGGATTGAAGCTCGTCACCGACTATGAAGAAAAGAGGGCTCACTGATGGATTGGATATTTTTGATCTTAGCCGGTTTAGGTGAAATGTCCGGCGTGACTTTCTTAGGGTTTTACACCGAAAAAAAGAATCGTCACGCTATCGTGGCGATGGTATTGTCATTCGTCCTCAGCCTGGGATTCTTATACATCGCCTTGCAAACCATCCCGATGTCGATTGGATATTCAATTTGGACTGGGATCGGTGCTGCCGGTGGTGCCATCATGAATATGTGGTTATTTGATGAACCAAGAAGTTGGGTCCGCGTTCTTTTCATCTTCTTGATAATCTTTGCCGTGGTCGGATTGAAGTTCGCAGGATAACTATACTTGTAAAAAATATTAGAGATATCAATATAAATAATTCGTTATTTATTTTTTTAACAAATATTTTAACTTCTACATTGCTCAATTAAATTTCCAACGATCAATTTATGTTTTACAACAAGTTTGATTCTCTGAGTTTATTTGCTCATTTTATTTTTCGCAATCAAATATCAAACTTTGATGGACTGATTTTTCAATTTTAATTTCAAAAATTTATGTTTAATTCTAAAAATATGCTAGATACCTAGCATCTTTTTTATTTTGGTTAATTTTCCCGGACAAAAAATTGGAGTCACTTATAAATTGATTATTAATCCAAGTCTACTTTTTACAATCAGATAAATACCAATTAATTTCGATAATGATTATTCAATAATCCAAATTGCTGGTTGTTAATTTTTAGACTATATTTCAACTATGTCATGACTATATTTGAATACAGAATTGAGGAGAGCATTATGAAGACTATCAAAAATATATCAACCGCAGCAATCTTATTCTCCACTTTGTTGTTGGGTATCACTATCACAAATCCAACTAATACAGCACAAGCTGACAATGCAACCACTGAAACCAACGATCGTGCCGTTTCAAACACTATCGTCTACGAAGAAGGCACCTCAGTCGTCAACACATCCAGAGTTACTGGGACGGTTGGTTATCAACAAGCTGTCGTTGCCCCTGCAGGCTATAAATTAGCTGATCCAACTAATAACTTCGTCACCCTATTAGATGGCGTCAATCCACGGATCTACGTCAAGGTCACTAGGCTGGCAATGTCCGATCCCGTCACTACTACTATCAACTACATTGATTCCGCCACAAATCAACCAGTCGGCAAACAAACACTTACTGGTTACGAAGACCAAACTTTCGCACTGAACGCACCTAATCTTTACAAATTGGATAATAGCAACGACACTACATACACATTGATAAAGAATGTTTATTCCAGAAAAGTCTATGTTTCCCATGAAAAATTAGCAGCTGGTGAAATAACTAACACCGTCAGATATCGTATTAAAGGTACTGGAATCTATGTTGGTCAACAAACCTTGGTCAGCGGAAAGCCCGGTTCACAGCAAGCCTATGAAGCTCCAGCCGGTTATCGATTAGCTTTTAATCAAAGTTCAGTCTACTTTATTTCATCTGATAGAGCACACTCGATCCACATTGCGGACGTGCAAAAAGATGAAAGTGCCGGTCAAACTAAGGTCAACTTTGTTGAACTTGGAACAGGAGTCGTTATTGGAAACACTATGATCAATGGCGACTTTGGACAAACTCTACCAATCAGCTTCCCTAACGGCTATGAACCAATCAATAGCGCCGACCAAAATCTTGTCCTCAGACCCTACGAGACTCAAAAGGACATCTTAGTCAAAAAATCAAGCAAAGATACTAATAACGATAACGGTACTGTTCAAAAAAATAATTTACTGGTCAAATCTCTAACTGACGCCCCTCTATATGACGTCAACGGAAAGAAAATTTCTAACCGCAGTTTGGGATTAAACTCTGAATGGGCATCCGATCGTTACATGGTATTAAATGGGACCACTTATTACCGTGTTTCCACAAACGAATGGGCAAAAGCATCTGATATGTTAATTTATTACGGATTCAATAGTACTGTAACCACTAAAGATGATGAAAATGTTCCTCTATTTTCTGCAAATGGAACTCAATCAAATCGCAATTTATCACCAAACACTAAATGGGCAACCGACAAATACGCAACGATCAACGGTGTAAAAATGTTCCGAGTATCCACTAATGAGTGGGTTCGTGGGACTGATTTAAAATAATTTATTCAAATATTATTATTAATAAAATAGGCTTAATTACTAAACCTATTTTTTTGTATTCAAAATTTAATACTGATGAAACGTCCAAGTAACCATAAAAATACTATGATAGAGGGGAAATACAGATATAACGTATGAGGGTTATATTCGGATTTTAGAGGAGGATTACTACTATGAAAAAAACAAAGAGATTTGTTGTGACGAGTGCAATCGTTGCCAGCATGGCTTTGGGAACAGTCACGACTGCAGCAACAGCACAAACATCACAAGCAGCTTCAATTACGGATACCGTAGAACAAATTATCAGTCAATTACAGGGTGGTGGTACAACTACATCAACTACTCAAGGAGTTGATGTAAGTAAATTGGAGAAAGTTTCTTTACCAGCTGGAACTGATCCTACACCTGAAAATATCGAAACAGCAATTGGTGGAACGCCAACATTTGGTGGTCTAATTCCGGCCAAAGCTACAATCAAGGATAAAAACAACGTTGAATTTACAGCAGATACGTCAAAATTAGGAACACTTGGCAACATACTCAGCACTGTATTAAATAAAATCAAACAATTGAATGTAACTATTCCAATCGTATATACATCAACACTAACAGCAAAAGATGGTTCAACTACTTTAAACGTTGCTAAAGGCGACAGTAATTTTGACCTTACATCAGTTGGCAATTACAACGTAAATCCTGAAAAGGGTGCAAAGATCAAAGTCATCAGCAATGGTGGTCTTAACTATGCATATGCAGGTACTTACAACGCAACTGTTCAAGCAACTTACGATGACGGAAGCGCAGTTGACAGTGCTGAAGTTCCAATCACAGTCAATGTTCTAGATGCAAATTGGAGTAATGCTGACCAAACTATTGTAAAGGGATCAACGTTTGACCCTTCTACAGTGAACGCAACTGATTCACTTGGCAATCCACTCGACGTCACTGTTAGTGGTAAAGTCGATACATCAAAAGCTAAAGACTATTCTGTAACTTATACAGGTACTGATAAGGCACTCGGTTACAACCAAAAACCACTTACATTTACTAAACAAGCTACTATCCACGTTGTCGACGCTGACAGTTCACAAACTATCAACTTCCAAGATGCTAACTCTGGCGACATTGTAGATACAACTACTATTACTGGTGCTGATGGACAAGTTAAGGCTGTCGATGCTCCTGCTGGATACGACTTCGTTAATACTTCAGACGCAACTGTAACTCTTCAAAAAGGTAGCCACGCTTCAACTGTTAAAGTTGTCAAAACAGGTTCATCTGTTGAGACACCATTCAGCGGTACTGTAGCAACTTATGCTAACGGTGGAATCGTGCCACTATACACAGGTGATGGCACACAAACTTCACGTTCACTATCACCTAACTCAGATTGGGCAACTGATCAAACAAAGACTATCAACGGCGAAAAATACTACCGTGTATCAACTAGCGAATGGGTAAAAGCTTCAACAGTTTATGAATACTCACCAGTTGGTTCAACAATCACAACTAACGCCGGTTCAAACAAGTCACTTTACTCAATCAAAGGTAACAAGTCTTCACGTGCCTTGGCACCAAACACACCTTGGTACACAGACAAATCAACTACTATCAATGGAACACAAATGTACCGTGTTTCAACTGATGAATGGGTAATCGCTTCAGACGTTCACTAATAATATGAAATTATCGAATTGACGAATACCACAAATTTCGATCAAAAATAAAGAGTCTAATTCCGTTGGAGGATTAGGCTCTATTTTTTTAAAAAAAGCTGATCCTACACGACTGATTTTTGTAGAAAGCCCTTCCTTATGGTAATATTGGTAGCAACCATTTTAGGGGGGATTTATTTTGGAAAAATTAGTACGTAATAAAATCCCAGAAATTGTTGGGGATAAGGCCGAATTTAAGACTTTATCAAATGAAGATTATCGAGTTGCTCTGCGCGACAAATTAGTCGAAGAAGCTAAAGAAGTCAAACAGGCTGACGGTCGTGCAAATTTGGTTGAAGAATTAGGGGATCTAGAAGAGCTTATCCATGCGATTTTAGAAGATGCTTCAATCACATATGAAGAAATGGACAGTATTCGCCATTCAAAAGATATGCAACGCGGTAACTTTTCTGAAAAAATTGTTATGATTTCACAGGATTAACAGGAATCGCTTTGCTTTGTTATACAATGAATGTATCTCACGAAGGAGGATCGCATGATGGAAATTTTAACGCTTTTTGTAGTTGCCTTAGTAGGTTTAGAACACATCGGAATCGGACTATTTGAAATGTTCGGTTCAGCCGAGAAACAAGCAGGTGCTTTTGACATGCCTGAAGAATTCGTTAAAACGAAAAATGCCAAGACCGCTTTAGCTAACCAAGGAATTTACAATGCTATGCTGGGTATTTTGATCTTGGCAGTTATCTTATTATTCACCGGTTCAACGCTCAAACTCATCATGATTTTACTCATGTCTTACGTCTTCGTTGTCGCAGTATTTGGCGCTTTGACCGCCACCAAGAAAATCATCCTGTTGCAAGGATTGCCCGCTTTTATCAGCTTATTATTAGTACTCTTCTTTTATGCTTAAAAAAATATCCAAGTTTCAATTTTTTCAACTATAATAGAAATCATACCAATTTAGAATGGATATAATTTATGAAAAAAGATTCACTTTTAAAAAGTTCAGTTTGGATCTCCGTCAGTGGGATCATCTCCAGAATATTAGCCGTTGTCTATATCATTCCTTGGAACATTTGGATAGGTGCCGCTTCAGTCGGCGTTGCCAATGCTCTATATGGACGTGTTTATAACATCTACAATTTATTCTTGATTATCGCTACTGCTGGTATTCCTTCAGCAATTTCCAAAGAGGTCGCTGCATCTAATTCACTCGGACATTACGACCAAAGTGAAAAGATTTTAAAAAAATACAGTATCTACATGACTCTGATCGGTGTCGTACTGGCAGCAATCATGTTCTTCGGTTCAAAATATGTCGCAATCATATTTGCGGCCGGAGATATGCGCGTTGTTACGCCAATCAAATATTTAAGTATTGCGATGTTGGTCATTCCAGCGTTAGGAATTTTAAGAGGTTATATCCAAGGATATGCCTTCATTTCCCTATCGGCTTTTTCACAGGTTATTGAACAAATTGCTCGTGTTGCTTACATGCTTTATGCAACTTACACGATTATGATCTTGCAACACGGAAATTATATGCAAGCCGTTAACCAATCTACCTTAGCTTCATTTATTGGTGCAACGCTTGCCTATGCTTTCTTGATTTGGATGAGACACCGGGTCAGAAAAACAATTTCTCCAGAAGATGTCGTGCCAGTGACTGACAAAGAGAATTTGGCTAAAGTCAGTTTCGGAAGCATGCTAAAATCAGCTATCCCATTCTTATTAGTCGATACCATTATGGTAGTTCTGCAATTATTCGACCAAACTTCATTTGCTTGGATCTATCAATCAATTATCCATGCAAGCACTAAGACGATTGATGATCTATACGCTATGTTTGGATTCCAAGCTAACAAATTGATCATGGTCTTAGTATCCTTAGCCATTTCAGTTTCTGCATCCGTCATTCCTGCTTTGTCAGCTTTGATCAGTCGTAAATCTGAAAAAGCTCAAATTCAAAAGTTAATGCGTAATATCGTCGAATTCACGATTTTCTTGATTCTGCCTGCTACCTTAGGCATGGTCGCAATTGGATCACCTTTATGGACTTTGTTCTATGGTCAAAGTACGCAAGGATCATACGTTTTAGCAGTATCTTGTGCTGAAGCCATTTTCTATTGTGTCTTCATGATTTTGGAAAATATTCTCCAAGTCACGCATCACGTTAAAACTTCAATGTGGTTCTTGTTGATTGCTTATATCATCAAGGTCGCTTTGCAACTGCCATTCACTTTGTGGATGGGCGTATATGGACCACTTCTATCATCAACAATTGCTTTCGCTGTTATGGGACATTTTGCCTTCAGGTTAATCAATAAAGAATTCGGCATTATTGACCCAGAGCTTGGTAAACGTCTGCTAAGAATCACTTTAAACAGTGTTATCATGCTTGTTTTAGTTGGAGCTGCTGTATTCTTGCTCGCAATGGTAATTAATGTACGCTACAAAGTCGGTGCAACAATCGTGTTGTCAATTGGGGCAATTATCGGAATTGCAATATACGGATTCCTAGGATATAAAGACGGATCATTACAAATATTGCGTAAGATCCGCAATACTGAGATTTATTAAAAAGCCGAGAGGCTTTTTTTTGTGGCTTGGAACTCGGCTCCGGACGGTTATCGATTGCCTTTTGGCCGGCATCCTTGATTGTTCGTTGGCGCAGCCAACATTTTAAACAGTAGCGCACGCGCCAAGGGCGACGTACGTTCCATCGCTTGTTGTAAGTCGCCGTCATCGCCGGCAAACAATCACGCCACTACTGAGCCGGGCATCGATGACCGTCCTCCGCCTAAATAGAATTAAGTCAAACTCTCTAAATTGTTTGAAATAAGGTATGCGATTTTTGTTAGAACGTCTTCTAACTTGGTCTACTTATGCCATTATTTTTTACGTCAATTTATTACTCTTCATTATTGTCATTTCTTCAGAAATTTTCATGAATATGTCCTATTAGATAAACTTTGCTTAATGTAGTTTTTACAAAGAAATTGTGATATCAATGTTTTTATAATCATCAAATAGTATTCAAGATGGTGTTATACTTTTGTCGAAACAAAAAGGAGATGCCTTTTATTGGCATCTCCCCCTGTAACCCGTCGAAACGGTGACCAGTTCGTACTATTTGCCGTGCCAACCGCTCAAAGTCACTACGGCTTTTACTTTCGATTAAATTTTAGTATCAACACTACTAATGTTGCAAAGGCAATCATTAGCATCAAGCTTTGATACACGGACATACCCATCTCCTTTGGAGGCGTCGTATGTAAAATCAGTCTAATCATAGGCCTCACCTCACTTTCGTCAGGATCAGCCACCGTTTTAACTTGTTACATCTATAAATTACGAAAAGAAGCCGTAAACAAACTCTTACGACTTCTTTTTGAGTTACAACTATTTTCTATAAAAAAACCACATCGTTTCCGATGCGGTCAATACTCAAATATTTTTTACAAATACAGGAGTTTCTATTGTTCATAAACTCTTACATAGGCATTGTTTGAAACTTCGAAATAATGTCATTTGACCATCCAATATCACAATGATAATATTTTTTGTATGTCATGCACTTATAATTGGAGGAAAATAATTTGTTAGTAGGTAGTATAGAAGCTGGCGGGACTAAGTTTGTTTGTGCCGTTGGGAACGAAGATTACAGTATCAAAGATAGTACTCATTTCCCAACGACTACGCCTGAAGAGACTTTGCAAAAGGCCATTGATTACTTTAAAAAATTTGATGTTGAAGCTATTGGTATTGCTTCTTTTGGACCAATCGAGTTGCGTAAGAACTCACCCAAGTATGGTTACATTACTAAGACTCCTAAAGCTCACTGGGCTGATACAGACTTCATTGGCACATTGAAAAAGGAACTAAACGTTCCAATGTTTTGGACTACTGACGTTAATGGTTCTGCTTATGGTGAATACATTATGTCTACCCTATCTAATGAAAAAATTGAATCTCTAGTTTATTACACTATTGGAACTGGTGTCGGCGGCGGTGCTGTTAGAAATGGTGAATTCGTCGGTAACCTAGGTCATCCGGAAATGGGACATACTTTCTTGAAACGTCACCCTGACGACCTTGATTTTAAAGGTATCTGTCCTTTCCACGGCGACTGTTTAGAAGGGCTAGTTGCTGGTCCAACTTTTGATGCTCGTTTAGGAAAACCTGGAAAAGATGTTCCGCTAACAGATCACACTTGGGACATCATGGCTTATTATGTTGCCCAAGCTGCTATCCAAGTTACATTGATCTTGCGTCCTGATAAAATCGTCTTTGGTGGTGGAGTTGTTAGCGAACCATTCTTAGACAAAGTACGCGTTGAATTTAAAAAATTGTTAAACGACTACGTTGAAGTTGGTGACGTCAATAAATACATCACCATGCCATTAGTTAAAAATAACGGTTCAGCGACCGTCGGTGACTTTGCGTTAGCAATCAAGTCATTGCAAGAATAATATTTAACCCGCCTAGAAATTTTCTAGACGGGCTTTTTTGTCTCAGTCACACTTTGTATTTTAAATAGTTCGCTGACAGTAGCATCAACAAGATAACGATCGTTATCGGCAAAAGCAGCGGCGTGTCTAAATAAACTAAATAGACTGAAAATAGCGATAGTGGAATCGAGATAGCAAATCTCCAAACTCCCACGATATTTCGCAAGCTTTGATTAAATCTTCCATTTAAAGCAATGATCAAGATACAAAACAGTAGTGTTATCAAATGGCTAACACTCATCCAATTCCCCCAGAAATAAGTTTTGAAAACGTTTGTAATATTTCTAACAACAAATGAAATATTAATTACCATTATTAACGATAACAGCCTAATGTAAATTTTTTGTAAATTTTAGCTAACAATTTTCTGTTTCCAAATAAAAACGCCTCGAATAAACCGAGACGTTTTTAGACTAAATAATAAATGTATTTGCTTTTGGATTGATCATGCTTCGGTCATAACGACCTGTGATCAAGTATGGCATGGTCTTCTTTGAATCTACGTCAGCTAGCTTCAGAGTGTTGTGCATGACTGAAGTATCAACATGATACCAAGATGCTCCTAATGGTTTGAGGACCTTCAATTCGCCGAATGGATCGTCGGCAGATGAATTAAGTTCGATATTTAATTTACCGGCTTCAAAACTATCAGTGACCGTGGTGCTTTGCGTAGCTACTAATTTAACGTTTGAGAAGACGTTGCTGCCATCTTCAACTTGGTCCATATCCCAAGTATAGAAGAAACTATTAGTCTCTGCTTGAGAGTTCAAAACTGCTTGAGCGTCGAATACTTGATGTGCTAAATCAGGATCGTTGTAATCGCCTTTTTCCCAAGAGATATCCATTAATTTAACTCCATGACGGTATACCTTGGCTGTAGCTGAGTTATCATTACGTCTGATTTCAAACTTGTCAGCTAATTTCTTCGGAATTCCGGCACCTTCACGTCCAGCAATGACCCCTTCTTCAGCACCTGGTCCGTGGAGCATTAGATTGAATGGATAAGCTCCGATCATCTTGTCGTCGTAATTTGCCAAGACATAAAGGACTGCTTCCATGTACGAGCCGCTAAAACTAGGTTTACCCATCTGAACTGTGTAGCCACAAACTACTGGAGCTACTAACTTCAATGGCTTTGGCAACAATTTTTTCAGGACATCTTCAGGAGCTGCGTATGCAAACATGATACCCTCTTGATCGTCCATACGAGGCAACGTGAGGAAGTTCTTTACATCATCTTCTGATACTTTAAAACTTGCCATTTTTCATTCCTCCTACATTAGTCCATCCATAATATGGACATCTGGTTTATCGCCATTTACGATTCTCTTGACACGATCGCCAATCATAGTGTTGAAGACTGGGTGTGTCAAAATATAGAACTCGTCGTCTTCTAGAGCTTGGAAAACAGTCATTGCAATCGAATCGATCGGCATACCATTTTTGATAACAAATTCAGCAACTTGCTGACCACCTTTAAAGGTATCGCTGGTGTAATATGGATCGCTCTTATCTGTATATTGTTCTGGACGATGTTTTTCTGTGTGATAAAGGTCTGTTTGAACAAATCCTGGACACATGACGTGCATTTCGATATCAGCACCCATTCTTTGGAGATCGTAGGCTGTAGCTTCAGTCATCCCCACACTTGCGAATTTACTTGCGTGATAGGCTGGCATTCCTGGTGTATCGATCAGACCAGCAATTGATGCCACATTAAGAATTGCACAATGGGTCTTTTGCTTTAACATAATCGGGATAACTTTATGCATTGCGTAAACTTGACTCATCAAATTAACATGCATGATCCATTCCCAGTCACGACTTGGCAATTCCCAAACTCGACCAGGTAAAGCAATACCAGCATCGTTGATCAAAAGGTCAATTTGCTTGAAGCGTTTGATTGTTTGGTCAACTGCATCATCTACATCCTCTTCTTTAGTCACGTCTCCTGGGATCATCTCGACTTGAGCTCCCATATCGGCAATTTCTTTATAAACTCGTTTTAAGGCCGGTTCGTCAATATCTACCAAAGCTAGTTTCATTCCACGGCGAGCACCTTCTTTAGCGATTTCAGTACCAAATCCGTGAGCGGCACCGGTAATGAACATAACTTTGTCTTTAAAGTCTTTCATCCTATTCGGTCTCCTTTCTATTGTTTAACAACCTCTGGTTCAAAAACATAAGCTTTGGTGTATCCATCTTTCATTGCATCAGCAATTTGTCCGCTTTGATTAGCATCGCCAATCAATTTTGTCTCTGGGAAGGCTGCGACAAATGGTTCTGTTCCAGTCTTATCTGGAGCAACACCAAGTGACAAGACCACTGTATCTGCAGGAACAACTCCCATTGAATGGTCGATACTATCAAGAGTCTTGATACCTTGATCAGAAGCTCCAATCATTTGTTTATTAGTCATAAATACTGGTGCCTTGTCTAATTTCTTCATACGTGTGGTTTGATCGATCAATAATGTTGGATTCATTCCTGGACCAATATCCTTAGCTTTTTCAACGATAGTTACTTCATGACCTTCGTTGATCAACCTTTCAGCTGTCTCAAGACCAGTCATACCAGAACCAACTACGACTACCTTGCCCTTTACTTTAGCTTTTTCAGCTAGATAATCTTCGGCAGTTACTACTGTGCTGCCATCCATACCTGGAAGCATTGGAATAATTGGCTTTGCACCTGCAGCAATAAATACGCCCACTGGATCTAAGGCTTTAACATTTTCAACTGTTGCTGTCTCGCCTAAACGTACTTCAATGTTTTCACGTTTATTAACTTGATTGATCAAGTGGTCTCTAAACAACTCGATTTTATCTTTAAATGGTGGAACAATTGCTAGATTCAACGTGCCACCTAATTCGTCGCCACTATCAAATAGAGTTACTTTAAAATTACGATCAGCTAAGGTCTTGGCAGCTTCCATACCGCCAGGTCCACCACCAATAACGACAACACTTTGACCATCGCCATCTTTTGTTAGACTTGAGAATTCTCTTTCACGACCTGTTCTTGGGTTAACAGCACAAACTGTATGTTTTCCTTCACTAAGTGCTTGGAAGCACAACAAGCAACCGATACATGTCGTGATCTGGTCTGATTGACCTGTCCGAGCTTTGTATGACCAAGCTGGATCAGCCAAACTGGCTCTGGCAATTCCGATAAAGTCGGATGCGTCTTCTTCAAGCAATTGTTCCGCAAATTCTGGAGTTTTAATGTTATCAACTGCAATGACTGGAACTGAAACGTTCTTCTTGATTTGAGTCGAAAGATTCTTCTTCCAGCCTTGTGGATATGATCCTGGTTCAATGATCGTTGGAGCACTTTCATAAGTACCACTTGAAACATTGATGCAATCAGCACCATAGCTTTCCAAAGTCTTGGCTACTTTGATCGAGTCTTCGATCTTCATGCCGCCGTCGACGAATTCATCAGCAGAAATACGTACGCTGACTGGATAATCTTGACCATTCATATATTTGATACCAGAAATAATTTCTTGGACGATTCTTAGACGGTTGTGGAATGAACCACCATATCTATCTGTCCGTTTATTAGAATAAGGAGAAATAAATTGATTTAACAAATAACCATGTGCAGCGTGCAACTCAACGCCATCAACACCAGCTGCTTTTGCAATCACAGCTCCCTTGATAAATTTTTTGACCATGGCAGTAACTTCTTCTGTTGTCATTGCACGTGGAGTTTGTTTAACGAACTTATCAGCAATTGCCGATGGAGCAATCATCTTTTTGCCACCGATAAGGTCTTCGTTAGTTTCACGACCTGGATGATGCAATTGGACAAATAATTTACAGTCGTATTTGTGAACTGTATCTACTAAACGTTGTAGTTGTGGGATAACTTTAGGGTCAGTCACTGATAATTGCTTATAAGTACCGACACCTGTCTCATCATCTACTCGAGTAATTTCCGTAATAATCAAACCAACGCCAACACGAGCACGTTCTTCGTAGTAACGGATCATGTCGTCACTAGCTTCCCCGTTGATTTTAGCCAATGACACACCAATGGCAGGCATTACAACTCTGTTTTTAATTTCGAGTTTGCCAATCCGACCACTTGTGAACATTTTTTTAAATTGTGCCATCTATGGTACCTCCTTGTCATGAATGCATTATTTCATCACTGACTTAACAATAACGTAGGCAGATTTGATGGAAAAGATACTTAATGAACAAGAAAAGGACTACTAAAATGTGCAGATTGCACAATCATCTTGCTAGGTAAGCGTTACCGTTGTATCATTAAGACAAAATATTAGTGAAAATGTGATCAAGGGGTTACTAAATTATGAAATTCGCTGAATTGATAGATGAACTCTCGAAACGTTTTGTGATCGGACACGTTAAAATATCGGAAAATACTGAGATCAATAAGATTCAACTACGCTCTACTAATCTGACCGAACCTGATGGGTCAACATTGTACATCGGAAAGACTAACGCATCAGGCGGTCCGTTGGTATTAGGAAATTATTTGAAAGATCACAGCAACACAGCTGTAGTGCTGTGTCCTTGCCAAGTCAATCAATCTGACAGCGTATTAGCTAATGAACCGCTGATCCAAGTTTTTAATGAAGCTAACACCATTTTGGAAAGTTCACAAAATCAAACAAATTTGATTACTAAATTGGCAATGAGTGCTGTAACTGACGATTTACAAACTAGTATTGACCGGGCTGCTGCCACTGTGCAAAATTCACTGCTAGTTATCGACCCTAACTATCAAGTCTTGATCCACTCGACGATCTACGGTTTCAAGGATCCATTATGGAGTCAGATCATTAAGCAAGGTTATGTAACCTATGATTTCATCAAGGCTGTCAAAAAAATCGTTGCTCAACAATCTGACACTACCAAAGCTGTGTATAACGTTCCGTGTCCAAAGTCGCCTTTCCACAGAAAAGTGACTAACTTATACAATAACGGCAAATTATATGGCTTTTTGCTGATGTTTGACGACCATTCTGTGTATAACTCTGAAAAAACACAACTTTTGCCACAGATCGGACAGATATTAACAGGCGAATTAGTCCGCAATCACATTTCGGCATCAGCCGACTCTAACCGCGATCGACTTTTAAGCATGTTACTCACAGAACAGCAATCGCAAAACTTCGAAAATGTTTTTGCCGCACAACACTTACGACTTCCCTATTCAATGGTGGTCTTGACCCTTCGTTCGCAGAAGCAACAGCCACTTGAGTCAACTAAACGTCAGCTCAAGCAATATTTATTGCAACAATATCCAGCCTCTTTATCCACAATTTTTCGGCATTATTGTCTAGCAATGGTACCGTTAGACTTAACTGAATATCACAGTTCTGAATTTAAAAAATTTGTCCACAGGACAGCTGAAGAATTGAACTGTCAGATTTTTATATCAACATTTTATACACAACCTTCAGACACTAGCGCTGCTTATGAAGTTTGTCGGCGGACTATGAAATTGACAACTTCGACCGATCCCGTGATCTATTGCGAAGATGAATACTTTGATTTGATGCTATCTAGGATCAATCATGATGCAATTTTGCCGTTTTTTATCGACCCTTCGATTTCTAGCTTGCAAGACTACGATGAAGAACACGACACCGAACTTTTGCCAACATTGTTGAACTATTTGGAACAAGACGGCAATCTTGCCCATACGTCCGATGCACTTTTTATCCATCGCAATACTTTGCACAATCGATTGAATCGAATAAAAGAAATTACTGCGGTCGACCTAAAAGACGCCAACACACGATTTAAGCTGATGTGTAGTTTCAAAATAAAAGAATATGTCCATTAGTTCTTCAGGCTAATTCATCTCATAAAAAAATAGTCTTCCAATGAATATTAATTGAAACATTTCATTGGAAGACTATTTGTATTTTTGAACAAATTACGGCACAGTTAAGGCAGATAGAGACGGGAAATAATTAGCGATGCTCAGATTAATTTTTTCAATCACAGTCGTTTTAAAAATTTCCAGTTCAACTATTTGTCTTTTGGCCACGGATGTTAGAAAGTAAGGTTACATTGAAGAATACTTCTAGGAGAATCGATATGATAACTTCAAAATATTTCAACATTCAAAACATCAAAAATGAAGATACCTTGTATATGCCACCTTATCTAGGATTGCGTCTTGGATTAGTAAATGCCGTTTGCATGTCTGAGGATAATTACCGGCAGTACATTGACTTGTTTGGCGAACAACCAGGTGAATTGTACCGGACTTTGATGAACTCGTTTTATTCGATCAAACTGACGGACGTTTTTGACGAAGTGCCTTCCGATTTAAAAGATTATGTGATCAGTTTGCGTAGCGAACACGAATATCAGACTTTCGTCGATAATTTCAACTATACGATCCAACAATTCCAGTTCAGTACTGACCATAATTTTAAGTTGGCACTTGATGTCGAGACTGGTGCAGACATGATCACCGCGTCAGAGTTTTACTCAACGCTTGACCGTGCCGATTCGATGGCTGATTTTGAATATTATCAGTACTCAGGAATCGCCACTTCATTGTTGAAGTCAGTTAGTCTAGAAGCTGCAATTAAGGCTTTAGATAGTTTATATCGTCGCCAATGTAATGAGATCACCCAAGTTGGTCCGACTCTGGGCGTTGATCCTAGAGCTATTTTGCAGTTCTCGGGAACAATCGAAAAAAAGATTTTGAATCGTGTGACCGGTGAGATATCGACTGATCCAACTGAATCTTTAACCTTAACTCCCCAAACTTTTTACAGTGAGGAATAATTTTCATTAAACATACGTGCCAATTGAAAGTATAATTATATTAATATTGATTGCAGGGGGCGACGCTCAATGGCACGATCTAAATATTTTTCCTTAAACAAATATGACAAGTCTAAAGTCAACAAGATGTCACGACTGACCTCGTTAGGCTTTGGCTTGTTACCAGCTGTAGTTTTGACTAAAGAAGACTACGCTAAAGAAGTGATTGACATCAACGACCACCCAATTCGCGTTTTTGACGGAATTTTAACTGGTGATGAGATTACGCCTGATTTAGCCAGCATGGCACAACAAATGTTTACTAAGATCAAGACTATCCCCTTCACGGCTATTTCTGATGATTTACCTAAGGAATACGACGATTTGGTAATTTCATTTCGCAACAGTTTTGAATACTTCAACTACATAACTGCCTTGCAAACCCACATCAAGCACCACGAGTACGACCGTCACTTTAAACTCAGCACACAGTGGTTGATTGCCCAAGCGATGGGATTGCCACAGTCGGCTGAAGGACCAAGCATGGCGACCTATTTGGATATCAACGCCAACTTATCGATGGTCGAAGGCTATGAATTCACAGGTATCGGAACCTCGACTTTTTGGATGGAGGATCCGCAAGCTGCCATGGATGCTATTGATAGCATCTACATCAATGAAATGACCACTTTTAAAAAAGTTGCCCAGATCTTGGATATTGATCCAGCCAAGATCATGAATTTCACGCCAACCTTTAAAAAAGTCATGATCATGAAGTTTCCATTTGTGCATTCAGAAGTCGAAGAACTCGAGCAAAGCTATTATTTAAAACCACTAGTGTATGATCCAGATGCACCGGATTTTCAATTGTATCAATAGAATTTCGGAAATTGTGCATGAAAATTTATTTGATCGCTATTAAAACAAAAAACCACTTCATTTGAAGTGGTTTTTTTAATCGCTTGTACTCTCATTCTGGATTCTCTTTCCAGCTTTGTCGAGCTTATCGCGTTTTCTAAAAATGATAAATTTACTAAAGACATAATTTAGGACCACCACTACTACGTTAGCAATGATCTTAACGATGAATTTACTTTGACCTAACAATGAAACACCAATGGTCATAGTTCCTTGGTCGATTACCCAAGAAGCGGCTCTGAACAAGAAAAACGAGCCCATTTCTAACCAAAAGGCCTTCCAAGTATTGGTATGCGAATTAAACACCCAAAGTTTGTTCGTCACGTAAGCAAAGACTACGGACAAGAAATATGCGACTACGTTGGCGATTTGATAATTCCAATGCAGCGGATATGCAAACCAAGTGAATAATCCAATATTTACGATTGTTGTTAGGACGCCAAAAAATAAATACGGTATGGTGTCCTTATATTTATTCCATAATTCTTTCATTTATCTTGTTTGATTCTCCCTAGTGGCTTAATTTCCAGTTTTTGTAGGATAGACCTAAGAAATAAGCAATTACTTCAAAGGCTGAAATGAAGAATGTAACTGGCCAGTTTGTGACAAAGGCGAGATATAAACCTAACCACACACCAGCAAGCGACAATCCAACTGAGATCATAAGCAACTTCGGAACTGAGTGTACCAGATATCTGGCGGTAGCACCAGGCAAAGTTAACAGAACAAAGACTAATAATGACCCAACGATCTGGGCTCCGATACTGACACTTAAGGCTAAAGTGATCAGAAATACGACTGATAAAAATCTCGTATTGAGTCCAGATGCACGAGCACCAATATGGTCGAATGAATCAAATGCCAGTGGTTTGTAACAAATTATGAACACCACGATAACAAATAATGCCAAAATTAACAACTGATTGACTTCTTTTGAACTGATACCCACGATACTACCAAATAAAATGTTAGTTGCGTAAGAACTTGATTCTGACGACAACGACAAGAATAAAATACCAAGACCAATGAACAGCGATGATATGGCACTGATCGAAGCCTCACGTCTTGAGGACTCGGTACTCAAACTACCAACTGCGATCGAACTAACTAATGTAAAAATTATCATCCCTGCAAGTGGCGAGATCCCGACTAAAATACCGAATGCTGCTCCGGCAAATCCAATCTCTGACAATGTGTGAGAGAGAAATGACATATTTCTTGAAACCACGAACACGCCCACGATACCAGCAGTTATTGCAATGAACGTACTGGCAATAAACGCTTCGCGCATAAATTCATATCCAAACATAAAATCCCCCTACTCAAACATGTCCTCGGCAATTTCATCAATGCCGATCGATTTAACTGTTTTATTTTCGAACAATAATGCTCGTTTAGTATATTTCTTAGTTAACTCAGAATCATGAGTAATAAAAAGCACTGTTAAACCATGCTTCTGATTCAGTTCTTGAACAAGATCCATTAATTGGATCTTCACGTCAACGTCCAAACTGGCAGTTGATTCATCTAAGATCAAAACTTGTGGCTCGTTAACTAAAGCTTGAGCTAAATAGGCTTTTTGCTTCTCGCCACCCGAAGCTAATCCCAAAGGACGATCTCGTAATTGAGTCAGATTAGTTTGTTGCAAGATCCGGTCAACTGTTTCGGTATCTTGCTTTCTTTTTTGGGGATTTAAAGTAAATTTTAAGTTTAGACGCATAAACTGTTCAATATTGAGAGGATAATCCAAATCAATATTTCTAAACTGAGGCACATATCCAATGCGACTTTTATGATCCATGATAATATCGCCGCTAGTCTTTTTCTCTAATCCCATCAAAATTTTGACCAAAGTGGTTTTACCAGCACCATTACGGCCGACAATGCTGACAAATTCGCCATCTTCGATCTTAAAATTAACATTTTGAAAAACGACTTGTTTACCAAATTTCTTCGTAAGATTTTTAGCCTCGATCACAACGTTACTCCTTAACTACCTTTTCGATTTGATTCAGATTGCCGGTCATCCATTCATAGTATCCCAAGTCGCTTGGCAAGGTTTCGGTAAAGTACACGATTGGAATATGGTACTGCTCAGCAGTGTTCATCATCTTAGTGATAATACTGCTGGTGACTTGTTTATTGACGACTAGAAAATCAACTTTATGATCACGCATCCCTTGTTCCATATCCTTAACATCTTTCATGGATGGGTCCGTATCATCTTCAATTGCCTTAGCAAAATGATTGTCTGCCACTTTAACGCCTAAGTCTTTCAACAAGTAATCTGGCAGCGGCTCAGTCACATAAGCAGATTTTCCTTGAGCATATTTCTTAATGGTTTTTTCCCGATCTGATAATCGATCTAGCTTGTGTAAATATTTTTTATAATTACCATAATAGTAATTTTTACTATTTACGTCAACCCTAGCCATATGATTATAGATAGCTTTTGTTAATTTTTTCATGTGATCAACGCCGTACCACAGATGTTCATTTGAGCCATCTGGGTAGCCTAGGACGTTGCCGAAATCGATCAAATTCTTCTGTTGGCTGTTGGCGGCGACCATCTTGTTGACCCAATCGTCATAACCTAGACCATTAGCAACAATGAGCTTTGAATCGGCAATCTGTTTAGAGTTATTAGTCGATGGCGAGAAACTATGTGGGTCAACATTGACTGATTTGATGATCGACTCAACTTGATATTTGTCCCCAACCACGCTTTTGATCGGTTCACTGTATGTGTTGACCGTAGTGGTGATGACCTTTTTGTCAGAATTATTTTTTGAACAACCCGTTAGGACTAAAACCACTAGCAATAACATGGTCAAAAAATATTTTTTCTTGTACATGACGATCCCCTGAAATAATTTTTTTCAAAATATAAGAGGTCAAGACTTAACGTCATGACCTCTTATATAGTTTCATATTATTATATACGTTGTTTACCAAATTTGGAATGTTTGGCCATCTGGAGTTACTAAATAACTACCAGCTGGTGAATCGGAATTCTTGGTATAAACGTTTACTTGGTAACCTTCTGTATTGTTCCAAGTGATCTTGCCGTTAGCAACATATTGCGTAGTTGAACGGTCATATGTTGATGCTAGTTTATCACCTAATAGAGTTGTAGCATCAGATGCCGAGTTTACGACATTTGATGATGCAGCTGAAGAATTCGATTGAGTTGATGATTGTCCATTTGAACTGTTTGATTTACTGCTTGTTGAATCGTTGTTACCTGTATTACTTGATGATTGACTACTTGTTGAGCTTTCTGAATTGGAGTCAGTCTCGTCATCATTACCATTTGTTGCAGCTTTGGAGCCGTTATTAGCGCTTCTAGTTGACTTCGTAGCTGAATCAGCTGATTTGGTACTCTTTGTTTGTTCAGTATTATCCTTTGGTTGCGATGAGCTAGATGATTGTGTATTTGAGCATCCAGCTAACAACAAACCTGCTAAAACTGCAGTTGTTAGTGATAATTTTTTTAACATAATATAAGTACCTCCTGTAATTTAAATATAAAGGGGGTTACGATTTTATTCAATATAATGTTGGATAACATTAATAAATCTTAGAAAAATCGATTTCCTCGCCTCTTCGAACTTTCATTCCTAATTCAATCGATTTGTCGGCAATAATACTTTGAGCATCGATCACGTTGTATGGATGGTCAGAAGCTTTCTCTTGGGCTAATGAAAGCTCTGTACATCCTAAAACGATCACGTCGCTATCAAATTTGTCATGCATTGTTTGCAAAATATGATAGTATTTCTCTTTATTCACAGCTCCACCAATTTTGATGTCATCATAGATCAAGCTCTCCACTTCATCCTGAACTTCTTGGTCGCCTAGGGTCAATTCAAAGCCAGCATCCTTGATTTCTTTTTCATAGATGTGGTCGTGCAAAGTCCCCTTAGTGGCAATCAAGCCAATCTTCTTAGCTTTGGGATATTTCTTTTTCATAGTGGTAATTGCCAAATGAGGCATATTAATGATCGGAATATCAGTCGCAGCTTGGATTTCATCGTATAGGTAATGAGCTGTGTTACAAATAATAACCATAAAAGCTGGTTTTAGCAAACTTTGCTGTTTTATGTCCTCAACCAATGGTGGCAAAAAGCTAGGTTTACTGTGGTCGATAATGTACTCTGTTCGATCAGGAACAGTAGCGTGGTTAACAACGATATAGTCAAGGTAGTCTTGGTCTTTATCAGTTTTAGTTCTTTGATCTAGTATCCGAACGTAACTTTCGGTGGCCAGAGTACCCATTCCACCAATAACTGTAAAGAAGTTTTTCATAATTACTCTCCTTCGATATCCTTCAACACGTTTCTTGCGACCACTGGATCAGTTGGATACGGAACATCGACACCCTTAGTCTTTTGATAAGGATCGTCTCCTTTAGCAGCCAAGACGATGATATCTCCATTTTGACTGTTGGAGATCATAGTCTTGATAGCTTGTTCGCGGTCCAAAATAATCTGCGTATCAACTTTACTGTGATCGATTTTTTCATCGATTTGGCGACAAATATCTGCTGGATCCTCAAAGCCAGGGTCATCAGTCGTCAAAATTGCTGAATCGGCTAATTCAGTCAATACTTTAGAGAACCCGCCACGTCTTGAAACTCCCTTGTCGCCAGGACTTCCAACGACAACTTTGATCTTAGAATCAGGATATTCATTTCTTAAAAATCCTAGTAGAGCCTTCATACTAGCATAGTTGTGAGCATAGTCAATAAAGATAATACCGTGAGACTTAGTATCGATGTGTTCCATTCGACCTGGCACATGTGCGCCCTGAAGGCCGTCGTAAATATTTGAGACTGGAACGTCTAATAATCCAGTCGCAATGATAGCTGCAGTACCGTTGATCTCGTTGAAATCTCCAACGAGGCCTAATTTGTAATCTCCAGCGATATTTAATGCCTCAGCCTTTTGATTCAAAGCTGAGATGTTAAAAATACTATCCTTTAAGGTTGCCTCTTTGCTTGAAAGCAAGAAGTCGAGGTGGTCTTTAGTTTTATCGCGACCAAACAAGTAAATATTGTCATCTGAACTAGTCTGTTTAGCTGCATCGTAGACTGTCTCAAAATCGTTCGTATCGCGGTTAATGATGTTGATTTTAGAATTGATCAACAATTGCTTTTTGCAGAACAAATAATCAGCATAGGTTGGATGTTCATTTGGACCGATGTGGTCAGGGGTGATGTTTAAAAAGCCACCGATATCAAAGGTCAATCCAAAGACACGATTTTTCTTGTAAGCCTGCGATGATACTTCCATCACTAAATGAGTCATTCCGTTGTCGACCGCTGTTCTCATGTCGCGGAATAGATCTAATGATTCTGGAGTAGTCAAATCTGATTTGAATTTATCTTCAGGTTTAGGACCAACTACCCTATCAATCGTTGAGAACAAAGCGACTTTTTGTGGGTAGATTTCTTTTAAGATGTCATAAATGAAATATGAAGTCGTTGTTTTACCCTTGGTTCCAGTAAAGGCAACGATAAACAGATCATTTTCAGGATTACCAAAATAAGCTGCACTTAATAATGCCAGAGCTTTTTGAACATCTGACACGATCAAATTATCTGCGTTGTCGTCAAATTCTTTTTCGGCAACGTAAATCACAGCCCCAGCATCAAGTGCTTGTTTTAAATAGGCTGCTTTAAAGTTGTTACCTTTACAAAAGAAGATACCGTTAGTTTGCTTCTCTTGTGAATTGTAGCTGATGTTAGTTACCGTAGTATCTTCATCCGACACTTTGCTGGAAACTAACAAATCATGTTTTTTCAAGATCTCGATTGCTTTGCTAACTTTTAGACTCATAGTTATCTCCTAAAATAAATGTTTGAAGAAGTTACCGATGTTTTCCCAGAACGATGGCTTCGTCTTTTTAGGTACGATTTTTTTGATTGCATGTTTGACTTGTGGATATTGAATATAACCACCAGGTAAGTTCTTAATTATTAGTTTAGCCTGTTTCTTTCCTTGAGCAACATTAAAGCCTAGATTGCCAGTAGATTTTTCATATAAAAACGAATTTGGATTGAAGTCATGTGGCATCCAAACTTTCACTTCACGATAAGTCTTGTATTTTTCTTTTTTCGAAAAAGTTACTTGTTGGTTCTTCTTTAAGGCTGTTCGATAGTCGTAATTGTCGAGGATGTAATGAGCTAAGTTTTGAGTAGCTCTAAAGCGCTTGTCCTTATCATTGGCTTCGCCTTTTACATCCATGACAATCGTTACGATCCTAGTATTATGGATTGGGAAAGTTCCCACAAATGAGTCGCCGGCTTGTTTAGTAGTTCCTGTTTTTAAACCGTCAAATTCATAGCCCTCTTGATAATCTCGATTACCTTTGAGCAATAGATTCAATGACTTATAGATCTTGTCCCCTTCGTTACTTGGGAAAGTCAATTCGGACTGCGAGGTAGTTTTTAAGACTTCTGGATATTGATCCAGAATATGTTTGCTAACAATTGCTATATCGTTAGCGGACAATTTATTTTCAGAATCAGTTTTGCCTAAGTACATCCCTTTATATAGATAGGAATTGTTTAAGCCAGATACGTTGTAGATTTCAGCATCCTTGATGCCCCAACTCTTTAGCGTCTTCCGCATCAACTTAATAAAGTTGATCTCAGTCCCGCCAACTTTTTGAGCAAGCATCATGGCTGCTGAATTTGAAGATACGATCCAGGCAGCTTGGTACAGCTGTTGAACTGTATACTCTTTGTTCGCATCCAAACTAACATTTGTTAGCTCATCATGTTGAGTCATTTCTGCTTGTGCTTGAGTTGGTTTGATCGTATCAGTCCATTTGAGATTTCCCTCATGAATTGCTTTAGTGACTAGGTATAAAGTCACTACTTTTGTGATCGAACCAATTGCGACTTTTTTGTCAGCATTTTGCGAATACAACAGCTGACCGGATTTTTCATCAAATGCCAAGGCCGCCGTTGTATTTAGATCTGGGCCTCCGGGTGTGGATTCTGCCTGGGCCGTTTGTAAATTAAAGACTGGTAAACTCAACAAAACAGCGAACACTATTAGGAGTTTTTTAAAAAATTGTTTCATACTTAATCCTCACTGTTTTTTTGATTCTTCGCAGGGAAGTGAATTACAAATGCTGTGCGATCTTCATCGGATTGAACATCAATATGTCCACCATGCATTTTGACCATACTTTGAGCGATTGCTAGTCCTAATCCGGTACCGCCTGTTGCCTTTGAGCGTGAGTCCTCAACACGATAAAAGCGGTCGAACAAGGAATCTAATGATTCTTTCGGAATCGGTTTACCATTATTAGCTACGCTGACGACTACTTCTTCAGGAGTCTGTTTAGCGTTTAGCCACAAATGCGTGGCACCTTTTCCGTATTTGAATGCGTTCATGATCAAGTTGTTGAAAACTCGACCTAGTTTGTCGGTGTCCCCAGACATAATGATCTTGTCAGGGTCAGCGTTGACGACAATCTCCATGCCACGTTTGTTAGCTTCAAGCTCAAAATCAGCCGACAATTGATCAAGCATTTGTGCCATATCGAATTTTGACATCGATAAGGTACTGTTAGCATGCTCAACGTTTGCGTACTCAAATAGATCATTAACGAGCGTTTGCATCTCTAATGATTTTTTGTAAGCGATATGGGTATATTTTAAAATTTGATCCAAATCTTCATAATTACGACTTTCGATCAAGCCTAAATAGCCGATGATCGAAGTCAGTGGAGTTCTAATATCGTGGCTGACGTTCGTGATCAGTTCATCTTTACTTTGTTCAGAACGACGTTGCTCAGCGATGTGTTCATTAGTGTTATCGATCAGCGAGTTAATACTGTCGACGACACCTTGCAAGCGGTGGTTGACCTGTAAATTGATTTTTTCATGGAGGTCACCAGAAGCGATTCGCTTTAGTTCCTTTTCGACGTACTCAACTTGAAATTGGCGATAAGTTTTCATAACCACGTGCAAAGAAATAAATATCTCTAAAATTATTACCAAAGCGAATAACAGGAACACCTTGAAAAAACTCATGTTAGTCATGTCCATTTGCAACAGTGCAAAGAAATTCTTTGGACCATTGTTTCTAAAAAATAGATTGGACGCCATGACCAAAATTACGTTAATTAATTGAAATAAAAGAAAGGTGCCTATTCCCTCAAATAGGAGGACACCTTTTTCATGATCATTTAATTTGATTCGATTATTCAAAAACTAAACCTCCACCTTGTAACCAACGCCCCAGACAGTTTCGATGACCTTTTCGCCGTCTGTAGCTTCTTCGAGCTTGTCACGTAAGTGAGAAACGTGGACCATAACAGTCTTGGCAGAAACTACGCTTTCTTGTTTCCAGACACGTTCAAAAATCTCGTCAGCAGAAAATACTCGATTTGGGTGACTGGCTAATAAATATAGGACCCCAAATTCCAAAGCTGTCAGTTGGACCTTGTTGCCAGAGCTAGTCACAACTTCGTGAGAATCCTTATAAATAGTAATTGGTCCAACTTCTAATTTGTCGGGTACATTCTTAGCTGTTTGTTGGGCGCTTCTACGCAAAAGCGAACGAATACGAGCCATGATCTCAAGCGGATTGAATGGTTTAGTAACGTAATCGTCAGCACCGGTGATCAATCCTTGGATCTTGTCCATATCGGTTGTTTTAGCTGAAACAATGATGATCGGAATTTGTGAGTCTTTACGAACCCGTTTAGTTACCTCAATACCGTCCATATTTGGCATCATAATATCCAAGACCATTAAGGCAATATCGCTATGCTGGGCTAAGGCGTCTAAAGCCTCTTGGCCAGAATTAGCTGTAATTGGTTCGTAGCCTTCATTCTTAATGTAAATGCTGAGTAACTCAACAATTTCTTTATCGTCATCCACCACTAAAATCTTCATACGAAACCCACCTAACACACGTTTTAAATACTTATGTTTCCATTATACAATAACAAGCAGCCTAATTCCTAACCGACTAGGATTATCGGTGTTTTCAGAAAACTTGATAAATTATTGGATATTTTACATGAAATTTACATTAGGTTGTTACACTGAATTTACGATATTTCATAGTTGTGAATGTAATTCTCGCATGATATCGAACTTCAAATAAAAGGACCTTCGCATGAAAAAATTTCAATTAGCTTTTCCCGCTTTTATCAGTACATATATTTTTGCACTCATTATTTCGCTAACATTTATGGAATACACTTATCGCAATGCTAGAATGTTGATCTTACTTGGCCTGCTAGGAATCGCCTGCATCTGGGCACTTAATCCCAAAGGCTTGCTGGTCAAAAAGTTAGTCCAATATGATCATCTAAAATTTGACGAAATTCGCAATGAACCTAGATACTACGCCAAGTTAAAAAGGTATATTGATTTAGCCTTTGCAATGACCTTAGGAATCAATGTCGGTATATCCCTGTTTCAAACCAAATTCATAGCCAATAATTCTACAATTGGAAATAATATCAACTACGATAATCTAATCGTGTTCGGATTCGATATTATCGTTATCTTCAGTTTTTTCCTGATATTGTATAGTTTCATTCCACATAACTATCGAAATAAATAAAACACGCACAGAAAGATGATGAATCGTTCTGTGCGTGTTTTTGGATTGTTATTCAATTATTGAAGATCATTACAAACATATGATTTTTTAATCGCCAGAATTATATCAACTCCTGCAAATACAATTTCCCCAAAATCAACAGGAGGATAAATAGAATTATCCCTGTACTCCAGGAAGCAGAAATTTTCCATAATTCAAGTTTGTCATCAATGGCATCCACTTTATGAGTTACTTGATCAATCTTCGAATCTATTCTTCTTTGGAATTCCTTCTGTTGATCATTTAGAAAATCCTTTTCACACATGTTGAGCATCCCTTTATCAGTCTAGTAACCTTCTGAATCTGGCATAAGTTTCCTCCTTTTGAGAATAACATCATCACATAACAAAATACGCAATTTAATTGATTTGAAACATTATCATTTCTTATGCCTAGAGGGAATGTCATTAGTAAATCTTATGATGCATAATAACCGATTAATTTGTTACTGAAACTTGGCCGTTGTTGCTATCAATGATCAAAGGTTCATTACCGTTTTGTCGGTAGTTATTTTGTTGCTTTTTACCGTTGAGCTTGAACTGGCCATTTTTGACATTTACTTGTAGTCCGGTAACCTTCAGTCCAGTAAAAGTAGTTTTTCCATTCTTCTTAGTCAATCGACTGCTGTCTAACAAAGTTAAATCTTTGGCAATGGTAGTTCCGTTTGCATGATCAATATTTAATTGCCCTATTTTTAAATTGTTCAGTTTGACTGTTCCGTTTAATTGGTCGATCTGTAATGATTCTAAAGTCTTTTGTGGCACAATCAAGGTCAAAACTGGGGATTTTCCAAGCTTAGTCTGATGCTTTTGAGCGTCTTTTTCTGAAACTCTCAGCAAATCATTTTGTTCAGTAATTTGATATTGGTCTTTACTTACATTGTCCATTTTCAATTCAGTCTTGTCGCCACTTTGGACGTTCAAATATGCAGTTTGGATGGCTAAGTCAACTTTAGTTGGATTCTTTAACTCTACATTTTTACTAGTTAACGAACTGACTTGGAAATTATTGATATTAAGACGTTTATTACTGTTCATTGCCCAGATCGTGGCACCACCAAAAATCAATCCGATCACAACGATAATAACTAAAACGATTAAAATAATTTTTTTCATGAGAAGCTCCTTTTTGTGTTGAATGAATATATTTTAAATCCATTCAGTTGAATGTATAAAAATAAGATGACTGATAAAATCATCTTTTTTCAAGCATTTTTATTATGAATGAATAATAAAATAATTCATTCAATTTGTCAACTCACTTTTTCAAACCATAAAAAAAAGACCTTTCGGTCTTTAAATAAATCCTCTAGTTGTGATGTGCATGTATCTTCTGTACAAGAATCTACCACCAAATGCGATCACGGCTAGTACTAAGTAAACTACACCATTTAGAGGTGGGTTGAATGTCTTAGGAACAAATTGCATGAGTCCTAAGAAGATGAACATGATTACTAAACCAGCACCCATGTATCCAATTGTGATCAGTAAACCTGGGCGTTCGGCCTTTGGTTTTTTCATTTGTAAGTTGAACCATGTTAGTAGTACGCCCCACATTGCGGCTAACAATACTAAAGTCACGATACCAGTTTGGTTTTGTGAGCTTTGGTTCTTGCTAGTAAGTCCCACGATGCCGTACAACAGGCCAAACAATGCAAAGAATAGCAATGATGTATCAATTGCTAAAGCCCAAAATGGCGTAGCCTTTTTAGGTTTTACTGGATGAGCGATATCTCCAGCCTTCTTTGTAACTGGTCCGTACAATTGGTTAGCTGGAACACCTTTGATCTGATTAGCGATGATCTCTGGAAGCAAGCCGTTGATTGATTCTTCAGCTTCTTCTTCAGTAAAATCATCGTCAACTAAGCGCTTGTTAAGTTTAAAAACGTATTCTTCGTTTTTATTACTCAATTGCTTGCGTAATTCTGCAGGATCGGCACTGTTGATCTGTTCAGCAATTTCGTCATTTTTTTCTTTTTTCTCAGAGTGTCTCTTCTGCTTTTCGGCAGCCTTTTTGTTTCTCTCTCTTAAATCGTCGTCAGCCATTGATTTCTCCCTAATTAAACGTTAAATCTGAATTCAATAATGTCGCCATCTTTAACTTCGTAGTCTTTACCTTCAAGTCCAAGCTTGCCGGCCTCTTTAACAGCTTGTTCGCTGCCAAGTTTGTCCAAATCGTCAAATGCCATTACTTCGGCACGAATGAAACCACGTTCAAAGTCAGAATGAATGATACCAGCAACTTGTGGAGCTTTCATTCCCTTATGGAAAGTCCAAGCACGAGTTTCTTTTCCACCAGCAGTGAAGAAAGTTCTTAATCCCAATAGTTTGTATGAAGCTTTGATCAACTTATCAAGACCTGATTCGTTTACGCCTTCAGCTTCAAGGAATTCTTGTTTTTCATCGTCATCTAATTCACTGATTTCTTCTTCAGTCTTAGCTGAAACGCCGATTACTTCAGCGTTTTCCTTCTTAGCGTAATCTTCAATTATCTTGTAGTACTTAGATGCTTCTGGATCAGCCATGTCGTCTTCAGCAATGTTAGCAACGTATAACACAGGTTTTGATGTTAGTAGGAATAATCCCTTAACGATCTTTTGTTCATCTTCGTTAAATTCGATTGAACGAACTGCTCCGCCTTCTTCAAGAACTGGTTTGATCTTTTTGAGAACAGCCAATTCAGCGATAGCGTCTTTATCCTTGGCACTAGTTGCTTGCTTTTCAACCTTTGTATAGCGCTTGTTGATTGAATCAAGGTCAGCGATGCCTAGTTCCAAATTGATAGTTTCGATATCGTCTAGTGGATCAACTTTACCAGTAACAGTCGTAATGTTGTCATCATCGAAGGCACGAACGACGTGCACGATAGCGTCAACTTGACGAATATTTTCCAAAAATTTGTTACCTAATCCTTCACCTTTACTGGCACCCTTAACGATTCCGGCGATATCAGTAAATTCAAAAGTAGTATGAATGATTTTTTTAGCAGGGATCAATTCGTCGATTCTTGCCAATCTCTTGTCAGGAACTTCAACCATCCCAACGTTAGGGTCGATGGTAGCGAATGGGTAGTTAGCCATCTCCGCACCAGCTTTAGTAATAGCATTAAATAGTGTTGATTTACCAACGTTTGGCAAACCTACGATTCCGGCAGTTAAGGCCATTATAAATCCTCCTCATTATTGATCGTATTAGGTTTCATGATCTGATTTTGCATTAAATAATTTGTTTCAGTAGAAGTATCTACGTCAGCTGCAGCGACTAAGACTTTTTTGAATTTCTTCTTGAATTCAGCACGTGGGATCATAACGATGTGACCGCATCCCATGCATTTGATCTTAATATCAGCACCTAGTCGAATTACTTCCCAACGATTTTCCCCACAGGCGTGAGGCTTTTTCATAGTGACAATATCTCCTAAATTAAACATAATATTCCTCTAATCTATTTGGATTCCTAATATGTCTAAAATACGATTCAAGTCATCGGTATTGTTAAAGTCGATTTCCAACTTACCATGGCCGTTACGACCAGTTTTAACTGCGACTTGAGTATCGAATTTTTCAACCAATCTATTTTCAGTTGCTTTGACAAAAGGTGATTTGGCCTTAGGAGCCTTTTTCTTCTTTTTACTATCTTGTTTTGAATCAGTCGCTAATTGTTCCAATTGACGAACAGTTAAATCTTCATCAACGGCTTTTTGAGCTAATTTTTCAATCTGGTCGGGATCTTTTAAACTCAATAAAGTTCTAGCTTGCCCCATTGAAAGAGCGCCGCTTTGAACCAATTGCTTAGTTGATTCTGGCAAATTCAATAATCTCAAATAATTAGCAATGTATGGTCGACTTTTGCCAAGTCGTTGCGAGACTTGTTCTTGAGTCAGATTCAATTTGCTGATCAAAGTTTGATAAGCGTCTGCTTCTTCAAGTGGCGTTAAGTCTTCACGTTGCAAGTTTTCTAGCACCGCGATTTCCATCATGCCTGATTCGCTTAGTGGACGAACGATTGCAGGAATCGTTGTCTTTTTGGCGATCTTGCTAGCACGAAATCTTCTTTCACCAGCAATGATCTCAAATCCATTGACGCTTTCACGAACAATAATTGGTTGAAAAACACCATTTTGGTCGATCGACTTTGCCAATTCATTTAAGGCATGTTCGTCAAAAGTTTTTCTAGGTTGATAAGGGTTAGGTCTGATTTCATCTAAATTGAGGTCTACAACTGTTTCGCTGTTTTCATCGATAGCTTCGAATTCGGAAAAGATGGCGTCGATGCCTTTTCCTAAGCCTTTTTTATTTTTGCTTGATGCCATTACGCTTTAGTACCTCCTTGGCTAATGCGATATAAGCCTCCGCACCACGAGAACGATCATCAAAATCGATGATTGGTAGTCCATAACTAGGGGCTTCTGCCAATCTTGTATTTCTAGGAACGATTGATTTATAAACTTTATCGCCAAAGTATGACTTAACTTCGTCGACAACTTGTTTTCCTAAGTTAGTTCTAGAATCCAGCATGGTTAATAAAACACCTTCGATTTCTAAATTAGAATTAAAGTGTTTTTGAACCAAACGGATGGTATTTAATAATTGACTTAATCCTTCAAGCGCATAGTACTCGCTTTGAACTGGAATAAGAATTGAGTCGCTGGCTGTAAAAGCATTAGTTGATAGTTGACCTAATGAAGGTGGACAGTCGATCAAGATGAAATCGTATTGATCATCGATCGTATCGATCCCAGCTTTAAGACGAGTCTCACGAGCCATCATTGAGGTCAATTCCATTTCTGCACCAGCTAATTGAATCGTGGCAGGGACAATATCTAAGTTGTCATGTTTTGAATGTATGATCGTATCTTTGAGTGGAAATTCATTGACCAAGACGTCATAGACATCTTTTTCAACGTTGGCTTTTTTAATACCTAAACCACTAGTAGCATTTCCCTGTGGATCGACATCAACGATCAAAACACGTTGTCCCATGTTAGTTAAACATGCGCCCAAATTAATGGTTGTAGTGGTTTTACCAACACCACCTTTTTGATTTGCAATGGATATTTTTCGTGCCATCTTATTCCCCTTATTCCTCAAGTTCGTCATCATGAATTCTGATGTCAATCTCATAGAAGCCTTTTTTCTTGTCTTCAACAAAACTTACTGATGTACCGTTTTTCTTCATCTTAGCAATGTTTTGTTTGACTTCGTCAATTGTTGTATTGACATTGTATTGACCAGGCTTTGTCTTTGGCTTAGTTTCAACTGGAGTTTCTTTTGAATCATCCTCAGTTGATTCAGCAGGTTTCTCAGTTGGTTTTTCAGCCCTTGGTTCTTCGGGCTTGTCCAAGTATGAGTCAACTAATTTCTTAGTCTCCTTAACATTTAAGCTATCCTTCAAAATCTTATTTAAAGCATCGTCTTGTTGGTTTTTGTCGGATAATCTCAACAATTCACGACCATGACGAGTGCTGATTTTTTCATTAGCTAATTCTTCAAGCACTTTGTCGCTCAATGCCAACAAACGCAATTTGTTAGCGACATATGATTGACTCTTGCTCATACGTTTAGCTAATTCTGACTGGGTGATTTTTTCAGCATCCAAAACTTTACGATAAGCTCTAGCTTCTTCAACTGGATTCAAGTTTTCTCTTTGAACGTTTTCGATCAACGCCATTGAGGCAGTCTCTTCATCATCCAATTCCTTAACGATAACGGGAACCTTATGCCAGTTTAATTTTTTCAGTGCACGAAAACGTCTTTCACCAGCGATAATTTCATATTTGCCATCTTCGTATGAACGAACGACCATTGGTTGCAACAATCCGTGTTCGCTAATTGTTTGAGAAAGTTCATCGATACTCTCTTTATCAAACTCAGTACGAGGTTGATAACGGTTAGGAATGATCTTATCTAAACTAACTCTGATCACACGACCACGAGTACCGTTGTCGCTAACTTTTTTCTTAGATTTTTCATCTTCCGTTTTATCGGTATTGTTTGTTTGAGCAGAATTATTTTGCGTTGTTTCTGTTACTCCTGCGTTATTTTCTTCTTCTGTTGATTTAGCCAAGATTTTAACCCCCTACTTTTTAACTAACGGCTTCTTCGATGGTGTCCCTGGTTTTCTAGGATATTTATTTGGAGTCTCTTTAGTTTTGTCTACAAAGACTAAATTACGCAGACCTTCGTCATTTGGCAATGCAAATGATTCTTGTTTCTCCACTTTTCCACCGAGCAATGCGATTGCATACGTAGCTTCTTGTAATTCTTCGTCAGCCTTATCTGCCTTCATCGCAATAAATTGACCGCCTTTTTTCACAAATGGCAGACACAATTCAGTTAAGACCGTCATCGATGCAACTGCGCGGGCAGTCACAAGATCAAAGTTTTCACGGTATTGTTTATTTTGTCCTAATTCTTCAGCACGACCATGAACTAAGGAAACATTTTCCAAACCCAACTTATCAACCAATCCTTTTAAAAAGTTGATTCGTTTGTTCAATGAGTCAATAATGGTGATCTTCAAATTAGGATTAACAATTTTGAGAGGAATAGATGGAAAACCTGCTCCAGACCCGACATCGCATAATGTCAATTCGTCCGTCAACAAGCCCTCGTCAAAGAAATCTAAGATCAATGAATCATAAAAATGCTTCAAGTAAACTTGCTCTTTTTCAGTGATTGAAGTTAGGTTCATTACTTTGTTGGTTTCAACTAACTCATGAAAATAATCTTCAAATTGACCTTTTTGAGTATTGTTTAATTCGATTCCTCTTTTGGATAATGCTTGATAAAATTCTTCGGGTTTCATTCAGTTCCTCCAGCCGTGAAACATGATGTTTCACACCTTTTAATCGTATATTAAATAGTAGTTTAATTCAATGACTTGTTACTTTTCTTTACTATAATATGTTGAACAATCTAGTAAACCATTTTACACGGAAAATCATTGAAATTAAATTGAATTCCAATTTTTGTTGAACAAGAACGTTGCAAACTTGGTGCAGACGGATATAGATTTTTTTAACGTGGATTATGAATTTAATATTTAAATGTTCATGTTACAGAAACAATCATTTGCGTTCTGATGATAAAAATAATTTTTAGAATGATTAATAATTGAATATGCTTTTAACTTTAATTAGCTCTAGTTCTATTTATAGTGAGAATTAGAAAGTGCGATTGAGAATTTAAATACTATCGAACCTTCCAGTTCAATACTTATTTATGAAAAAGGACTAGGGATTAAATAATGAAATTAAATGAAAAAGTTTTGAATAATAGTAAAGTCACCTTTATTAGTAAGATCGTATTAGCCACAATTTTGGCATCATCGATTGGTTTGGCCGCTACGACCGGAAACGTTGTAGACGCTGCAACTACTGGTGATACAGCGACAAACCCAACAGTTTCGAATACTACACCAACTACACCAACAACTCCAACTCCTGCGGCAACACAAGCGACAACTCCAAGTTCAACTAGCACAACGCCAGTTGTTGATCTGGGACCAACACAACCAGGCAACGGTGCTTATCCAGCACCAACTCCAGGAACTGTTCCTGTTTCAACCGATCCAAGTATGACTGATGCAAGTGGCACATATTCTGATTCAAGTACAACACCTTCAACATCACCATCAACAACTGAAACAGTTTATGATCCTGATGCACAAGGCACAGCCACACCACAAGAAGTTGCTCAAGCCCGTTTATTAGATTTTGCTGGCGATCCTGACCTGTATCCAGCTCAAGAAGCATATTTACCACTAGCTGAGCAAAATATTGAAGAAGGCGGCGGATATACAGTTTATCAAGTTTATGGTCTAGATGGATATGGCTACGATGTTGCTAAGGAAAATGCCTGGATTGATGCCCAACATCCAACCACAGTCGCTGAAGTTGCTGAATTAGTTCGTGAAGCTCAACAAACAATCGATGCCGAAGAGGGCGGCGAACCTTACGGAACAATCTTGGAACAATTTGATTCTGCAAAAGCACCTTCAAGTAAGACTTCAGCCTCAACTGCAAAGCCTGTTGCTACCAGCTTAACTTCAACCTCAAAGGCAACTGCCACACCAATGTCTGCTACACCAATGTCTGCCACTACTACAAAGAGTTCTACTGGTTTATTACGTGGAGTCTCCGCATCCCCTGCTAAGATGTCCATGACAACTGGCAAGACTTCCGGCAGCAAGTTCCCACAAACCGGAAATATGGTCGGCACTGGATTGACTATCTTAGGATTAGTCATTGCTGCAATTGCTTCAGGCATTAGTTACGTCAAAGCAACTGGTAAAAAGTTATTTGGCAAATTATTTTAAACATCGAAATTAATGCAATAAAGGCCTGACCCACTAATCTGGATCAGACCTTTATTTTTTGAAAAATTAAGTGATTTTTTCTCCCACAACTGGGATTTTTCTGATTAGATACACCAATACAAAGGCTATTAAAGTCGTCAAAATAAATGTTATGAAAAAATGAATTGGATCAATATAATTTGATAGGAATTTCATGATGATTCCGTGAGTCAAATAAGTTCCAAACGTGACTGGCTCAATCACCCGTAGCCACTTAGTGTTCTTTGTTTGCAGAAAATCATCCAATGATTTGAAAACCAAGAATGCTAAAGCTGCTACGATTGGTTTCAAGATTGGTGCTAAGAATGCTAAATACTGCCACGAACCTAGTTGTTGCAAGTTAGACACATAGTTACTCAATAGCATCAACGCCATTGCAAATCCAAACGTTGTATATAAATGCTTGATCTTAATATCTTTTTTAAATAGGACATATCCAACAAAGAAGTAGCCGATATTACCAACTAAAAACGTTAAATCACCAAATGAATAGGCTGCAAAAATTCTACCTATTTGAGCTGGCAAGGCGACTGCTAATGAATTAAAGACGATATTGGTAACGAACCATAGTCCAATCAAGTAATACATGGTTTCATCGTTAATATGGTCAACAATTGGTTTTAAAATTGGCGATAATAAGTAAAACGAGATCAATGCATACATGAACCAGTAACTTACCAATACTGGCTGATTATACAAATAAATCACACTTTTCAGTACATCCCGTCCATTGAAATAGTTACTCAACAATTGAATGAAAATAACACTCAAGACTGACCAAACTAAAAACGGTAAGATCAGTCTGATCATTCGATGCTTCATTACGTATTTCAGATCAGCCGTCTTCCGACTGTTCAAGATCAATGCCCCACTGACCATAAAAAATAATGGAACATCAATGGACGTAAATTCAGTTACAAAGTTACCAACTGTCCAATGGATCGAACCATTTGCCATCTGTAAAATTTTTTCACACGAATGGGACAAGATCACGAAGCTAGCAGCAACGATCTTGACCAAATCTAAATATACAATCCTCTTTTTAGTAGCGATAAGTTGAACCCCCTAAAGTTAACTTAACTATCATAACAGAGGCAACTAGTAAAAAAATGATTATTCAAATCATATTTGACCGAATTATCATTTGTTTTCAGAAATGATTGAATTAATGATATTAAGCCGTTTCATTTTACAATCCATGGGGAAAAATTATATCGTTACAGTGGAATTTGTGTTTTCTGAAAAATTCCTCGATATTTACTAAAACTAAATTATGAGGTGCGATTATGACGAAATTACACGATAATATCCAAGAGAACTATGAGCAAGGCAACTATCAAGGCGCTGAAGCTTCATACCAACAAATGAAATCAACCCAATTGAAAACTATGTCCGACAATGTCAGAAGCGACTATCAAATGGGTTACGATCAAGCCATTGCCGATTATAAGAACCACAATCCATTCCATTATTACCCTGACAAGATCCTTCAACTCAGCAATAGTGGCAAACCACAAGTTGCAGACTACGTTCAAGGCTATAATACCGGCAAGAATTCCACAAAATAGACTATTAACAATAATGCTGCGAGAGTTCGCAGCATTTTATTTATCCATAAAATTTGAACTTCACAATTAATTCACATTTTCAAAATAGTTTATTCACGGTTAACAGTTATAGTATTAATTGTAGATAAGAGATATATGTCTCTTACCTCTCCCCCCTATAACATAATATATATTTAATCCCCTAAATATAATTCACGTAAAAAGAACACTCCTCCCCAGAGTGTTCTTTTTTATTGTCTAGTTATTAGTATTTACATACAGAGGAGCAACAAACATCGTGCCGTATTCTACCGCTAGATTGTCATCGTCAGTATATTTAATAAACTGAGTATCTGAAATTTGATAATAAGTCGTACCTAGACTGCCAGTCACCGTGTTGATGGCATTCCACTGACTTCCAGGAATCGCTTTGATATTAGATTTAACCAATTGACCATCTTTAATGACATAAGTTGGTACGTTACTTTCTTTAACTGTGATGGATACGTATTTATATCCATACCCATTATTTAGCTCTGGTTTATTTTTGGCATTATCATCCACCGCTTCGATTGATTCAACATAATCAGGTTCAGTGGAATTGTCGGCACTTGCTTGAGCAACGCCAATGGGAGAGATCACACCAAAAGAAATTGCTATTAAAGCAGCTGTAATAAATTTTTTCATGTATTAACATCCCCTTTGGTTCAAATTATAAGATAGTTCAATTGTGAAATATATAATTATGTAATCAAAACGTTAAATCTCGCAATTAGGAGCATTTAAACATTGAAAACGTTTTCTTTTGGATTAAACTTAACTTAGTAGTTATCTTTTAAATAATTTAATAACCATTTTTTGCTATCGGGGGAGAAAGTCATGCTATTCTATATCTTTTTTGGATTAATTGTCCTATTTGAATTATATGCGGTAATCAAGCTGAGCTATGATCACAAAACGTCTGCAGATATTTTAAAATCCACTTGGTATATTGACTACGTCGCTAAAATTACGACTGATAATCCTCAGCAATATGCTACGAATACTTTTTACACTAAAGTGATCCTTTCTTTAAGAGGGTTCTTTGGGATTTCGATTGGTATGTTTCTGGCGGGTGTTTACGTCTACCAAGAACACAGCGATAATTTGATCCTGATCATCTCAAGTATTTCATTTACGTTAACTGCGCTAATCATTTACATTCTGAATAAGCGTCAATACACGTTGCTGGTTAAAAATATCGATCAATATCGCCAACAAGTAGAAAATTTTAGTTCACTTGACCAGGAAGAATTTGCTAAAAATAAAGATCAATTTCAAAAAGCACCCAACTTGTGGCTGTTAGAATTCATTTTTGGCGTTGTTGCAGTCATATTCATCCTACTTTTTTGGTAGTAACAGCATTCTTCATAATTAATTCACATTTTCAAAATAATTTATTCATGGATAATCGTTATAGTATTAATTGTAGATAAGAGATGAACGTCTCTTACCTCTCCCCCCTATAACATAATATATATATTTAATCCCCTAAATATAAATACTCTTAAAAACACACTCCTCCCCAGAGTGTGTTTTTTGTTGCCCAGAATTACATTTATTATAAGACGCTATATTATCCTTTAATACATCGGCCATCGAATAGATGTTATGGTTAATTCATAACAACATTAAAGGAGTTATGATGAAAAAAACATTTGGATTTGGTTTATTATTTTTAGCACTGTTTGCTTTAATTACTAGCCTTTTAATTCCAAAAGCTCACGCTACAACTACAGAGCCAACTGTTGGACCTTCAGAACAAATCGTTATTGGAAATTCTGACGAATCAGACTCAACTTCAGTTCCAGTTTACCGATTTAAAGATGGACAAATTAAGAAAACCAAAAATAATCAATCTACAATTACCAGCACAAAGAAACGCCTCGCTATATTTACAGCTAATCGGACAAAAATCGATAATCAAACTTTTTGGAAAATTGGAAACAACAAATTCATCGATAACAATCGAGTTAATGTGATTCACGGACATGATATTCCTATGAATTATCATGGATTAAAAGATCCAGTCACAATTTACATAACAGCTTCAAATAAAGACAATTCCACCTCAGTCCCAGTTTATAAATTACAACAGGGTGAGATGATTCAAACTAATAGGACTAAATCAATGATTAACAAAGATAAGTCACGACTGGCGGAATTTTCTGCAGACAGAACCAAGTATTACCACGATACATATTGGAAAATCGGCGATAACGAATATTTAAATAATGATCGGATTGCCATTTCTAAGCAATAATAATCAAAAAGTCTGAACTGTTGGGTTCAGACTTTTTAATTTTTCATCTCCAAGTAATGTTAAATCCAGCTATAATTAGGTTACTCACAAAATTATATAGGGATTAAATTATGTTATTAAAGAGACCTAAATTACTTGAATTAATCATATTCGCTTTAACATACATCTATTTCGGAATCTTTCGGTACTTCTTGATTCCAAGCGGGGACGACTACTTTTGGTATGGGGAAAAAGGTAGTTATTTGATGTCGCACGGATTTTTCTCGACGTTGCCAATGGTCGGTGGCAGTAGTAATGGTCGCTATCTAGGCAATTTGTTGGAAATTGCCATGATGCGACACTTAGCAATAGGTATCTTAGTCTTTGCGTTCTTTTGGACGTTACTACTTTGGACAATTTATCAACTGACTGGTCGCAACTTAAAGATGTTGCCAATTGCATTGTTGCTGCCATTTTTCATGCAAAATGCTTTTTTAAATAATATTTTGGTTTGGAACAACGGCTTTATTATTTACGTTCCGTCAATTGCACTAGTCCTCAGCTACTTGGTGATCTGTCGGTCTAATTCCCAGTTGCAATCAAGCTGGTTGATGTCCGTTTTAGCTTTTTTCATAGCGTTAGCTGGTGGTTTATTCCTCGAAAATGTCACCACCTTGCAAATTGCATTAGCACTTCTACTCATTATCTTCTTTAGAAAAAATCTTCAAAAGCATCATTTTGCCTATTTATTAGGAGCAATCGCTGCTGCTGCCATAATGTTTAGCAATCGTTCCTACTATGTTGGCCCTACTGCCTATCGACAAACTACTCATGACCCAATCAAGATTTGGCAAACATTTGTTGATTATACTCATTTTTGGCTGATTTCATTCAATTGGATTGTTATCGTCGTTATGGCCGTTTCGCTGATCATCTTAGCGTTGAAGTCTACAGTTAGCACGCTAACGAAAACTATTATTATTTTCAGTTCAGCAACCCTTGGAATTTACTATTCTATTATTTCACTAGTTTTCAGTAAATTTAATCAAAACGAGATCTACGCTTTCACCAATATGAATCACACGTTGGCGACTATTGACACGTTAGTCAGTCTATTATTAATAGTTTTCATCGCCTACTGCATTTACACCTTTTTTAAAAATGATAAATTCATGTGGATCTACTATCTGTCAGCTGGAATTTCTTTTGGACCAATGTTGATTGTCATATCTCCAGTGACTAGTCGTGGCGAATTCACCTCATTTATCTTCATATACTTAATAGTGGCAAGTTTTCTGATCAAAGCTATTCAGGAACTGCAAATCAACCCGCTGTCTATCACCGTTATTCTGTCGATCCTACTATTATTCTTAGCAGGAAACTATCAACTAAAAATGTATCGCAACTATCAGGCTAATTTAGAACGAGTGAATCAAGACAGCTTTTTATATGACAACAAGCAGCTGACAAAACATGTGCCGTATCGGAAATTTGTCGTCGTAAACGACCAGCTGATCCAGCAGGACTCAACTTATTGGCGACTGAGACTTCAAAAGTAATTCGTACCAGCATAGATTCCTAAAAAGAGGCTACCAACAAAATTTGTTGATAACCTCTTTTAATTATTGTCCGATTGTTTGTCTCAATTGAGAGATCGAACCATCAGAATTCAACTTTTGATATTGGGAGTATGTTTCGACCCAATTACCTTCGCTCATTGACTTACGAATGCCATCGTATTTTTCGTCGCTGAATAATGCTTTGGCTGCTTTCTTTGAAGCAGATTCAGATAATGAAGAGGATTGGTGGATCAATTCGGCTGCCTCTTCTTCATTGTTAGCGGCCTTCATAATCGTAGACATCTTAGTACCCTTTAATTTGCCAGCATACTTATCGACGTTCTCGTCATGCTTAGGATCACCAGTCTTTTTAGATTTAACCTTTTTAACTAACTCATCTTTGATCAATTTATCCGTTGGCGTATCGTTTCCAGTTGCTGATCTAATGCCATTATTGATGGGAACGAAGAAAATCACTCCTAAAATCAATACGACGATAATACCTAAAATCGAGAAACCGAAAATTTTCTTCTTGCTTGTTTTTGCACGATGCATATTCTCACCCATTTTCCATAGTTAAAGTTGGCTTTAATTATAACTATACTAACTAATCATTACAAGCCACTTATCAATGCTTATTTTAGGCAAAAAGAAACCGCTAAAGCTGCTAACTTTAACGGTAAATTTTTTTCAAATTTGATTTGTTATTCCATTGCATCCCAGGCTGGTAAAACTATTGGTTCTTGGTCAAATGCGGCCAGCTCGTCAGATGTTAAGTACTTCTTGTTGATGACTACTTCATAGACGTTTTCATCAAACCACTTGTCGTCCATGGTGAAGTAACCCTTGTCTCCATTGGCTTCGCCCCATGAATTTTCAACTTTCCAACGATTTGGTGCATCATTGATCAAGTTGACGCCAGTAAAGACCATCGCATGTGAGACAGAGGCATTTCTGGTATCTAAGGCATCGCCCTTGTCCAGTTTAGTATCGATACCAAATAGTTGATCGTACTGGTACAAGTCACCAAACAACAAGCCCTTGCTACGTTCTGATTGCTTGCCGACATCATTGCCGAACCAAACAGTATCGTTAGCCTTTAATTGTTGAATCGTCAATTCTTTTAGACGTTCGATCGGTAGGTTAAAGAACTTCTCAGCTTCTCCACCAACAATGTTTCCTTGAGTATCAATTGTATATGACTGATTATATTTCTTGCTCGTTTGTGGAGAATTCATAACGCTGATATAGTCATTTAAATCAATTGCAAAATAATTTTTGAAAAAGTCCTTAGGCGTTATGCTTGGGTCTTCGATCATTTTGCCATTGTCATCTTTGATCGACAATTCGAAGTCGACTGGTGGTTGACCGAATGAATAGACGCAAATCCGATAAACATCAGACAGCATTTCTTGAACGCGTTCGTCTGTTGGTTGACTATCCTTGATCATCTGGCGGATCTCCATACCATCTTTACGAAGCAAGTTATTCAAAGTCGAGTTGAACTCACTGGTGTTTTCAGATGCGACAGTTTCAGGCATTGCATAGCTTGGAACCACACCGTACTTTTTGATCAAGTTAGCACCATATTGCCATTGACCACCATCTCCACTTGGAGAAGCAAATAGCCAATTGACTTTGCGGTCTGTCAAAGGCATATCTGCTGTCTGAATGATATTTTGGAAAAAGTAGTTGGCCTTTTCCAAACGATCATAGAATGACAAATAGTTTTCTGACAATTCAAAGTCCTTCACATTATATCTAGTGGCGAATTCAGTTCTCAAGTTAGTTAGTGTTGAAAAAAGCCAACAACGTCCAGAACGCTTTTGGTTAGTTACTTTGCCAGTTGGTACCTCAACATTAAAGGCTGGGTTCAATTTACTCTTAGCCTCGATGTTTTGGGCTGCTTTGTAAATTCCAACTTCAGCAACTGCGTGACGTAAAGCATTATTCGATACGTCGTGATTTAAGTTCTCGTGAAAATCTGCTAAACTAGCTTTATTAATTTCTTTCGTCAAATTAATCACCTCATTGATTCAATGTTACAATACTTTACCATTTTTGGAGAATATTATGTCTGATACTATCAAAATCGCTTACTTATACGAAGATCTAATGAATACATACGGAGACAGTGGTGACGTCAAGATCCTCAGTTTCCTATTAAAAGAACAAGGCTACGATACTCAAGTAGATAACGTTAGTTTGGATGATGAATTCAATGCCTTTGATTACGACTTCTTATTCTTCGGCGGTGGTCAAGATTTCGAACAAACTGTCGTTGCTAAAGACTTGATCCGTCATCGTGAGACTATCAAGGATTACATCGAAGCTGGTAAGCCAATGCTTTGCATCTGCGGTGGCTATCAATTCTTGGGTAAATATTATCAAACAGTTGGTGGAGAAACCATCAAGTGTCTCAACATCTTACCTTTCCACACAGTCTTTAAAGCTGATAGTCGTATGATCGGCGATACTGAATACGAAACTGAATGGGGAACTGTTCGTGCATTTGAGAACCACAGTGGTAGAACTTATTTCGATGACAAGAATAAACTTAAACCACTTGGTAAGATGATCGAAGGATACGGAAATAACCCTGAAGACAAGGCTGAAGGTATGCGTTATAAGAATACTATTGGTTCATACTCACATGGTCCCATCTTAAAAAATGAAAACATTGCTCGCTCAATCGCTCAAGAAATTATCAAATCTCATCAAGAAAAAATGTCAAAACCTAAATAAATCTCAGACCCAGTCCTCAGCGACTGGGTCTTTTTTATAAGACGATATCTTTCAAAAAATCTTCCCATATTTTTTTAATTGTATTAAGCTGTTGATACTAACATTTCTAACATCGAGGAATCCATGACAATACTTTTAGTCTTACTTTTAATCTATTTCATCCGTAAACAATTTAAATTTGATGAAGTCAAACGAATCTACATTTTGATCATTCCGGCTTTTTCAATCATCATGTTTCTAATTCGGTTTGAACCATCGGAAAACAACTTCATAATTCTGGCGATCATTGCTTTAATATCTGCTGCCATTAGCTGGTTTCAAGCACAATTTACTCAAGTACGGATAGATACAGAGTTAGATAAATATGGACGCAAAAAAGCCCAGATCAAAGGCGGATGGCCTTATCTTCTGGGTTGGGTTTTAGTATTCAGTACGGAAATTATTTTAATTTGGACTCAGACTGGTAAACTCAATATTTTTGAAACATTATCGAGTGACCTTCGTCTAGAGTTATTTGAATTCAGTCGCTTTAGTTCAAACGAATCAGAATGGTTTATCTGGGCCTTATCCGGGTTCACGGCCTACTTCTATTCACTGTGGTTAAGATTAAAACATCCCGATATCAAAAATGCTTTAAGAAACCGCCACACTGTTTAATCCAAGAACTTATTCGTCTTCAAGATTGCAGTAGCAATCGCTGGTGCAATAATGATTGCAGCAATCAATTCTGCAACACCATTCGTTCCGACAATTGCTAACAAAATCGTATTTAAGGCTGATGTTTGAGCCGCATATGCTTGCGACAATGTACTAGCGTACATTAATCTCATCAAGACAAGCACTAAAACTGTATTGGTAATGGAACCAGCAGCTGACGCTAATCCCATTCCTAATACCTTATGCTCAGTATGATTTTTGAACCACAGATAGATCCAACCGGCAATCAGACCTACTAAGATCCGTGGCAAAATAGCCACGATGGGGTTGGTAAACACAGTTGTATCAATGATCGATGTTGGACTGGTCAAAGCACGTAAAATCGTCCCAATTCCCCAAACTAGTCCAACGATTCCACCATCCACTGGGCCTAAGACGATAGCCGCTACTATAACGGTGATATGGATAATCGTGATATTAACGAATCCTGTCGGAATAAATCCCAGCATTGGAACCATCGATTGTACAAAAATGATTGCCATTAATATCCCTAAAATGGCAGTCCGATAAGCTTTTTTCTTGCGCATGATATTCCCTCTCTATATCATTTGGTGACTAAAATTTATTACAGTCTATAACATTTGGATATCATTGGCAAAGGATTTAATTCTTTGCTGCTTGTTCTAGCTGTGAGATTGCACCATTGTTCGAGAGTGTTTGATATTGTTGATAAGCTCCAATCCAGTTACCACTGCTCAAATCATTTCTAAGCGAAGTATATTGGCTATTAGTGAATAGCTCTTGGGCAACCTTTTGCGATTGAACTTGGCTCATTCCTGATTGACTTTGGATCAATTGAGCAGCTTGATTCTCATTTCCTGCAGCTGTCTTGATCTTTGATGGTGAGATGCTAGCAATCCGTGATAGATAGTTACCAGAGCTCTGAGAAGCTGATTCTGTCTTTGCTCCTTGAGCTACTACTTGCTTAGCATCATTATCATTTTGTTTAGTATCTTTCTTAGCTGCCTTTTTGGTAGTCTTTTTTGAAACGTTTGAAATGCTTGGTTTAGCATTCTTCTTAGTTACAACAGCACTGTTAGTGGTAGTATCGCTCTTGCTATTGCTTAGTGGTGCGCTAAACGCTGATCCAATCAGAAACAACGCCAGTAAACCAATTGACGATGAAAAAACCTTTCTTTTATTAGTCTTCATAATATCTTCGACCTCTTTCATATAAATTATCCCTTCCTCAACACAACGCTATAAATTTAGGCAAAAAGAGAGAAATTCATAATGAATTTCCCTCTCTTTAACATTCGAGATTAATCATTAACTATATAGCTCAATGTTATATAGCTTAATCCACACCCTCGGCAGCGTCAACTGCTTTAATGACAGCATTTCTGAATCCGTTTTCTTCCAGGGCCGCAACGCCACGAATTGTTGAACCGCCTGGAGAAGTAACTTCATCTTTTAATTCTGGAACTGTTAAATCAGATTGCTTGGCTAACTTACTAGCACCAATAGCCATCCCTATCGCTGCCTCATAGGCTAATTTGCGACTCAGGCCATGTTTTACACCTGCATCGCTTAAAGCCTCTAAGAACAAGTCTAGAAAGGCTGGACTGCAGCCTGCGACTGTTCCGATCGTACTCAATTGTTCTTCCGGTACCTCAACCACTTGACCAGTATAGCCTAAGACGGAAGATACCTTTTTCTTGTCTGCTAATTCGAAATTATCAGAGTAGCTAATCCCCGTGAACCCTGCACCAACTTTAACTGGCGTATTAGGGATAGCAGTTGCAACCTTTGCATCCGATCCTAACTTCTTTTTCAACTGAGCAATGGTTGCTCCACCTGTGAAAGTCACGATAAGTTTATCTTCGATGATCGGTTGCAACTCGCTCAAAACGCTGTCGAGTGCGGTAATTCCAACTGCAATAAAAATCACTTCTGGTTCCGTCATTTGTTTGATCTTTGGAACCATTTGAAAACCCAATTGGGATTGAAGGTCCTTTGCAGTATTTGATTTACCACCCTTAACAACGATTTGATCATTGTCAAAGCCGTTTCTTACCAATCCGGTAATCACGGCACCTCCGATACTTCCGGCACCAATAAATCCAACTACCATCTGCTTCACTCCCTTTTGTGTATTTGATATATATTATTATATCGCTGTAATCCATCAATAGATTAACGATTATAAAAAAATAATTTGCTTTAAATGATATCTTAGGTAGAATTTTTGTTAAAAGGGGGAAGCATCTTATGCAAAATTATCGTAGTCGTGCGCAATTAAAGCAGGACGCCAAAGATACCTTACGTGGCAATTGGGGAAAAGGTATTCTACTTTACTTGATCACAATGCTTTTTGGATTGTTTTCGGGGTCGATCCAGTTCGCATTGAATTTTAATCCATATGATTTTAATCATTATAATGGGGCTGCTGGTCGTTCTTTCATCATCTCGACACTGATTGGATTGGTCTTCATTTTGATCACCGTCTCAGCTAACTACAAAGCTTTAGACTGGATCAGAAATCCACAGCTGCAATTCCAACCTGTTCAAAGTAACTTTGACAGATTTAGAAATCCTGACTGGTGGAAAATTTTAGGAATGTACATTATCATGGCGGTATTAACTTGGTTATGGTCATTGCTACTGCTCATTCCTGGGATCATCAAGTCATTTGCTTATTCGCAAACTTACTACATCTACAAAGATCTTTCAGATAAAGGCCAAGCAGATGGATATTCGCTAATGGACTTCATCACTAGAAGTCGTAAATTAATGGACGGACACAAGGCTGACTACTTCGTACTTCAACTAAGTTTTATCGGCTGGTTCATTTTGGGAAGTATCACATTAGGAATCGGATTCATTTGGATCATTCCTTACTACAACTTAACGATGGCAAACTTCTATCGTGACTTAGCAGAGAACAATCCTCAATTAGTTTAATAGCACGAAAAAAGTCTGGAGCGTTATAAACGTTCCAGACTTTTTGTTTTGCTTTTGTAATGATTATGCTAAAGCTGTTGCAAGAGGATCACTCTTGGTCCAGAAACCAACTGGGTGAATTCTTCTGCGCCAACTTGTATCAAGATCGACATACTTTCTATCAGTAACTTCCTTATCTTTAATTAGATCAAGAACAGCTGCTGCAGCCATAGCGATATCGAATCCGATGATACCTTTAGTCATCATTCCAACACCAATTGCTAATGGTAATGCAACACTGATTACCAAGGCGATTGCTTGGATAAGGATGATAACACCAACAATGGCATCAGCAATCCAACCAAATAGTGGAATAAATGAGAATGGTAAGGCAATTAGGAAGGCAATTTCTACGATTGGGATTGAAATCTGTAGAACTAGACCCATCCAGAATGGCCATGATAATGCGATCAATAGACCTGGTACAAAGAACATCATCATTAATGCACCGATTGCTAAGGCAAGCTCAAGACTAGGGATTGCTAGGTCTGTGAGGATCAATGCCATAAAGCCAAATCCGATGAACCATAATAAGAAGTTCAGTACTAAGAATTGTGGCATTAAGACTAATAGAATCAAGAATATTGCAATACCGGCTAACATACCTCCAAAGTTAAAGGCTAAGTAGCCAAGTAATACGACGGCGATACCAGCGATTAGACCTAATCCAATTACTCCCGCGAATCCACCAGCAACAACAGTTAATACTGCGAATCCGGCAACAATTAGACCAAGTACTAATGCCATAATACCTCCGGCAATAAGGATAAATCCAATTAATCCAAGAAGACTAAATGCTCCAGCAATGATAATACCAAGTAATGCTGTGATTGGTAATAGCATTGCCAATAGTCCACCTGTTAAGAACGAAAGAATTCCAGCGACAACTTGTGCAATGACTAAACCGATTGTCATGATTACTGGGATTGCAATTCCAGCAATAACGATTCCGGCTGCCAAGAGCAACATTGGAATAAATGTTAGAACGATCCAACCAGGAATGAATGTTAAGGCTAAGTTGATCAATGTGATTGGAATGGTGATTAAGTTAACGATTGGGATTAGATTTCCGATTAACAAAATTGGAGCTGCAATCAATGAAACAATTGCCATGATTGGGAACAATACTAATGAAGGCAAGATCAAAGCGCCTAGTACTGTGTAAATGAAGACAATTGGCATTGCAGTGATTGCAAAGACAACACCCCAAGTTGCGATTGCAAGTGGTACCCAAATTGGTGAAGTTAAGATCGTAACGACACCCATGAGTAAGGTTAATGCAGGAATCGCAACCATTGCTAACAAGATTGCTGGTAACAAGTCGTCTTTATTATTGACGGTCTTCTTAGTTACCAATGAATCAGGAACATATTTACCATCTAAGTAATCTTGATAGATTTGAGATCTTTCCATATTTTGCATTGCGAGGGGTTGATCGAAATCACCCTTTCTCATACTGTCACCAAAAGATTTGAAGATTTGTGGCAAGTTTGCAAGATATTTGTCAGAGCTCCCTGTAATAGGTTGAGTATCAACAGAAATCAAATATGATGTTCCATCAACCATAGGTTTGATGAAGTTTGAAACGCCACCTGTCTTATCTGATGAGGCGGTCTTGTTCGAAACATCATTCAAAATTTCTGGAATGGCATCAAGAACTTGCGCTTGATTTTCTACTGATGTATCGGCCATCTTATCAGCCATATCTTTTTGCATTTGATTGAACAATGCTGTGTTGTCACCATTTGAATTGGCGTTATTGTCAGTTGTTGCAACATTTTCAGACGTCTCTGAATTTGTTACCAATTCCTTTTGGACTTTTTCAGCATTTTGTTTTGCTAGTTGAGCAGCGACTTCACTGTCCAAAGTTGCTTTAGCGTTGAAGTAAGTTTTATCTAACTGAGTTGCTCCAGCGGTATTAGTGTTGTCATCAACTTTAGTGACCGTGATGTGATCTTTCATAGCTGCCCAGGCATCGCTAGGATTTAATTTCTCAGATGTTGGTGTGTACTTGCCATCTAAGTAATCCTTATATAATTGCGAGTCTAGTAAAACATCAATGTCCATTGCTTTGTCAAAAGCACCGTCGGTGATATTTTCGCCGAAGCTCTTGAGCAATGTTGGCATTTGTTGTTCAAGGATATTGCTGCTATTGGCATCTGCAGTTCCGTTGATTGTTGTATATGCAGTTCTACCTGTTGTTAATAGAGTTGCAAATGTGAATACTTGGTTCTGAGATGCTTGTTTAGAGATGTATGACCAGATCCAAGGAGTAACCTTAACGATTTCAGCTTGTTCTTCTGGAGTAGCCATTGAAGCTTTGGCATTAATATCTTTTTTGATATTTTCAAATGTCTTGTTTGGTTCGTAAGTTGTTTTATCACCTTGTGGATTACTATCGTTTTCAGCTAAGACATCTTGCAACGTTTGTGCAGGATCACTAGCTTTTCCATTAGGTGTTTGAATAGCGTTATTTGTTGAAACTGATAATGGCACATTAATCTCTGCTTGTGCAGATGTTTGATTATCAGTTGTTTGTGATGCTTGTGTTGAACCAGTGTTAGAAGCAACTGGTTGAGTGGTTGCAACGTTATTTGTTTGCGTTGTTGCAACGGTGTTATTTGTTGCTTGAGTCGTGTTGCTTTGTGGTGCAGTAGCAACTGTAGTATTTGCAGTTGTTGGTGCTGCAGTTTGGTCAGTAGCGACAGCTTGTGTTGTCGTTTGTCCCGTTGAGTTTTCAGCAGGTGCTGCTTGGTTCGCTTGTGCTTGAACTGCCGTTGACTCAGTATTATTTGAATTTATAAGTGCGTTATTAACGTTGCCACTTTGAGTGTCAGTTGCAGGTGTTGCAACATTAGCTGATGTTTGCGTTTCAGTTGAATCTGTTGCTGTTCCTGTGACGTTAATTGTGGTGCGGTTCATAACAGCTTTTTCAGCTTCATCAAACGTTGGTGTGTAACCTTGTGATTGATTGGTTGCTTGTGTCGTTGTACCTGTTTGAGAAGTTGTAGTTGTGTAACTTGTAGCTGCTTGGGTGCTGCTTGTTGATGTTGAATATTGTGATGAAGCAGCTTGCGTCGAGGCAACTTGGGTTGTTCCGACTGAATTTTGAGTACTGTATGATGACGATTGTTGTGTCGTGTCACCATTTGTACTGTTGTATGTTGGAGCTTGCCATTTCGAAGTGATCAAATTATCACTGATCTTAATAGGTGCTCCTTGGAAATCAGCCTTCAATGAACTTGTTGTGTACAAGTTCTTAGTTGCGATACCAACAGCTGTTGTATAGTTTCCTGAATCAACAGTCTGATTGAAGGTCAAAGTAACTGTTCCTTTATTGGCGTCTTTCTTAACGGTGAATGGAGCTGAACCATCTTGATTAACGACGGAACTATTATTCAAATCAACGTTCTTCTTGTCGAAGTTAACAACAAGTTGTTCGCCTTTTTGGATAACATTGTTTCCGGATGCAGCGATGTTAGTTACCAAAACATAGCCGTCCTTTTGTTTATCAAGTCTCAGCTTAAAGATGTTATTTGCATCTCTAAATGGTGCTTTGAGACTGGCGTTTGGCTTTGCCGTTTCAGTCGTCTTAGCGTTATCTGTTGTTGCGGCGGATGCAATCCCTACAGTTCCGCTGGCAACCACTGGTGCTGCTAAGGCTGTGACTGACAAGTAGACAATAGCCTTTTTTAACCATGACATACCGTTTCCCCCCTACTTTTAAATTATTAAAAGAACGATATATTTAAAATTAATCTTTTAATATATCATAACTTGATATTAACGCTTTCAATTATCATTTTCCACATTATTCACAAATTAATTTCATTTATGTTAATAAATAATTACAAAATTATGTCATAGCCAAAGCTATGCTATTACTAGATTTTTAGATAATAAAAAACCTAACAACTAAAAAAATGGTAGGTTTTGTGACACTGATTGTCATTTTTTTGCGGTCATTTGTGAATAGATATTCGAATTCTGATATCTTCCGTTAGCTAACAAATATTCTTTTAACGTTCCCTCAAGGTTAAAGCCTGCATTTAAAGCGACTCGGTTGCTAGGTCCATTGTCTACTACGGCAAAAATTTGGATCGTATGCATCTTTAATTCATTAAATCCGATTTTAGTTGCCTCTTTAACGACATTAGTCATAACTCCGTTATGCTGAAATGCCTTTCCGAGCCAATATCCAATTTCGCAATGATGGTTATCATGATCGATATTGTGGAAGTCGAACATTCCTGCTATCTTGCCATCGACCAAAATAGTAGCTGGCCAGAGCTTCTGCTCTTTGTACCTGGTCTGACAGTATTTGAGAAACCTTCTCTAGTCTGCAACTTTTTTGGTATCTTTAGCCCAGCTCATGAACTGTTCCATTTGTGCTCGATTACTGTCGATCAAGTTGAATAAGTCCTCCGCATCGTCTGGTTCTGCAATCCTCAATTGAATCCGGTCAGTTATTGTATACATCAAGTCGTCATCCCTTATTGCTTCGTATAATTGTATATTACATCATGTAGCAATTGGATAACTGGTTCATTTGCCTTCTTATTATAATAATCGCCAAATCTTTCATCGGCCAAATACATATCCGCTAAACCTCGATGCATGGATTTGTCATACTTAGGCCATGAAAATTGTAGCCATTGTTGGTGCTCCTCAAAAATTTGTTTAGCTAGCGAACTATTAATATCGCCACCAGTCTGTTTTAATTCTTTAAGATTCCTGATCAGATCAGATTCAAGTTCATTCATTTGTTGATATTGGTCTGAAGTCATTGATGAATATTGTTTATTTGCTTCATCAACTACCTTATCTCCATATTCTTGTCGGATCTCTTGTCCATACTGTTCTTCGTTATTCTGGAGCTGTTGTTTTTTAAATACTTCAAACTTAGATTGATCATTCATCGTTTTTCCTCCTTGATAATCTTGTATCGTTACACTAATTGTCGTCAGAAGGTCATTAATGTCTTGTTGTTTTGCTAAGAGCACTTGATATTGTTCTTTAAGAGCATCGATCACTGAAAAATTTGGGTCAGTTACTAGCTGTTTTATTTCACTCAGTTCGAAAGCTAACGACTTATAAAATAGGATGACCTGCAATTTATCAACTTCAGCTTCTGAATACACTCGATAGCCTGATTCAGTTTTTTTAAACGGCTTTAATAGATCGATTTGATCATAATACCGCAAAGTTCTAGTACTGACGCCTGTTAATTCAGCTAATTCTTTGATTGAATATTCCATTTTGAACCTCCTGACAAATTCAGTCTACAGATTGACGTAACGTAAAGGTCAAGAACAATGTATATCTGTAGCATTTTTTTACTAATACTGGTAAAATTTAAGTAATTACAGATTCTAGGAGGCAACTATTTTGAACGAATTTACTCAAGTATTAACAATTGCTGGATCAGACTCCGATGGTAGCGCTGGTGCACAAGCAGATCTCAAGACTTTTATGTCTCTTGGCGTTTATGGAATGTCAGTTTTGACCGCTGCCGTAGCAGGTAACTCATACGGAATTCATGATGCAACGGTTATGTCCCCAGAATTTATTCTTAATCAAATCAAGGATATCAAAGATGACTTTAAAGTATCAGCTTTTAAAACTGGTATGTTGTCAGATTCAGCAACTATTAACACTGTCGCTGATGCAATCAAAGACCGTCCATTCGGATTCTTCGTATTAGACCCCGTGATCATCACAAAACATGGAGCAATGCTTTTGGAACAAGAAGCTTACCAAACTTTGATCGATAAGTTGTTCCCACTTGCAGATATTATTACACCAAACTATTACGAAGCTAAAAAGTTATCTGGTATGGAATTGGATAATCGCGAGGAAATAGTTGAAGCTGCTCACAAGCTGCAAGAACTTGGACCTAAGAACATTATGATCAAAGGTGAACATAGCGACGATTCAATCGATGAAGTCGAAGACTTTGTTTTACTAGAAGATGGTCAGTCATTTTGGATCTCTGAACCTTACGTTAAAACAGATCACATTAATGGAACAGGCGATACGCTTTCTTCCGCAATTGTGGCAGAAGTTGCCAAAGGTAAAGATTTGGAATCGGCAATTCGCATTGCCAAGACTTATACGTATAACGCTATTAAAAACGTCATTGACGTTGGACACAAATATGGACCAATCAACCACTTTGTTAAAGACGATATAGAATAGAAGAAAAACTCTATGGAGGACTCTTTGTATGGTAAGAATCACTAAAATATCTACCGGTACACTGCTGTTTATCCTTTCAGTAGTATTGATGATCAAAACTGGATTTCAAGGTTTCGTTGCAGCTCTGATCGGTAATGGTGCAATTGCCAGTGCTGCTGGTATACTGATTGCGATAACGTATATCGTAACCGCGGTAATTTACATTTTGACTAACCGGACTTACAGTTTGGTCCCAGATATCATCAGTTTTGTCATCTTAATAATCGGAGGCGTTATGGGGATCATCAATTCAAATCTTCCAGACACCGCCTATTTAAAAATTTGGTCTTGGATCGGAATCATCATCGGAGCGATTGTTTTGATCATCAGTATTGTCGATCTAATCATGAATCCAATTCCTGAAGAAGACGACAATCAACAACAACCGTATAATAGGAACAACTATTATCAACAAAGTCCAAATAACGGATATTTCCGCAATCAAAACGGCGGTTATGACCAACCAAATCAAAATTACAACAACGGCAGTTACCAACCCAATAATTTTGGAATGAACAATGGTGAGCCAAATCAGTACCCATCTCGTTCATCTAGAGCAAATCCCCAAAATCAATCAACTGTCTCAAATAATCAGTTTGGACAATATGGTCCAAATCAAAGTTATGGTTCTAATCAAACCTACAATCAAAATCAGTCATATGATCAAAGCTATAATCAAAACCAAACCTATGGCCAAAATCAATCATTTGGAAATAACCAGTCCAACTTGAATCAAAACAATACCTATAATAGAGGACAAAGTTATAACCAGTATCCTGATCAAACTAACAATCAGTATCCTAACAATTACAACGGTGGTCAATTTGATCAAACGAATCAAAATTACAATGGATACACGCCGAACCAAAATCCATATGACAATGGTCAAAATGGCAATTTCAACCAAAATTTAAATAATTCTTCAGAAAATAATTCAAATAATTTTCCTAGCTACGATCCGCAAAAAAGCCGTCGTAGTAGGCGTTAATGCAAGCCCTTTCAGGCTTGCATTTTTTTATCGTTATTTATATCGCGATAAATCATTTAGCACTATTGATTATTCGATTAATTAATCATATGATAAACGTAGTTATAGATGTAAATCTATAAAGTTATAGGAGGAGGTTATTTAAATGTTCGGTATTGGCTTAACCGTCGTCGGCTTAGCTCGTTTCCAGTTTGCCATGACTACCGTATTCCATTTCTTCTTTGTTCCGTTTTCTATCGGAATGGGATTTGTCGTAGCTATCATGGAAACTATTTACGCAGTTAAGAAAGACGAAGTTTACCGCGACATGGCTAAGTTCTGGGGAAAGATATTCCTACTTAGTTTCGCCGTGGGTATTGTTACAGGTCTTATTCAAGAGTTCCAATTCGGTATGAATTGGTCAGAATATTCTAGATTCATGGGTGATGTCTTCGGTGCACCATTAGCTATCGAAGCATTACTAGCATTCTTTATCGAATCTGTCTTCATTGGTATTTGGATGTTTACTTGGGATAGATTTACTCCAGGTTGGCATGCATTTATGATTTGGATGACATCAATCGGTACTATGTTATCAGCTATTTGGATTTTGGCTGCTAACAGTTTCATGCAACACCCAACAGGTTTCACAATTGCAGTTATGGGTGGTCACACACGTATCAAGCTAACTAGTTTTGGTGACGTTGTTGCTAACCCTCAATTGTGGAGAGTATTCCCTCACTTGATCATCGCAGCTATTATGACAGCTGGTGTTGTCATTGCTGGTATGAGTGCTTACGGATTACTTCGCAACAAGAAGGGTGAAAACCACTTCTTCAAGACATCATTAAGATACGGCCTTTGGGTAGGTTTGATTGGTTCAATTCTTACAATCTTTGCTGGTGATTTCCAAACACAACAAATGTTGAAAGATCAACCAATGAAATTTGCTGCAACAGAAGGTATCTATCAAGATACTAAAGACCCAGCTCCATGGACTGTTATCGAAACAATCGATGCTAAGGGTCACAAGACTTCACACGAAGTTGAGATTCCAAAAGTACTAAGTCTTTTGACTTACCATAAGACAACAGGTTCAGTTAAGGGTATGAATACCATTAACAAAGAACTTAACGATCAATATGGTAACAAGAAGTATGGTACACAAATGGGTTCAGAGTTAGACTTCTACCCACCTGCAAAGACATTGTTCTGGAGTTTCAGAATTATGACTGCAGTCGCATTTATCATTCTTATCTTTGATTTTCTTGGTCTATTATTCTCAAGAAAGAACAAGGATACTATCGAAAACAAGAGATGGTTGTTACACTGTCTTGGAATCGGTATTTGGGTTCCATTTATTGGTAACTCAGCCGGCTGGTTCGTAACAGAATTTGGTCGTTATCCTTGGATCGTTTACGGACTATTTACAATTTCTCAAGCCGTATCACCTTCATCAACTGTCGGAAGCTTGCTATTTAGTAACATTCTTTACTTCTTACTATTTGCCTTCCTCGGTGGCGTCATGGTTTGGTACAGCAGACAGACATTGCATCAAGGTCCTTACTTCGAAACAAAGGATTCTAAGCAAAACGTGGATCCTTTCGCAAAGGAGGCATTTGGTAAATAATGACAACTCTACAAATTTTGTGGTTCTGTATAATCGGATTACTATTTGCCATCTTCGTCTTCCTAGAAGGATTTGATTTTGGTGTTGGTATGGCAACACGCTTCTTGGCTAAAGACCAAGACGAACAAATTGCCATTCAAACTTCAATCGGCCCTCACTGGGACGGTAACGAAACATGGCTAGTTACAGCTGGTGGTGCAATGTTTGCATCAATCCCTATGTGGTATGCATCATTGTTCTCAGCTTATTATTACTTATTAATGTTAGTTCTAGTTTCACTTATCATTCGTGGTGTTTCATTTGAATTTACGAAACACGCCGAATCAAAATCTGGTAAGAATTTCTGGTTATGGATGTTCTTTATCGGAAGCTTATGTGCACCATTCCTACTAGTTATGATGCTCACAAGTATGATCCAAGGTATTCCTTTGAATGCTAACGGTGATGCAACTGGTTTACACTTCTTTGATGTTGTTAACTGGCTATCAATTGTCGGTGGTGTTGCAGGTGTACTTCTATCATTAGTACATGGTTTGAACTTCATTCGTTTAAGAATGGCTGGTTCATTGCCAGAACGTGCTAAAAACCTAAACAAGATTCTTTATCCTATCTTGTTTGCTGGTGAAGTAGTATTCGCACTACTTGTTATTTTCCAAACAGACTTCTTTACTAAGAAATTAGTCTCATCATTGATTATTACAATCTTAATTGTTTTATTCTCATTGTTGGGTTACTATGGAGTCCTAAAGGATAGAGCAGGATGGAGCTTCGTTGGAAGCGGTTTATCATTGAGTGCAGTTATCGTACTTATCTTCAATGGTATGTTCCCACGTGTTATGATCAGTACAATTAAGGGTAACGATATTCTTCTTAAGAATGCCGCTAACTCACAATATACATTGACAGTTATGACAATTGTTGCATGTATCTTGGTACCTATCGTATTGATTTACTTCATCTGGTCATACACTCTATTCACCAAGAAAATAAATCCTAAGGATAACACGGTGAAATATTAATTATGATTGATAGGCGATTATTTCGCTTACCAGGAACAAAACGACTTATGCTGATGCTTGCAGGATTAACTTTCTTGCAAGCATTTGTTATTTTATTCCAAGGTAAGTACTTAGCAGATGCATTAGTAAACTCTTGGCACATGAAACCACTACAAACTATCATTTATCCAATGACACTCTTTGCAGTGGCTTTTGTTGTGCGCCATTTATTAAACTTGTTGAACACTAAGATCGTACAAAATTACTCTGGTAATTTATCAGAAGAGATCAGATCTCAGCTATTAGATAAGGTTTATAATTCTGGCCCCCAAATGATCTCAGAACGAGGAACTGGTAATTTAGTTACCGCTTCACTTGATGGGATCGATTTAATCGAAAACTACTTCAAACTAATTTTTACCAAAATGATGAATATGTCGATCATTCCTCCTGTACTTTTGGTCTACATTTACTTCCAAAATATTGCTTCCGGAATCACTTTGACGATTATTGTGCCTTTGATCATCTTATTTATGATCATTTTAGGTTTAGCTGCGCAATCTAAGGCTGATGAGCAATACGATCAATACACTATTTTGTCTAACCATTTTTTGGACGCCCTCAGAGGCTTGCCAACCTTGAAAATGCTAGGTTTAAGTAAGCGTTACGTTAAAAATATTTATACAGTCAGTGACGAATATCGTCGTCGGACAATGAATACTTTGCGCATCGCCATCTTATCGACATTTGCACTCGACTGGTTAACGACCTTAGGAATTGCTATTTTAGCCGTATTCTTAGGTTTAGGTTTGATCAATAATCAACTGCCACTCTTCCCTGCCTTAGTAACTTTAATTTTGGCACCGGAATACTTTTTACCACTACGGGACTTCTCAAACGATTATCACGCAACCTTGGATGGTAAAAACGCTTTAACAAATATCTTCTCGATCTTAGACCGGAAAGATACTGAAGATACTGACAAACTTGAAAAATTAGACTGGGACGAAAATTCTAATTTTGAGATCAACAATCTCCAATTCAACTACGATGATGAAGACAAGACTGCTGATGCTAGTCTTGATATCGATCACTTGAAACTATCCGGCTTTGACAACGTTGGTGTCATTGGAAAATCTGGTTCAGGTAAATCTACTTTGATTCGAGTTATCGGTGGATTTTTGACACCTGAAAACAGCTCTGACATTTCGATCAATGGCCAAAAAGTGCCACACTTCACACAACGCAATTGGCAAAAGGAATTGACCTTCTTACCTCAGTCTCCTTACCTATTTTCTGGCACACTAGCTGACAACATTGCTTTTTACAAACCTGAAGCTAGCCAAGAAGAAATTGAAGCTGCTGCTGATAAGGCTGGTTTAAAAGAGTTCATTGACACTCTAAAAGATGGCTATCAAACACTTATTGGTGAAGGTGGACGTGGTATTTCTGGTGGTCAGCAACAAAGAATCATGATTGCTCGTGCATTCTTAGCTGACGACCGTCATATCTTGATCTTTGATGAGCCAACAGCGCATCTGGATATTGAAACTGAATACGCTTTAAAGAAACCAATGGAACAACTGTTCAAAGACCACTTGGTTATCTTCGCTACCCATCGACTTCACTGGATCAAAGAAATGGACTATGTCATCGTTATGGATGACGGCGAAATCGTCGAACAAGGAACTCCAATTGAATTACGCTCGCATCAAGGTGCCTATTCTGACTTGATCGAGAACATGCGAGGTGAGACACTGTGAACTTTTTCAAAACATTTAAAAATGATACTTGGGTAAAGCCTTATATCAAGCAATACAAAGGTGTCCTCTTATTAGTAATGGTATTGGGATTCTTCACCGTTTTCTGTGCCACAGCCTTGATGTTCACAGCTGGATACACGATCGATAAGGCCGCAACTCATCCTTACAATATTCTTCTGATCTACGTGCCGATCGTTTTGACTCGTGGATTTGGTATTGGACGTCCGGTATTCAAATACATTGAACGTCTGACTAGTCATAACTGGGTATTAAGAATCACCTCTGATTTAAGAACTCGTTTGTACAAGACGCTTGAAAGCGACGCCTCATTTTTTAACGAACGTCATAAAACGGGTGATATCATGGGTCTGTTGTCTGCGGATATCAACCATTTGCAGGACTTATATCTAAGAACCGTCTTCCCAACTGTCATTGCTTATATCGTTGCGATCGTCGCTTCGATCGGTATGGGAATTTTTAATCCATCATTTGGATTTTTCGTACTATTGCTTTGTGCAATTGAAATATTTATCGTTCCGTTAGTTTCAGTTTCCATTGAAGCTGCTCGTCGTGAACGTCAAAAGGCTTTAACAAGCGATTTGTACACACAATTGACTGATAACATCTTAGGCGTTGACGACTGGGTTATCTCTGGTCGTGAAAAAGACTTTAAAGACTTGTCCGCAAAGACATTAACTGATTTGGATAATTCCAAAGCCAAATCTAAAGCCTTTAGAAGACGTCGTGACTTCGTGTTGCAATTCATCTTCGCAATCATTATGATCGTGATGCTGATCTTCACTAATTTACATATGACTGATAATCAAGAAATGGCGAACTTCACCGCTGCCGTTGTATTAGCTGCCTTGCAGCTTTCAGATACATTCATTCCAGTCAGTCAAGGATTTGAAGAATGGCCTCAATATCGCGATTCCATCAAACGTTTAAATACCGTTCAACCTGTTGAACAAAAACTACCTGACCAAGTTGAGCTTGCACCTGTTGACTTCAATAGCATTTCACTAGACCACGTTAGTTTCGAATACGCTAGCGATTCGCCAATTTTGATCAATGACTTCTCGCAACATATTGCCAAGGGCGAAAAATTAGCTCTACTAGGCCCCAGTGGAATTGGTAAGACAACTATCCTTCAATTGATTTTAGGCGACCTAGTACCTCAAAAAGGCTCAATTAAGGTCAATGATTTAGATGTTCAACAAATCCAAGCTAAACGTGAAACGATTTTTTCAGTATTGAACCAAAACCCATTCCTATTTAACACTAGCGTGATGAACAACGTTCGTTTAGGTAATGAAGATAAGACTGATGCTGAAGTCAAAGAAGCCTTGGCTCGTGTTGGTTTGAAAGACTTACTTGATTCTCTGCCTGAAAAATACAATACATCCGTTGGCGAAAACGGATCTCGTTTCTCTGGTGGTGAGCAAGAACGTATCGCTTTAGCCAGAATCTTGCTTCAAGATGCTCCAGTAGTACTATTAGATGAACCTACAGTCGGACTAGATCCAATCACTGAAAACGACTTATTGGAGACCTTCTTTGATGTCTTAAAAGATAAAACAATCATCTGGGTCACTCACCATTTGCAAGGTGTTAATCATGTTGACCACGTTGTTTTCGTTACTGATCAAGGTATTGAAATGGAAGGTTCACCTTCCGAACTATACAAGACCAATCAACATTTCAAAGATCTCTATGAAATGGATGCTGGACTTGAAACAGAATAAACTCAAAACTATCATCCAACTGGATGGTAGTTTTTTTATTATATTTTGTAGCGTTACAGATAAATTCAACTTTTTTAAAAAATTTTCCGTGCGATAATAAATTTAAGGTTGCTAATGACCTTACGTCATAATGTATAAAGAAGCTGGAGGTGAAGTTTATGTCAGAATATACAACTGGTGCGTTGGCCAAATTAAGTGGTGTATCAGTTCGGACCTTGCAGTACTACGATCAAAAGAGTCTGCTCAGTCCTTCCAGTCGAACTGAGAACGGTCGAAGAATTTATAATGATGCAGATCTCAAGCGTTTGAAACTGATCTTATTGCTAAAAAAATTAGGACTCAGCTTAGACGCAATCAAGGAGATCCTCGCTAGCGACAATTCCGTTAATATTTTGAATCTGATGCTAGTCGAACAGGAAAAGGCCTTAAAATTGCAGCTTGCGGGATCAAAAGAACAGCTCAAGACCATTGAGAGCATCAAACGAGATCTGCCCGACTTGGCTGCCGTACCGATCAAATCCATCGACGACATAAACGACATTATGAAAAATAAGAAGTCATTACGCAAAGTCCACATCACAATGATAGCTTGGGGAATCCCGATAGACATTATCGAGATTGGCACCTTAATCTATGCAATCAAGTCAGGCAATTGGATGCCATTTATCATCGGAATGATTGTCGCATTTATTGGTGCTGGTTGGATATCAAAGTATTATTTCAATAATACCAACTACATCTGTCCTAACTGCAATACAGAATTCAAGCCAAAGTTCTGGACTGCCTTTTGGGCTGGCCACAACCCTCGTGCTAGAAAATTAACTTGTCCAAACTGTGGCAAAAAAGATTACTGCGTTGAAGTATTTGATTCAAAAAATTAACCTATTAAAAAAGACGATATCGAAATTTCTCGATATCGTCTTTTTGCATAACACCGTTACACCCGACTGAATTCTTCCATCGAATCAAACGTTAAAACGAACCGTTTGATCTTATCTGGATACAGGTTGATCTCCACGCAGCCTCTTGGGAGATCTCCATAACAGTTATAACCTGTGGTGTTGCCATAATTTAATTGGATTCCGTCCAAGCTACTGGAAAAATTGTTGTCATGATCATGACCGGCAAAAATTGCCTTCACATTTTTCTTTCTGAGCAATGCATAAAACAATCCAGAGTTGATCTTCGGTGCACAAATATCTTCGCCGAATTCTCCAGCAGTAATATTTTTAACTGCCATTCGATACTCGGGAATTGGAATATGCATGAATCCTAAGTCAATATTCTCAATTGTGCGCGAATATGGAAGCTCCAGGAACCATTGAATCTGTTCAGGTTCAATCGCTGCATACTCGTCAATTTTGGGCCAATGAGTGTACGAACCACTGTCCCAAACGTAGATCACATGCTTCAGTTCCCCACTATCTCGGTCGTTGATTTCCAAAGTGTAGCTTTCACGATTTGAATTTAAAAAATTGTAGTGACGGTCCGCAAAAAATTCTAGTTTCTTTTCCATTGACCGCATATCGCTTCTTTTTAAAGGTCCTTCAACATCGTGGTTACCATAAGTGATTGCAACTGGCGTCTTTAGTGAATTTAAAAAATCGTAAAATACTGATAATGACTTTTTCGCAGTAGAATTATCTTTTCCCCAGATAATATCTCCAGTTATCATGATCAGGTGAAATTTTTTTTGCGTAAATAATCGTCTCAGGGATCGTAAAGTCTTTAGGTCTGACTCTCCGAATGGATATGATCCCAAATGAATATCCGTTAACTGACAAATCCTAAAAGGTCGTCCATCATGTACGGTTAATTCCATTAAACTCTCCCACATTGACATAATTTTTGTACTAAGTACTCATTAAATCCTTGGTCGATATTATTTGATTCATGCGCATCCGATCCATAGACTAATTTGACGCCTTTATCGGCTGCCTTTTCGATGATCGAGACGTATGGCGATGACTCGCATTGACTAAATTTTGCCAAGCCAGACATATTGCAGTCCAGCATTTCATTTCGTTTCTTGACATGTTTTAAAATTTTGTCGACTAAACGATCTGTTTCTTTATCGTGCCAAATAGTCGAAGAATTGAATTCCTTACGCCATTTTCGGTATAACGTTATATGGCCATATCTTGCTGGCTTATCCTCACAGCTCCACTTGACTGCCTCTAAAACTGTCTTGAGATATTTGTTCGCCACGCCTAGGGGTGTTTGATAATATTTCAACACTCCATCGCAAAAATCATCAAAGTTGTCATCGACAGCCCTTAAACCGCCATCCGTTGGCAAAAAATGAATTGATAAAATTGCATCGTCGATCTCTTCGCCGAATTCTTCAAGCTTACTCTTAGTCCACTCTTGGCAGCCATCGATATAGTCAAACTCAAATCCGACCAGGATGTTAATTTGATCAGCGTATTTCTTTTTAAGGTAATGCATTTTTTGAAAATAATTAGGTAACTCTGCATACTCCATGGCTGCAGTATCGATCGCATGCTGACTACCCGAAACCATATTGTAAAACTGTGGAGGCATTGGAAAATGCTCCGTGATCGAATAGGTCTTAAATCCAGCTTTGATCGCATTTCTAATAAAATCTTCGGTATCTTCCCCAGATCCGTGCGGACAAAACTCTGTGTGAGTATGTCCGTTCCAATTTTTGCAACAAATATCCTGCAATTCACGATGCGATAACATTTATCCACACGCTCCACGATTATTTGTAGCGCCGTTACATTTTGATTTGAGGTGCTTTTGTTGTACCATTCTTTGACCTCTGCCTCTAACATAATAAATAGTTTGTTTCATCAGTTTATGAAAATGCTGTTGGTTTTCATTCTCCTTTCATAAACCTTCCCCAAAATGAAAGATAGCAGAAACATGTATATTTATTGTATAGATATAATTTATCATCCATGAATGGTACGTACCGATAGCTTTGAATTGGCGAAAATTTATTTTTTAATACCGAAATTTATATTCACAATAATTTTGGCAAATAAAAAACCAATATGTGACATAACTGATATTTTGTACTGCCATGCAGCATAAACGTGCGACAAAACATAGCTCCTTCCGCTTAATTTCAAAGAGGCCCTAATTCAAAATACGAATTAGGGCCTCTTCTACATTAATGCTCGGGAGCTGACCATGTTCTGTCACACTCTCCTGTAGTCTATTCAATTCGATCTAATAATTCTTCAACGATCTTTTCAAGTGCTCGACGATTAGTTCCCCGTGGCAACTTTTTGATTCGTTTCATGGCATGGCTGCTGAATGTTCGGGCAATATCTTTGGCTTGATCCAAATATCCTTCATCAACAACGATCCTAGCAGCTTCATTAATATCATCTGCACTCAATTCATCTTTCGACAAGACTGTGATCAGAGCTTGATTGTTATCTTGAAGTCCTAAAATGTATGGCAATGAATAAACGCCATTTCTGAGATCTTCAAAATTAGGCTTACCAGTGTCGCGACTATCGCCAAAATCTAAAACATCATCCATGATCTGGAACGACATCCCGATCTCGTGTCCAATATTTTTGGAGCGAGCAATCAACTCGTGGTCGCCACCAGAGACAATTGCCCCCATCATCGTACTCAAACTGAATAACTCAGCAGTTTTCCCAGCGACTTCTCTAAAATACATCTTAGCTGTTGCATGAACGTTGAAATTGATCAGCAGTTGATCTAATTCACCGATCAGGATTTTTTTCATGCTCAAGGCATTGATTAAAATATCGCTCTGCTTTGGCAAATGTCGGGAAATCGTTTCAAAATAAATCGTGAATAAATAATCCCCAGCATAAATTGCGTTTCGTTTGCCGTACTTAGTATGGATAGTTGGCTTTGACCGACGTAGAGGAGAATCATCGATAACATCGTCATGGATCAACGTTGCGACGTGCAACAGTTCCAGCGATGCTGAAAGTGGGATCAATTCTTGGTCTGACTTCTTATCTGGACCAAATCCACTAAACAATAGGAAAAAGGCAGGCCTGAGCATCTTACCACCTGAGGTAAGGTCTCTGATCATCTTTGCGATTGCTTCGTTACGCATGTCCACGCTATTGTGAATAAACTCGGTAGTTTTATCGAGCCGTTTCCCCATTTTTGGATAATCTTTCCAAATTGAATTTACCATCTAATCCCCCGTTCTAGGTCTTTCCAATTCTATAAAAAGCTCTCTGCAGCAATGCTTCAAAGCAGAAACTCTATTGGTAGTCTCTGTGTTACTTGTTTAGTTACTAAGAATAATTCTATAATATATGATATCAAACAAAAAGGAATGATTTTGTGAAACCTTCAGTATTTTTCGAACTGGTTGAGATCAAAGCTAAAACTGCCAGTGTCTTCCCGTTTCTGATGGGAACATTATACTCGTACTATCATTGGCATTCTATCAATATTTTAGACTTAGTTTTATTTTTCATCGCCATGTTCTTATTCAATATGGCTGTCGATATCAACGATAACTATTGGGACTACAAGAACGCGACTGGCGATGAAAGTTTCCGTCGCGAGACCAACGTCATCGGCGTCAATCACTTGAATATTCACATGATTGGCTGGATCGACTTCACATTCAGTTTAATTGCCGCAATTATTGGTTTATTCATCGTTTATCGCACCGGCTTGCCACTGCTATACATGGGACTATTCTCATTTGCCGTTGGATTTTTCTACGCCGGAGGACCTCATCCAATCAATCGTGGACCGCTAGGAGAATTTTTTGCCGGATTCACTATGGGCTTTGTTATTTACTTGATCGCAATTTACATCAATGTTTACAACGCACCTGAAGCTATCTTGGACTTCAAATTCTATGGCGACATCTTACTTTCATCATTATTGACATGTTTTGCCATTTCCAACCTATTATTAGCAAACAACATTGCTGATGAAAAAGAAGATATTGGCCTCGGTCGCAAAACGATCGTTTATTACCTGGGAAAAGAAAATAGTCTATTCATCCTTAACTCATTGTATGTTTTAGGATACTTAGCCTTAATTTGTTCCATAATTATAGGATTGCTCCCGAAGACGATGTATTTATTACTTCTGATCACACCGATCATCTATAAAAATACCCGTCAATTCAGTCACAATCCTATCAAAAAAGAAACATTCCCGTTGATCATCAAAAATTTGCTCTTCATTACGCTCTCAGAAGTCGTAACTTTCTTCATCGGCGTCTTGATAAACTTCTAGTTTAATAATCTAGCAAAATCATAAGTATCTTGAGCAATCATTAGCTCTTCATTTGTAGGCACAGCATAAGCAAGGACCTTTGAGTCGTCAGTCGTGATCTTCACTTCTTTACCGCGACTGTTATTGCTTTCTGTGTCTACTTTTGTTCCCATGAAACTAATTCCATTCAAGACGTCTTCACGGACTTCTGGACTGTTTTCACCAACGCCAGCTGTAAATGCTAGTACATCAACGCCACCCATTTCAGCAGCATATGAACCAACGTATTTGATAATGCGGTTACGGAAGATATCGAGTGCTAATTGAGCACGTTCGTTGTCACCCTTAGCTGCAGCATCTTCAATATCACGCATATCAACTGATACACCTGAGATACCATATAATCCTGACTTGTGATTAAGAATATCGATCATATCTTCAACATCAGTTAAGCCTAATTTTTTCATTAGATAAGGGATCACTGATACATCTAAGTCACCACTACGGCTACTCATCGTGATTCCGGCAAGTGGAGTGAAGCCCATTGAGACGTCAAAAGCCTTGCCATGCTTGATAGCACTGATTGAAGCGCCACTTCCTAAGTGAAGGACGATCACGTTCTTATCTTCAATTCCGCCATCGACTAATTCATTTAATCTTTGAGCAATGTAACGATGAGAAGTTCCGTGAGCTCCGTAGCGACGAGCTTTATATTTGTCGTAGTATTCCATTGGTACACTGTATAGATAGTTTACTTCTGGTATTTGTGAGAAAAATGCGGTATCAAAAACAGCCACTTGGATTGCACGTGGGACTAATTTTTTGAACACGCTAATGTAGTAAGCTTCAACTTTATTGTGAAGTGGTGCATATTCTGCTAATTGTTCGATTAATTGAAGGTTTTCGTCTGTGACGATTTCTGATTTCTTAAAGTGTTCTCCACCGGCAACCACACGATGTCCAAATGCGGTAATATCTTCAAAGTGGTCGATGATATGTTCATCTTTTAACTCACTCAGAATTGATAAAACGGCAACTTCATTTGATTCGATTGCTTCTTCACGTTCAGTCTTTTTGCCATTATATTTTAGCTTAAAAACTGCTTTTGGCGAGCCAAGGCGATCGATCATTCCTGAGGCAATTTCTGTTTTGTCAGGCATTTCAAAAAGTTTCCATTTCAAGGTAGAACTACCTGCATTTATAGACATTATCTTCATCTTAAATCTCCTTACAAATATGTACTAGAGTTCTTCAAATCGGCTGTGGGCCTGCTTTGACACTATTTTAAAATAATGATACTCTGTAATAACTATTATAAGTCTTTTTTGGGGGTATTTCATTCGTGAAATTATTTAGTAGATTACGTAAAGATGTTGCGGACCATGATGCCCGTGACACCAATGTTAAAGCCCAATCTCACCCAACTGAAAATAAACCTGAATCACACCAAAACCAACAAAACGATACCTCAGAATCAACCCACAAAGACGTAAAAGACACACCCAAATCAGAAAAAACGACCGAAACTTCCCAAACAGTTCCAACAACTACTAACAATGGTAAGAATGAAGTAGTTTCAGTTCATGATCAACGAGTAAAAATCGAAAGCGACATGAACAATCTTTCTCACGAGTATGCTCAATTACGTGGAAAATTAAAACTTAATTTATTCAGTGAACGTGACGATTATCAAAGTAAATACAACAAACTAAGTAAACAGCTCAAAGACCTCCAAGATAACGAGGCTGCTGTTCAAGAAAACATCGAAAAGAATAAGAACGAAGATGACGGTAAGGAAAGAGAACGCCTTGCTGGTATTCGTGCTGACTTAAAACATCAAAAGGAAATCCTTTCGAAGTTCAAAGAGCAACAAAAGAAACTTACTCAAAATATCGAACGAACTGATAATAAGATAAATCGCAAACAAGCTGAATTAGAAAGAAACCAAAAAGAAGAAACTGATCTAACTGCTTCGATCAAGAACGAAACTGACCTTCAAAAGATGATGGTCTTGATGGAAAAGCAAAAGACTCAAGTCGACAAGATCTACAAAAGTCGTGAGAAGATCAACGATGAACTTAAAGAATTACAAACTGATCTTGGAAACGACAAGAAGGACCTTAAAGACGTCAACATTAATATCAATGAAATTGCTAGTAACATTGCCTTGTCCAATACCAAAGTCACTCAAGTTGAACAAGGAATTCAGCGTTCGCATGACCAACGTATTAGTACGCTTAAACAACTTGAAGCTTCAAGCAAGAGCAACGTCAACGAGATCAAAGGTCTCAAGATTCAAGTTAAGAATGTTACCGACAATATCAATTACGTCGATAAATATATCAAGGACGTCTTCCACGCAGCTTATTTAGTCCGTGAAGTATTCTTGGAGCCAACTAAGCAATACTTAGTTCTCTCTGATTCGATCGACAAGGAACAACAAGAAACTGACTTATTCGATATTGTCAATTACTTAGAGAAGCACCTTGCTACAAACGTTACGTTGGTAACGACTTTCTTCAACAATCAATTTGCAAGTATCGTTGATGGCTACACAAAGTCAATGAAGATCGAACGTCCAAACGTGGTCAACTTATTCGAAGACTTGCAACAATCAGATAATCCAACTGATAAGATCGTTTCGATCCCTGACAACGACAATTGGGTCACAAGAACTGACGTTAAGACTAAGAATACTTTGATCTATGACAACAGTGGAAATCTCTTGATGACAGTTGAATATACTAATGGCGACATTAATCGTATCAACTACTTCAAGAATTCGAAGATTGTTAAGACTAACATCTACAACAACGATGGCATCTTATCGTCAACTCAAATTTTTAATAAAGAACAAAAATTGGGCGAAGAGAACTTCTACAGAACTGATGGTTCTATTGTGATCACGATCAACTACGAATCTGGCGTTGCCAATGACTTCCAAGTCTTTGATGGCTCTGGATTATTGACACAAGACTTCGACAAGAAGGAAGAATTGATCACTTGGTGGATCAATAGCCTCTATCAAGATAAAGAAGATATCGTCTATGTTGGAAGCAGCACTGACTTGCTTTACAAAGCCGTTGCCGACCTACGTGATCAAGATAAGACCGATTTGATCACTTTCGTTGAAAATGCCCACAGCAATATTGGACGTATCAAAGCTTTACTTCACAAAGAACCATTGATCAATAATATTTTTGTACAATACGAACGCGATTTACATTCAATCGAAAACACAACTGACCGTGATATTTCTGTCAGTGCTATCAAGACAGCGGTTAGCGATGAAATGTACTTACCAGAATCACTCAAAATTTAACGTATAGTTTGAAGGAGGTACTCATGCTTATTTTGGAAATAATTTTGGGTATCTCTTTTTTTGCGACTTTGTTTACGTTTGCACTCAGTATTGCAACGTTTTTCTTCCCCGTAAGAGAGAGTACCCCCGATAAATTCCTGTCAGACTACAAAGTTTATATTCTTATGCCAGTATTAAATGAATCTTCCGTCATTCAAGACACCGTCGAAAGATTTTTTAATGATAGCTACTACAGCTATAAAAATAATGTTCATCTCGTTTTGATCGATGACCGTAGTACTGACGGTTCAACCACGATCCTGCAAAAACTGAACCAACGTTTCCACAATTTCCACGTGATCAAACGGAAATTCCCGATTGCTCAACATGGTAAGGGTGAAGCCCTAAACGCTGGAATTCAGTACGTCAAAGAATATAATATAGCAAATGGGATCCTGACAAAACTATTATCGGAGTTATCGATGCTGATGCATCAATGTCAATCGTCGATATCAACAAAATGGTCAATGTTTTTGACCAAGACAAAGAACTCGCCATGGCCCAAAGCCGCGTAGCGATGAATCGGGCTAACAATTGGCTAGAAACCTTGCAAGATTTCGAATTCGTCGTTCCGAACTCACTCTTACAAAACATGCGTAATTTCTTCGGAAATGCTGCCGGTGCCGGAAACGGACAATTTTTCCGACTGAACGCTTTAACTGCTCATGAACCTTGGGGCAATGCTTTGTTAGAGGATTTTGAGATCAGTACGAGACTGTTGATCAAAGATAAAAAAACGACCTTCGTTCCAGACGTATTGGTCTATCAAGAACCCGTTCACAAAGTTAGAGATTTCATCAAACAACGGTCTCGTTGGGCTCAAGGAAGTCTAGACTGCTTGAAGCTTTTAGGTAAAAAAACACTTTCCAGTAACCTTAGTTTTATGGAAAAACTAGAAATGATTTTATTCATGTGCTCGACCTTGCTAAGTTTGATTGTCATCATCGGCAATCTCGTGTCACTAGTCGCAATAATTTTTGGTTTAGCATTTGTGAATTACTCAGCCCCATGGTGGATCATCTCGACCATGATTTTAGGCTTATTACTCGTGATTTTTTCAATCATCCAGTATTATCGATATATAAACATATCGTTGCTTCAAGCCTTAGGCTGCATTTTATATTTTTACGTATACATGCTGTTGATAATTCCGATCGTCGTGATTGCCTTCTGGAATTTCATCACCGGGCACAACAGCTGGGATAAAACAACTCACGGACTTAAAGAAAGCGAAGAATGATCATGAAAAAAATCTCTGTTATCGTCCCCTGCTATAACGAAGAGGAAACCGTAAATATTTATTTTGATGCCATGTCCAAAATGGTTCGAGAAGCCAATCAGGATGAGCAAAAATTTACAATTGAATATTGGTTCGTTGATGACGGATCAGCTGACAAGACCTTGCCTGTCTTGCAAAAATTACAAAAAGAACATAGCGACGAAGTCCACTACATCTCATTTTCGAGAAACTTCGGTAAGGAATCAGCCTTATATGCTGGCTTAAACGAAGCAACTGGGGACTACGTTGCTGTAATGGATGTTGACTTACAAGACCCACCTGAAATGTTGCCAAAGATGTTCGATATCCTTCAAGAAGGCGAATATGACTGCGTTGGATCAGCCAGAATGGACCGTAAAGGTGAGAACCCAATCGTCTCATTTTTCTCAAATGCTTTTTACGGATTGATCAACAAAATGTCTCAAACAAAGATCATCCCTGGAGCAAGAGACTTCCGTCTAATGACACGTCAAATGGTAGATTCAATCAAATCAATGACTGAATACAACCGTTTTTCAAAAGGTATCTTCAGTTGGGTCGGATTCAAGACCAAATACCTTCCTTACAAGAACCACGAACGTGTTGCGGGAACGACCTCATGGAGTTTCTGGAAACTAGTTAAATACGCTTTAACAGGTATTATCGACTTCACAGAAAGACCACTAGCACTAGCAACTTGGTTCGGTTCAATCTTCTCAGGACTATCAATTATCGCAATTATTGCCATCATCATCAGAAAAATCATCAACCCATTCAGTTCCGTAAACGGCTGGGCATCAATCGTATCAGTCGTATTACTAATCGGAGGAATCCAATTAATAAGTATCGGAATCCTCGGAGAATATATCGGAAAGATCTTCTTGGAAGTTAAGAAGAGACCAATTTATATAGTTAAAGAAAAGAAATAGAGCGTAAAAACAAAAGAACTTGAGCTCAAGATATAAGTGCGACCAATTACGGAGCAGGTTCTCCTTGCACTTCGTTCGCAGACTACCGGCAAAAGTTACTCATATGTTGCCGTAAGACCGGTGGAGTGTTGGGCGGACTTATATCTTCGGGCTCATTTTGTTTTTGCGCGTTTCAATCAGAGCGTAAAAATATAAGCCCTGAGGCTCAAATATAAGGTTGACCAATACGGAGCATGCCCGCTGGCCGGCGCAATGTTGGGCAAGATTATATGACCTGCCTCATTATATTTTTGCGCGTTTCAAAAAAGCCCAGGAAATCATCCTGAGCTTTTTTACTGCTTCAATGCCACTTTCCGAGTTACTTCTCGATACTCGCTAGGCGACATTCCATCTTTGATCTTAAACTGCTTCATGAAGTACGTATCATATTCAAATCCGGTTGAGATCGCGATATCATTGAGCGTCATCCCGGTATTCGTCAGCATTTGTTCAGCAATGTAGATCCGATAGTCACGCAAATACTGCATCGCTGTTTTATCGAAGCGTTTTTTAAACAATTCATTCAAAGAGACCCGATTCAAGTGGGTTATTTCAGTCAGATCATCTTGCATCACCTTATCTTGATAATGCGTATGAATATACTTCACCGCCGTATCTAGTGGCGACTTCTGGCGAGTTTTTTCCAAATTCTTCAAGAGATTAAATATTTTGATCAGATACATTTTGATCCGACAAACCCACAAGTCATCGCTTTGAGCACTAGTTTCAGTACCAATTGTAAAGAACCATTCCAAAAAATCCGAATAAATTCCTTCATCCAATTTGATAAAGCCGACATGGTCGCTACTGTTTTTAAATAAACTCAAACCTTCTCGAATTCGTGGCGTTTCTGGGATATTGATGTCTTGTTGTTGAGAGACCCTAATGGTATTCAAAAATTGAGGCTCAAATGAAAACGAACTTGCACAAATATTTTTGACCGTATGGAACTTGATCACGTCCCCGCTTCTCACGCATAAAACACCAGGAGCAGATACTTGGACTGGAAAATCATTGATAGTCCCCTCAGCGTGACCTTGGGTCACAAAAATCATGCTGTGGCGCTCTGGAAACGGTAAAGTTGCTAAATCAACATTGGGGTCAAATTCGATCTCAACGACTCTATTCTTATGTCGGTCAATTTGTGACATATTATCCCTCCAACAAAAAGTATAGTTACTTGCTTCATTTATAACATTGTTGTTATCCCCTAATCAACTTAAGATAAGCATCGTAAAAGAGATTAGGAGGTCATTATTATGACAGTAAAAGTAGGAATTAATGGTTTCGGAAGAATTGGTAGATTAGCATTTAGAAGAATCAGCGAAATTGACGACGATATCGAAGTAGTCGCAATCAACGATTTAACAAGTCCAGAATTATTGGCAAACTTGCTCCAATTTGATTCAGTTCATGGTACTTATTCAAAACGTGTCGACTTCGGAGAAAATTCGATTATCGTTGATGGCAAAGAAGTAACTGTTTACGCTGAACCAGATGCAAGTAAGATTCCTTGGGTAAAAAACGATGGTGTCGACATCGTCCTTGAGTGTACTGGCTTCTACACATCAACAGAAAAATCCCAAGCACATTTGGATGCAGGCGTTAAAAAAATAGTTGTCTCTGCTCCTGCAGGTCCAATGAAAACTATCGTCTTTAACGTTAACGACGATACCTTAACACCAGATGATCAAATCATTTCTGCAGGTTCATGTACTACAAACTGTTTAGCTCCAATGGCATACTTCTTGAACCAAGAATTTGGCATTAAAGCTGGAACAATGACAACAGTTCACGCTTATACATCCACACAAATGCTTTTAGATGGACCAGTTCGTGGCGGAAACCTTCGTGCCGCAAGAACTGCTGCAACAAACATCATCCCTCATTCATCAGGTGCCGCTAAAGCTATTGGTTTAGTTATTCCTGAACTAAATGGCAAGCTAAAAGGCCACGCACAACGTGTACCAGTTGCGGACGGATCATTGACAGAATTAGTTTCAGTCTTAGACAAGGACGTTTCAGCTGACGAGATCAACGCAGCCATCAAGAAACATACTGAAAATAACCCATCATTTGGTTATGAAGACCGTCAAATCGTTTCATCAGATATTATTGGCTCGACTTATGGATCAATCTTTGACCCAACACAAACAGAAGTTACACAAGTTGGCGATTTAAACTTAGTAAAAACAGTTGCTTGGTACGATAACGAATACAGTTTCACGAGTCAAATGGTACGTTTATTAGGTAAATTTGCAAAAATCTAATTACACTTAAAAAAAGCTTGATCCGCTATGGACCAAGCTTTTTTAGTCTTTATAAATATTTTTACATTAAGCTTAAGAAGACGAATCCTGTGATACCTACTAATAATCCATAGACTAAAGCTGGTAAAGCTGTCTTTCTTAAGATGTTACCTTCTTGTCCTTGTAGTCCAACTACTGAACTTACAGAAACGATATTGTGGACACAGATCATGTTACCAGCGGCGGCACCGATCAGTTGAGCAGCTAAAACGACTTGTTTACTGATGGCCGCATTTGAAGCGATATCTGATTGAATCTGTCCAAAGGTCAAGGTTGAAACGGTGGCACTTCCGGTTACGAAAGCACCTAATTCACCAACGAATGGTGCAATAAAGATCCAGACTGACGACATGGATTTCGATAATACGGTCGCAATATAAACCGGCATACTATCCATCTTGACGGTATTCAATCCTGAATTAGCAAAGATCTGTACCATGATCAACGTTACTCCTAAAGCGATCGCGGTCGATTTCATTGAGAAGACGACTTTTTTCGCAGTAGGTAAAAAGACTTTCAGCGATTTAACTTGGATGAGCAATCCAGCGATAACAGCAATCGTCATCAATGTACCAGGTGAATAGAGAAATTCCCAGTCAGATTTGATTTGTTCAAATCCCAAAATATTCGTCCAAGAAAAATTAATTGCTGAGGTTAAAAAGGCTTTGAGTGGTTGGAACACTCTTGAAGCAAGTAGCATCAAAATTACGATGATATATGATGACCAAGCGGTCAACAGCGACATTGACGATTTATCTTGCTTGATCTCTTTTGTTGAGGTTGTCCAAGGTTGTTGCGTCACAGATTTCGGCAACAAAATTCTAAACTTGATCGTTGCTATCGCGATGATGATCGTGATAAACGGTGTCAAAATTGAGACGAATTCGTAGCCAACAAACGTTGACATTGCGATAGCCGTAAGACTATAAACCAGTCCGATCATCAACGTCCATGGAGCCGTTTGAAGCCAATATTTAAAGGTATGTCCGTCTTTTTTGCCAAAGAAAAACGTTAACAAGAACAAAAGCATCAATGGCATAAATGTTCCGGCAAACAAATCAATTCTCGTGATCTGTTGACCAATTGAATTTAAAAAGTCGAGATTGCTATTAACGTTACTTAATCCAACCGTCAACGGAGTTCCCACGGCGCCAAAGGCTGCAGGCGTGGAATCGGCTACCAGAGCTAGTGTTACAGCTGCCATAGGCGAGAAGCCTAAAGCAATCATTAATGGAGCTGTAACCATGGCTGGTGTACCGAATCCAGAAATACCTTCGATCAAAGCACCAAATAAATAGGCAACTAAGATCACTTGGATCCGCATATCAGCGGATAAATGGTGAAATCCCAAATTGATTCGATCGATTGCACCAGTGTGCTGCAAAGTATTCAGCATCATCAATGCTCCGAACAGGATCCAAAGGATAGGCAAGGTTTTATGAACCCCTTGAAGTACCGATGCCAGTACAACATTTACAGGCATCTTCCATAAGAAATATCCTTCGATCAAAACAACAAACGCACTGATGGACATTCCCTTGGTCGCGGGCAAGTTGAATATTCCCAATAAGATAAACGGTAGAATTACCGCTGAAAGAGCAACAAAAATCATAGTCTTCCCTCCTTGAATCAGAATATGTAACGCTTACATTATAAACGGTAAACTTATTATAACCATAGATATTTTTAGTAAATATTGGATTTGGAAAAATATTTTTTGTACAATATGAGTCAAAAATTATTAACGAGGCGGTAAAATAAGTTACATTCACTTTTTGTGTGTTTAATTTCATTTAACGTTTTGCCATCATTGATAAACAAAATTGATATTGGTAAAATTTATTAGCTTGATACAATTTAATTGAAACTTTTTTATCATTTGATAAATGATTAAGTTTTGAAGCCTAATTTAATGTATAATGAAATTGAATACGCAGGGGTGATATTGCAATGAATTCACGAGATAAACAAGCAGAAAAAACCAAAAATGCAATCCTAGAAGTTGCCTCCGAGAATTTCCTATCACAAGGATATCAAGCAACATCAACTAGAAAGATTGCTCAAGCTTTAGATATAACACAACCAAATATGTATCATTATTATAAGAATAAGAAAGTTCTTTATATCAAATCATTAGAACATGCTATTGGTGGATTTAGCCAAGCTCTTTACAAGACATATGATGATAATAAAGATAAATCGTTTGAAGAGCTATTGACGCTGATCTCAACTTTCATGATCGAAAACTTCAAGATCAATTATTTTATGATGATGCATGACATTAATACTTTCTTCTCTGATGAAGAACGCAAAACAATTGGACAAACTTGGGATATCGGTTACTACAAGGTCCTTAATAACGTCTTTCAAGACCATAAAGATGAACTTAGAAGCGACCTGCCCTTGCCAGCCCAGGTTGGTACCTTTTTAACAATGTTATTACCATACATTGAGTACAATGATGCAAAGCGAGCAAGAAATATCGCTAATCTCGGTACCATGGTAAAAATATTCATTCATGGTATCAAAAAGGAATAGGTCATTAATATGCAATTTATAACCCTTCTAGCAGTAATGCTCCTCTTGTCGATAATAGTCAGTCATCTTTTTAACAAGATGAACCTACCGGCTGTTGTTGGACAACTGATCTTGGGTGTCATTTTAGGTAAAGGTGTCCTCAATATTGTTAAGCCAACTCATGAGGTAGAATTATTTGCCGAGATCGGAGTTATTTTACTGATGTTTCTGGCTGGTCTAGAAACCGACCTGAAGCTTCTCAAAAAACATTTTGGACCTAGTTTGAATGTTGCTGTATTTGGTGTTATTTTACCGGTGGCATTAACTCTGGGGACAGCTCTGATTTTTGGGATCAACATGAAAGAAAGTATTTTTATCTCGGTCGTTTTCGCGGCTACTTCAGTTTCGATCTCAGTCGAAGTGTTAAAGAGTTTGAACTATCTTTCTAGTTCTTCTGGAACTGTGATCTTGGGTGCTGCGGTTGTTGATGATATTTTGGCTATCTCGATTTTGAGTGTTATGTCAGGTACGTTAACAGGCAGCTTTTCAATTTCACAATTAGGACTGCTATTAGGCCTATGGATCGTTTTTGGTATTGTCACTTATGTAGCTTACAAGTGGATCGTTCCAGCAATTATGAAATTAGCTAATTTCATAGAAGCGACCCATGCGGTTACGATCATGGCATTGTTGATCTGCTTTGGAATGGCGTTTTTAGCTGATGAAGTGAAATTAGATGCCGTTTTAGGTGCATTTGTCGCTGGTATTGCGATTGCTAACGCACCTAACTTTGACAAGAAGATCAATGATGACATCGAGACCATTGGCTACAGCATTTTTATTCCCGTGTTTTTCATTAGTATCGGTATTAGCCTTGAGTTCACGACATTTCTCCAAGACTTCTGGTTGATCGTTCTCTTCACGGTCACTGGGATCATTGGTAAGTTGTTCGGTTCTGGATTCGGTGCACGTATTTCCGGTTTTGACATGAAAGATTCATATGTCATTGGATCAGGAATGATCTCTCGTGGTGAGATGGCATTGATAATTGCACAAATTGGATTTAATGTGAAACTGCTTTCAGAAGAATACTACTCAAGTGTTATTATCAGTATTATACTGATAACTATATTAGCTCCATTTTTCTTGAAACACGCTATTGGCAAGAATCCGCTGTAGTTCAATCAGTTTCGAAAAAATGATAAAAGCTATATAATGTATCATGAGTATTATGCAAAATTTTGATAAATGAAGGAGAAGGTAGATATGGCACATATTTTAATTTTAGGCGCAGGATACGGTGGGTTGAAGGCTGCTAGAGATCTAGCAAAAACAACACCAGCAGATACACAAATTGACTTGGTTGATAAGAATGTATTGCATGTTGAAAAAACAGCATTGCACATGGTTGCTGCAGGTACAGCAAAACCTGAATCAGTAAGTTTTGATGTTCGTGATGTGATCCCTTCAAATGTTAACTTTATTCAAGCTACTGTTTCTAAGTTTGATTTGGAAAACAAGAAGGTTTCATTCTCTGATCATGATGATATTGAATACGATTATGTTATCGTTGCTCTTGGATTCCGTTCAGAAGACTTCGGACTAGAAGGCGCTGATGAGCATGCCCTTATCCTTCAAGACCTTGATACAGCTACAGAAATTTACAAGACTATCAACAAAAATGTTGCAAATTACAAAACATCACAAGATCCTAAAGATCTTTCAATCGCTGTTTGTGGTGCCGGATTTACTGGTATCGAAGTTCTTGGTGAATTAGTTGATACAGTTAAGATCTTAAAGGCTAAATATGGTGTTCCTGAAATTAAAGTCACATGTCTTGAAATGGCAACACGTATTTTGCCAATGTTCGATGAAGAACTTTCAAATTACGCTGTTTCTTACCTTGAAAAGAACGGCATTAAATTGTTGACAGGTGCTAAGATCGCTAAGATCGAAGATGGCGCTGTTGTCTACAAAGATGCAGAAGACGCAGAACACAAAGTTGAAGTGAGTACAATGATGCAAAGCGAGCAAGAAATATCGCTAATCTCGGTACCATGGTAAAAATATTCATTCATGGTATCAAAAAGGAATAGGTCATTAATATGCAATTTATAACCCTTCTAGCAGTAATGCTCCTCTTGTCGATAATAGTCAGTCATCTTTTTAACAAGATGAACCTACCGGCTGTTGTTGGACAACTGATCTTGGGTGTCATTTTAGGTAAAGGTGTCCTCAATATTGTTAAGCCAACTCATGAGGTAGAATTATTTGCCGAGATCGGAGTTATTTTACTGATGTTTCTGGCTGGTCTAGAAACCGACCTGAAGCTTCTCAAAAAACATTTTGGACCTAGTTTGAATGTTGCTGTATTTGGTGTTATTTTACCGGTGGCATTAACTCTGGGGACAGCTCTGATTTTTGGGATCAACATGAAAGAAAGTATTTTTATCTCGGTCGTTTTCGCGGCTACTTCAGTTTCGATCTCAGTCGAAGTGTTAAAGAGTTTGAACTATCTTTCTAGTTCTTCTGGAACTGTGATCTTGGGTGCTGCGGTTGTTGATGATATTTTGGCTATCTCGATTTTGAGTGTTATGTCAGGTACGTTAACAGGCAGCTTTTCAATTTCACAATTAGGACTGCTATTAGGCCTATGGATCGTTTTTGGTATTGTCACTTATGTAGCTTACAAGTGGATCGTTCCAGCAATTATGAAATTAGCTAATTTCATAGAAGCGACCCATGCGGTTACGATCATGGCATTGTTGATCTGCTTTGGAATGGCGTTTTTAGCTGATGAAGTGAAATTAGATGCCGTTTTAGGTGCATTTGTCGCTGGTATTGCGATTGCTAACGCACCTAACTTTGACAAGAAGATCAATGATGACATCGAGACCATTGGCTACAGCATTTTTATTCCCGTGTTTTTCATTAGTATCGGTATTAGCCTTGAGTTCACGACATTTCTCCAAGACTTCTGGTTGATCGTTCTCTTCACGGTCACTGGGATCATTGGTAAGTTGTTCGGTTCTGGATTCGGTGCACGTATTTCCGGTTTTGACATGAAAGATTCATATGTCATTGGATCAGGAATGATCTCTCGTGGTGAGATGGCATTGATAATTGCACAAATTGGATTTAATGTGAAACTGCTTTCAGAAGAATACTACTCAAGTGTTATTATCAGTATTATACTGATAACTATATTAGCTCCATTTTTCTTGAAACACGCTATTGGCAAGAATCCGCTGTAGTTCAATCAGTTTCGAAAAAATGATAAAAGCTATATAATGTATCATGAGTATTATGCAAAATTTTGATAAATGAAGGAGAAGGTAGATATGGCACATATTTTAATTTTAGGCGCAGGATACGGTGGGTTGAAGGCTGCTAGAGATCTAGCAAAAACAACACCAGCAGATACACAAATTGACTTGGTTGATAAGAATGTATTGCATGTTGAAAAAACAGCATTGCACATGGTTGCTGCAGGTACAGCAAAACCTGAATCAGTAAGTTTTGATGTTCGTGATGTGATCCCTTCAAATGTTAACTTTATTCAAGCTACTGTTTCTAAGTTTGATTTGGAAAACAAGAAGGTTTCATTCTCTGATCATGATGATATTGAATACGATTATGTTATCGTTGCTCTTGGATTCCGTTCAGAAGACTTCGGACTAGAAGGCGCTGATGAGCATGCCCTTATCCTTCAAGACCTTGATACAGCTACAGAAATTTACAAGACTATCAACAAAAATGTTGCAAATTACAAAACATCACAAGATCCTAAAGATCTTTCAATCGCTGTTTGTGGTGCCGGATTTACTGGTATCGAAGTTCTTGGTGAATTAGTTGATACAGTTAAGATCTTAAAGGCTAAATATGGTGTTCCTGAAATTAAAGTCACATGTCTTGAAATGGCAACACGTATTTTGCCAATGTTCGATGAAGAACTTTCAAATTACGCTGTTTCTTACCTTGAAAAGAACGGCATTAAATTGTTGACAGGTGCTAAGATCGCTAAGATCGAAGATGGCGCTGTTGTCTACAAAGATGCAGAAGACGCAGAACACAAAGTTGAAGCAAGTACAATTGTTTGGACAGTTGGTGTTTCAGGTGTTGACGTTATTAAAGATTCAGGTATGGAAGCAAGAAGAAACCGTGTTATGACTACTGAATTCTTGAACCTTGAAGATCATCCAGAAGCATACTTCATCGGTGACGACTCAGCTATCATCCCTGCAGGTTCAGAACGTCCATTGCCAACAACTGGTCAATTAGCTACTGCTGAAGGTGGCGCTGTTGCCTTCAATATTGCTTCAGCACTTGCTGGAACAGAATTGAAACCATTTGTTTACAAATCAGCTGGTACAGTTGCATCTCTTGGTCAAAACCATGGTATCGCTCAAGTTGGTTCACGTAAGTTCAAGGGTGTTACAGCATCATTGATCAAACACTTGGCTGCTGACAGATCATTCATGGAAATGGGTGGCTTGAAGACAGCACTTAAAAAAGGTTCACTTTAAAATTAATAGTTAAAAGTAAAAAAGCATTCCCGCGGGAATGCTTTTTTTGTTTGAAAAAACCAAATCTCAAAAGGATTGAGATCTGGTTTTTATTGATTATATTGATGTTTAATATCTCGGATTTGGTTAATTCCGGCGTTCATCAGAACGAATAAAATGATCCACGCAATGATGATCAAAGGAATGTACTTCAACCATCCAAATGGAACTGTGACATCCCACAACGCATGCAAGATGATACTCAAACCAAAGAATATTACGAATCGAGCCTCAAATAAATCTGAGACCTGTAATTTTTCACCGTACTTCTTGACTAGCATCAATGCCCCACCAGTTATCGCTGCCCAGACTAAATGGCCACCAATAGCTGTTAAAGCACGCACGATTGCAGTGATCAAGAAGTATTTGCCAGAATATAAGATATATCCTGCTGTTTCAAATGTCGCGAAACCTGCACCTACAGCGCCACCAATTAAAATCCCGTTGAGAATAAAATTATTGGAAACACGATTGATGAAATAAAAGATGATGATCATCTTGCCTAGCTCTTCGATAATACCAATAAGCAAGGCACTACCGATACCAATCGATGTTTTTTCATTAAAGATAGCAAACTGGTAAATAAACATTGTAACTAGCAGCGAAAAAGCACCACCGACGAAAAATATCTTAGTGACCGTGAAGATACTAATATTCCTGAACGCGTTGAATTCAAAATAGAAGATCACTGCTGAAAAAGGAACAGCAGTTGCAGCCACTAAAATTAGTCCCGGCAACGCTAGTTGACCTCCAAATAGGAAGTCAGCCACGATCAAAACTCCAAATACGACCATGAAATATGCCAAGATACGCGAGAATAACCAAGGCTTGGCCCACTCTTCAGAAACATCTTTCATGTTTGGCGTCGTAAAGTGAGTTCCAGCAATAAAAATTTTTTCAGCATCTTCATTGGAGTGTTTCTTGAAAACTTCGCTGAATAACACTTTGAGATTGATCCTGACTGAACCGCTACCACCTGTGTAGGAATTTAATTTGCTAGTTATCTTGTCAAAAAGATCATCTCGGTGGACTGGGTAGATCGACTGATTATACATCGGTTGATTGTTATCCACATGTTGATAAGTTCGTTGGACTTTCGGTTGCTGTTGTCCACAATGAGGACAAAAACTAGATGACTCTGGAATCTTGTTTCCACAATATACACAGAATTTCATTGTTAATCCTCCAAAACTAATTTCGTTAAATCAGCGCCAAGCTTATTCATCGCTGGAATTTGTTGAGCCAGTTGGCCATTTTGAGATAAGACCACTATCACAAAGGCCTTGTTGCCTTTTTCAAAGATAGCCGCATCATTTTCCACGCCATAATCATCGAACTCACCAGACTTATTATAGGTGGTGATGCTTGAATCGACTTTTTGTGGTAATTTTGTGTGATTAGTGTTTTCTGAAAGAACTTTTAACATGGCATCATCATAGGTCTTTGAAACGATTTGGTGTCGATACAGTTTCGTCAAAAATAAACCTAAATCGTGAGCAGATGTCATATTATCCTGACCTTGTTTTAACTTATCCGTATCCATCAGCATACGTTGCATCTTAGTATTCTTCATACCTAAACGCTTGATCTCCCGATTGACTGCGGATATTCCACCGAGTTTTTTCACGATAATGTTAGAGGCAGTATTATCGCTTTGAGTGATCATAGCCTTGATCAAGTCTTGATAAGAAATTTGAGTACCTGGTTCAATTTGTTGCAAACTTCCAGAGCCACCTACTTTATCAGTAGCCTGCAAAGTATAAGTACTACTTAAATCAAGTTTCCCATCAGCAACGTTTTGATATGCGGCTGCTAAAATAAATAGCTTGATATCACTGGCAGCTCTTTGCGTCTGGTCAGTTCCATACTGGTAACTTTTATCGGTTTTTATATTGTAATAATAGGCCGAAGTGTCGCCAGACATCCCCTTAAGATCAGCGTCAATCAACTGCTTCACCCCATCGATTTGGCCATCTTTATGACTAGTTCCAGTCTTAACTTTTTTAGTCGTGGTAGTCTGGTGATGGCTGACTGGCTCAGAATGCTTTTGACCAGTGAATTTCATAGATATAACAAAAGCTATCGCAGCAATTGCTACAACAACCAATAATAAAATCAAAACTAATTTACTTTTTTTCATTAGTATCCCCTAAATAATTCCGCTATTAATAAAATACACCAAAAATCTATCCTGTAAAAAGGCAAAAAAATCTCGCTTACTTCTTGTAGGCGAGATTTTTAATTTTAAGCTGTTCTCAAATGCTTCAAACTCTTAGCGTCTGTGTTTTCCTTGAATACTTTTTTCAGAACTTTCACGATGATAAAGTTCATGATAAAGACAAAAGCAATTGCGAAGATGACAGCAAACAATTGGATGCCAAATTGTTTAAAGCCGCCGCCTTCAAGCAAACCGTTATTGACGACGTTTGGATTGATAGCTTTTGTGGCAAATAGTCCTGTCATCAAAGAACCTAGAATACCGCTGACACCATGAGCTCCCATGATATCCATATAATCGTTGATGTGCCAAGCATATTTTAGATAATTGATGAAGAAGTAACTGCCGGCTGCTGAAACTACACCGATGATCAGCGATGCAGGCAATGTAACGAAGCCTGTGGCTGGGGTAATACCAACTAGACCACAAATAACACCGGTACAAATGCCGTTCATTGATGCGTGACCTTTAAAGTGATTTTCTAGCAAGCCGTACGTTAACATAGCTGTAATTGGAGCCATGGTTGTCGTGAAGAAAGCTTGTATACCTTGAGCATTCAAAGCTAAAGCACTTCCGGCGTTAAATCCGTACCAGCCGATCCACAATAGGACAGTACCCATGAGGACCCAGAAGGCATTACCAGAGGCATGTTCCTTAGCTTCGGCATGCTGTGCGTGTTTTGATAGAGCAAAATTGGAAAGAACTAATGCTGTAATACCAGCATCAATGTGAATAACCGTGCCACCAGCAAAATCAAGAACACCTAATTTTGCGAGAAAACCTGTGCTAGACCATACCATATGGACTAGTGGGTAATAAACTAAGACTGCCCAAATAGCAACAAAGGCAATGATGTATTTGGTAGTCTTTTTCGTTGCGATTGCACCTAAGAAGAGTGCCGGCGTTAAAATCGCAAACATCATTTGGAACAAAATATAAATTGAGTTAGAGATAGTTGTTTTTGGAAAAATCGCTGTTAAGTTGATACCTGATAAAAAGATATGATTCAAGTTACCAATAATGCCAAAGTTATTGCCTTCAAATGAGAGTGGATATCCAATCACGAACCACATTAAACCGACCACTCCAAATAATAAGAACGTCTCAAATAACATTTTGGTAGTATCCTTTTTCGGAATAAAACCACCGTAGAAGATGGCAATTCCTGGGGTCATTACCCAAACCAATAGGATAGAAAGGATCATAAATGCACTATCCATGGTCTTCATCTCCTTAGATCTTCACTGCGTAAATTTTAAATTGTGTGATTCAAGCATCTGCAAACGTTACCCTTTTTTAAATAATTTGTCCTATAATTAAGACAAACACTTGAGGAGAGCTAAGTATGTCTATTGAAAAAAATCAAACATGTATAATTTGCGGCAAACATTTTAACTCATCCGAAGGTTTATTCCTCCGCGATCTGAATGACGGCTTAAAGCAACAAATTTTTTCAGAAGTAAGTTTTGCGAAAAATTCTTCTTTCATTTGTCTCAAGGACTTGCAGCACGTTCGACTAGCAAACATGCAGTCGATCATCGACCAAGATCTCGAAGCCGATCAGCGTATGAACGCCGAACTTCAAAAGGAATTATCAAAGGATAATTACGTTATTCGAAACTTGAATGATACTGTTAATGGACAATTGACACGTGGTCAAAAGATGGCGGATGCCGTTGCCAAATTCGGTGGTAGCTGGGGATTCATCATCACTTTCACAGTTGTCTTGGTCGTTTGGATGACGATCAACGTGGTCCACTTATTCGGCATTCACTTTGATCCCTATCCTTTTATACTATTGAACTTATTTTTGAGCTGTGTGGCTGCTATTCAAGCGCCTATAATCATGATGAGTCAAAATCGTCAAGCAGATCGTGACCGTTTCGATGCTGAAAACGATTATCGCACTAACACTAAATCTGAAATGGAGATCCGGATCCTCCATAAAAAAATCGATCAGATGAACGAGGTACAATGGCCTCACATTCTAGATATCGAAAAGATGCAGATCGAAGTAATGAGCGAGATCGAAAATGAGATCCAGACGCTTCGACTAGAACAAGAAAAGAATCAAGCTCGTTCTAGAAACACTCGACATCCCTCAAGAAATATTCGCGATCGATTTAAATAAATATGATCAGATATGAATTCTCTGATCATTGCGAGTATATGACCCTCAGTTATTAATTACAAAAGAAAAGTTCTAGAATTACACAAATTTATTTTTAATTTTCTGAACATCTAAATTGGTAAAAATTATTTTTTCCATCTGACAAAAAAAGATATTAGTCGCAGGCAATCCTGTAACTAATATCTTTTTTCAGTTTATTTAACTACTTTAGCTCCTAATACTTTTTCAAAGTGATTCAAAGCCCAGTCATGTCCAGCTTGATTAAATGATGCTACTGCTGATTTGTGAATCACTAAGTTATAGCAAAGGTTATAGGCATCGATTGCTGTATGCAAGACACAGATGTCCGTGCATACGCCCACTAGATGCAATGTGTCGACTTCTCTTTCACGAAGACGTAAGTCTAAGTCAGTTCCAGCAAAAGCGCTGTAACGTGTTTTATCGAACAATTTAACGGTATCCTTACCGGCATTGTCTTTGTACCACTTTCCCGTTTCGCCATATAAGTCGCGGCCCCATGTGTCACGAACATTGTGGGCTGGGAAAAGCTTAGTTTCAGGATGATAGTGATCGAATGGACGGTGGACGTCAGTTGGGAACCAGACCCAGTCGCCATCCTTTCTCATGTTGTCGGCCAGTTTGACGATGTTCTTGTCAATTGCTTGGCCAGGTTCGCCACAAGTCAGCGCACCCTCGTCAGCAACAAAGTCGTTAGTATAGTCAATAATCAGTAAAGCTTGATGTGAAGCCATATTCATACCCGCTTTCTGGAACTAATTTGTTAGTTAAATTATTACTAGAAAAGGCGTTTCTGTCAAATCATATCCAAAAAAAACAGACTAAATGCGAATGCATCTAGCCTACTTTTTAAACATTTCCTTGATCATTATCATCAATAGTTGTAACTTCATCGAATTTCTTTACTAGGTCAGCGACTGCTTTTGGCTTCTCTAGCATTGCTGCATGTCCTGCGCCTTCGATGTCTTGAATACTTACGTCAGGAACTCGTGCCAAACTGGCCTTAGCGTCCTTGATTCCTTTTTCGCCTAAGATCTGGTCTTCTGTTCCATAGATCATCAAAGCAGGTTTAGGAATGGCTCTGAGTCGTTTGTTCATTGGTTTTTGTTCTAGGTATTCTGGAGCAATCTTTTGGAGTTGTTTAGAAGTCTTACGTTCGACCTTCTTAGATGATTCTTGAACAACTTTGGGATTACTCAATTTTGATGTATCGAACTTTTTGGCAAAGTATAATTTTGTTTTAACTTGCGAACTAGACATCATGCCGCCAATACGTGAGTTCAAAGTGTTGATATGAGCGTACTTTTCAGTTGCTGGCGTACTTAGCATGACGATCTTGCTTACAGCGATGTCGTGCATTTCTGTCATGCAATTTACTACTAATCCACCGATACCATAACCGAATAAGATCACTGGCTTAACGACCTTCAACTTACCCAAGGCTTCCCAAACAGCCCAAGCCTCACTATCCATTTGATAGTTTTGGTCTTTGGCTGCTGAAGATTTACCATGTCCTAAAAGATCAACTGCGACGATTGCGTACTTATCTTCTAAGTATGGAGTGATGTCGTCAAAATAATCTAACGAAGCATCGATTCCATGCACAAGAACAATAATGTCCTTATCGCTTTCTAGATCTCCTGTTACCTTAACGTTTACTTCACCGTTTGACGTAATAAATTTTTGTTCCAAAATGTTTTCCTCTTTAAAATTCAAATTTAGTTTTGAAATTATCGAATTGTCTATACTAATTTTAGTATACTTGAGCGATTTTCTAAACATATTCACAAAAAAATCATATTTAGAATTAAAATTTAATAGACAATTTGAATTAAAATGTTCCCTTATCATGATCGATTTTTTAAAAAATTATCGTTTCTGAATATCTTTTTTTCCTATTAATAATTGAAAAATCAAGCAAATCCATTTTTGAAAAAACAGACGTGATCTTACTGCCGCAACTAAATCAAGCTTTAAGACTTGTAATATATTTTTAAGGTTTCTTTATTCTTTGAACTCTAATATTATCACCAGCATATGAGATATGCGACAAGGAGGATTCATCAAATGAAAAAATCTAGAAAACTTTTACTTATGTCTACCGTGGCTATTTTAGGATTGGCACCTGCAGCAACAATTGCTGTAAGTTCAGCTGCTACTGCTGATGCTGCCGTTGCTGGCCAACCAGCACCTGCTAAAAAGGCTCCTGCAAAACAAGAACCTGCAAAGGCTACTACACCAGCTCCTAAGGCTCCTGCAGCTCAACCTGCTAAGGTAACTACACCTGCTCCTAAAGCACCTGCAGCTCAACCTGCTAAGGTAACTACACCTGCTCCTAAGGCTCCTGCAGCCCAACCTGCTAAGGTAACTACACCTGCTCCTAAAGCACCTGCAGCTCAACCAGCAAAGAATAACACACCTGCTCCTGCTAATAACCAAAAGGCACCAGTAGCACAACAAACACCAGCTCCACAAAACAACCAACCAGCTCCTAAATAATTAGTCTGTTTGATGATCAAATATCCCAAAGACTAGAGTATGACTAGTCCTTGGGATATTTTTTTGAAAAAATTTATTTTGTCATAAAATTTTAAGGCTAGTTTAATCTATCAACACTAATATGATAATCAGCATATGAGATATGCATCAAGGAGGATTCAGAATATGAAGAAAACAAGAAAAACTTTATTAGTATCAGCAGTCGTATTACTAGGTTGGATCCCAACCGCAACTATTGCTGCAACTTCTGCATACACAGCAAACGCTGCCGTAGTTGGTTCAAACAATCAACCATCAAATAACAATAGCCAAAAGAACAATAACCAACCAAGTAACAACAGCAACATCAACAACAATAACAACAAGGTTACTAACAATACGCCAGCAAACAATAATAACAACAACTACAATAACAACACTAGCAACAATTCAAGCAGTTACCAATCAGGTCTAACTAATATCCAAGAACTCAGTGGCTATCATTCAGTTACACTAGCAGGTCCTTCAGGATTTGTTTATAGCTTGTACTCATCATCTGGTTCAAAAGGATCACGTGGTTTAGCCGGCGATACTTCATGGTACACTGACAAAACTGCCCAAGATAGTTCTGGCAATACCTACTACCGTGTTTCAACTGACGAATGGGTCGAAGCAAGTACCGGCGTAACATTCAACTAGACTTTTTATTATTCAATTATTTAACCCTCAACTAGTATTAATCCCCTAACCCCCAATTGAAAAATTGGAGGTTTTTTTGTGCAAGTTCACGAACCGTCAAATTAACTTAATTTAAATTTTTCCACAATTTCGATAAATGAATGAATTTGATTTAATATTCATTTCTGGTAACATAGTAATCCGGAAAGGAAGCGATTTCATGGACATCATCATTATGATAATCATCACATTCATGTTTTTACGGATGATTATTCGGGGAAAAGTGACAAAAGCTGATTTTGCAATGTGGGCTGTAATTTGCATTTTAGTTTTAGTCCTATTCAAATTGCACGCAACTAGTACTTTACCAATTAGTCTATAGGGGGAAAAATAATGTATTCATCAAACGCAAACAGTACAGTGGCCTCCAAATTAGGTTTTTGGGGAGCTAACTTATTTGTTTTTGCATATAATTTCGTTTTGGCTGGGGGATTCTTTTTTCAATTCGCACTTCATGAATTCCCTTGTCCACTTTGCATGATCCAAAGATATTTTATGATGTTAGCTTGCTTTGGACCACTGTATATCATCTTAGCAACTAAGAATCGCACCATCACACCGCAAAAATTCATGCGAGGCTACGGTCTTTCGCTCTTAGCGGCATTATTAGGTGCTTCAGCATCAATTAGACAGATTCTTTTACACATCGCTCCTAAGGACCCAGGATACGGTTCAGCAGTGTTTGGAATCCACACTTATACTTGGGCTTTGATCAGTTTCATCGTTGTAATGTTCTTCTGTGCATTCATGATGATCTTTGCTAAAGAACTTTGCCCAAAGGGTAGCGAATACAATGTGATCGCTACGATCAATATTTGGATCTTTGCCGTACTTATCATCGCAAATCTTTTTGCTATTATTGCTGAAGAAGGATTCCACTTCTTATTACCATCAGATCCAACGAAGTATTTATTATTCCAGTAAATGATTTCACTAAAAAACTCGTCTAATCTAATTAGGCGAGTTTTTGTGTTTATAGGGTCGAAATTATTAATTGTAAATTCAAAATCGTGATGATGCTGGCCAAGACCAAACCAACTACCAACACCAATTTATTGTTGGCATGTTTGCCCATTAGTTTCTTATTGCTAGTCAAAATGATCATTGGGAACAAGGTGAACGGTAAAGCGATACTCAAGGCAATTTGGGCATAGACGATCATGTCCTCGAAGTCTTGTTCATTGAATCCGACCATGAAACCAATTATCAAGATCGGTATCAAGGTAACAAATCTAGTTAGCAAACGTCTTTGCCACAATGGCAAACGAATATTTAAGTAACCTTCCATCACGATTTGGCCGGATAAAGTACTGGTGATCGACGAGATCATCCCTGTGATCAAAAGTGCAAAAGCAAAGAGCCAACTCATTAATGGACTAGCCAAAGTACCGACGATATTCGAATTTTTTAAACCATCGAAAACGTTTTGGAAGCTAGCTAATTGTCCGTTGGTATGGAAAAACAATGTCCCGCCTAGAACTAACAATAATGCGTTAATAATAAAGGCTGCGACCAAATGAACGTTAGAATCCCAGTTGGCAAAACGCAATGCTTCGTTAACTTGCGCAGGATCATTGTGGTCGTAACGTCTACTTTGAGCTAATGATGAGTGCAAATAAATATTATGCGGCATGATCGTCGCACCCATGATACCCAAACTCAAAACTAGTTTCTGATGGTTTTGAAAAATATCAGCCGTTGGTACTAATCCATTCAAAATAGAAGCAACTGGCGGATGAGCTCGGAACACTTCGATCCCAAAGATCACGCCAACCACGAGAATCGCCGACAAGACAAGGAATTCGATTCGTCTGATACCGAATCGCAAGAATAACAATACGACCAAGACATCAAACACCGTCAGCAAGATTCCGTAGATCAATGGCAGTCCGAATAGTAATCTTAAGGCAATCGCCGTACCAACGACACCTGTTAAATCGGTTGCCATCATGGCAATTTCATTCAAAAACCACAGCCCATATCGGACCGATTTAGGTACTTTTAAAGCAATGGCCTGAGCTAGATCTTGACGAGCTACGACCCCTAATTTGATCGACAGCGACTGCATGAACATCGCCACAATAATTGAGATCAGCAACACTGATAGCAGTTGATAACGATACTGGCTGCCTCCTGATAACGAAGTCAGCCAATTTCCAGGATCCATGTAGCCAACAGCTACCAAGGCTCCTGGTCCACTGTAGGCTAAAAATTTTTGCACGAATGAGCTTTCATATACGCTTGGTACTTGAACGCTCTCGTTGATCTCATCGAGACTCTTCTTTACATCAGTCATGTTGAGCCTCATTTCTAGTAGCTAAATCAGCGATAAATTGGCTGAATCGAGCATCCCCATTCATTGGTGGCACTAATTGAAATTTATCGCCACCACTGGACTTGAACACTTGATAGTTTTGGACATAGTCCTCTTCCAAAGTTTCCAAACAGTCAGCAACAAATGACGGCGTGACGATTAAGATATTTCGTTTTCCTAGCTGTGCCGCTTGCATCAAAGCATTGCGCAAATAAGGTTTTAACCAAGGCATTGGACCAAATTTCGACTGATAGACTGTTTTGATCTGGTCATCAGGAATATTCAACAATTTTGAGACTGCTTCAGTCGTTTCCTCACACTCTGTTTGATAAGGGTCGCCATGTTTGACCATCGCTGTGGGAATACTGTGATAACTGAAAAACAACTCATCATAAGTATCCGCATCCCAAGCTTGTTGAATCTTATCAGCCAAAATTTGTTGATAAACCTTTTCGTGATAAAAATTTTTCACGATGGTCAAATCAACATTGGCTGACTCAGCTTGGTCGATGATCGATTGAGTTGAGCTCTTCGTGAACTGTGGAAATAGCGGTAACAAAATAATATTGTCGCAACCGGATTTTTTCATTGCGTGCAACGTTTCGACAATGTCAGGTTGGCCGTAAGTCATAGCCATTTCTACCTTCCAATCGGGTAATAATTCCTGTACTTGGTCGGTAATTATTTGGGTGTAAGCAATCAATGGCGAACCACTTTGGGTCCACGAATGTTTGTAGAATGTCGCTGAGCGCCATGATCTTAGTGGTAAGATGATGCCGTTTAAGATTGGTTGCCAAATAATTTTGGGCATTTCGACGACATTTTGATCGCTTAAAAATTCTTTCAAGTAGCTTTTAACATCTTTTGTTTCTGGAGATGCTGGTGATCCTAAGTTGACTAGCAATAATCCCTGCACAAAAACTCCCCCAATGTATTAAAAATCTATTATTATCATATTATCACATTCGATAAATGAGATTGGGGGTAAGGTCAAAAACTTAGAGCAGACGTGTGGTGGACTGCCGGCTCCGGACGAACATCGTTTCATCCTTAGTTGTTCGTTGGCGTAGCCAACACTTTAAACAGTTGCGCACGCGCCAAAGGCGACGTACGTTCCATGACTTGTTATTAGGCCGGGCATCGATGTCCGTCCTCCGCCTAGATACGTTTAGTTCAAATTCTCTAAATATTCTTTGAAAAGGGTATGCATCATATTCTTCCCTTCACTATTTTTTTCGTCTGTTCCAATTTTTAAATTATCTTGGTTCCCGCTTGTTGGCTTTGCCAACTCACTAGTTTTATACGACAAAACACTCAAAACTTGGATTCAATTCTGCCTTATTCTCAATTATTTATTTGATATCTCCATATACAAAATCCGAATAGTGTCTTTCGTTTTGCTGTCTTAGAATTATTATGACTACCACAATAAATTTCCGAAGGAGTTTGTATGTTAGGTTTCATATTAATGTTTATTGGTCCATTAGTTGGGTTAATTCCTATTTTGTGGTTATTCGTTTTGTCTAAAAAGAAAGAAAATTCTGCTTCGTCGAAAAAATTATTCAAATATGCTGCAATCATTTGTCTGCTTCTTTTGGGTTCTTCTGGTGTCATTCTAGGTGTTTCATATGAGCAAAAGATTGCTGCTAGAAACGCTTCTATTCGCCAACAGAAACAGGAAAAGAAGCAACAAGAAAATGATCCTAGTGTTCTTGATAGTAAAGCTCAAATCAAGAAGGTCAATAAGGGTATTGCGATTTCTTTGAAAGATGATCAAAACCATCTTAATGGCGACAGCAATCCTAATTCTCCTTATGCCTTTTCCAACAAGGTTAAGTCGATTCAATACTTGGGTAACAAAAAAATCGTTGTCCAAGTTACCTCTGACTTCTTATCATTGAATGATGAACAAAAGAAGGCTGTCATTGATTCTTCTCAAGACTGCGCCTTCACGGGGATCATTTATGGAGCCAGTCATCTAACATCTTCCACCGATGCGAAGAAGGGGCTGTACTCTACTATTAAGTTTGGCAACACTACTCTTGGTCATTCGGATTCAACTAACTTTAAAAACTATGAATGGTCCAACGCGTAAATAATTAAACTGCATCTAAAAAAAAGAGTCGAGGTTGTGACGATATTTTGTCACTCTCTCGGCTCTTTTTAAAATTGATCCTGGAATTCTGCTTCGTTATAGTCATCTAAGTAATCGTCGTCCAATTCAGGATCATAGTTTGGATCACTGTATTTGTCAGTTGATTTCTTTGGTTTGACGGGCGTTGGTGCGGGATCATGAATTATCGGTTCACTAGTATTGGGCACTGGCTTTATTGGTTCTTTCATCTTGATACCCAACTTTTTCCAGACCTCTTCTTTTGGTGAAGTTTTTCCAGAATACAGTTTAAATTCTTCACCAGTTTCTGCATCCTTTAACTTATTTTTGCCAATAATCGACAGAACTTTGTATTCATCGGTGTCTTCTTTGACCAAATGAAAACGACCCTTCTTGGCCACAAGCTTGTCATATTTTTCAATAATTGACTCGGTTCCGTCAGCGTTGACCTGCCATAAAATAAAATTCGACAACGAGGCCTTTCTTCTGTTGTAATCTATTTCATAATATCTGGTAAAGTCTTGGTCTGAAACGTATTCACGATCAAACATATTCTCCGTCGTAATTCCAAAGCTGCTATCTGGTTTCTTATTGTCATACACCTTTTCTAACTTTGCTTTAACGGCTGATCTGTAATCAAGCTCATCGTCAGAAACGATAATTTGTCCACTTGGCTTTTTCACGGCTTTAAGATACTTGCCTGAATGACACAGAATGTAGGTATTTTTTGAAATTTTGTGATGGGAGTAATCAGTGTCAAAAATCTGAGGATATTCGTCACTGTAGTCTTTGGTATCAACCGTTCGTTTCGTAAATACCACCGAATAAAAGTGGTCGTCTTCATCAGGATACTTGCTCAATTCCGAATAATAGTATTTACCCTGAAAAATCTTGGGGATCCCATTTTTAAAAATTTTTCCGGCACTTGGATCTTCTACATCATCCACTTCTTCAGCTTCGCGGGAGCAACTGGTCAAAGTTAAAATAAAAATGATAACGGCTAAAAATTTTAATAGTGTAAACGTCGACTTCATGCTATTCCCCGCAGTTGTTTTCAGTTAGTTTAGCATGAAAAACGCTGAATTTTGCTCCTAATAATCATCCATATCAACAAACAATTTTTATCAATAAATTGGCAATATAAAAACGAGATCAACTGATCTCGTTTTTAATTATTTAGCATATTGGCGAATCTTTGGAGGTATATAACTGTTCATGAATGTGTAGATATTTTCCAATGAATCTGAGAAAAATAGTTTGGAACGGTCTTTCTTAGTCAAAAAGCCTTTATCTGTCATGTAATTGAACATGCTCTTCAAGTAATCGTAATAGCCTTGAACATTGTAGAGCACGCAGGGATTTTCGTTGTCGCCTAAGCGTGACCAAGAGAATGCTTCGATGATCTCTTCCAGCGTTCCTGGTCCACCTGGCAAAGCGATACTGGCATCTGACATTTCAAGCATCAGACGTTTTCTTTCGGACATATCTTCAACAACTTTAAGTTCAGTCAATCCTTCGTATGCCGCACCACGATCGACTAATTCCTGTGGCATGATCCCGTAAACTTTGCCGCCATCGTCCAAAACGGTTTTAGCTAAGATGCCCATCAATCCGACACCACCGCCACCGTATACTAAATTCAAATCATTTTGCACTAACCAGTGAGCTAATTCGATAGCCGCCTCGCGATAAATTTCGTCCTTACCTTCTGAGGCACCACAATAGACCGCAATATCCTTCATGAACTTCCTCCTTAGTATTTGACTAAATGCTATCACAACCAGGATATTTTCTGAAAAAAGCTTTTTAATTTAAAAAATCGATATTATGATATTGCTTTAGTATCAGTCGATTACAGAGTTGGTTCAGTCATAAATAACTGATTTCGTTTTCATCATTTTGCTTTTTTCATGAAAAAGGAGCCGATCCGTAATGGACCAGCTCCAAATTTTTAAGCAACCTTAGCAGTACTTGTAGCATCTGCATTTGTTACTTCAACATTTACTTTTAGATTATTTGCTTTATTAACTTCGTCAATGAAAGCTTGAATATTTGTTTGATATTCAGTCACAGCGTTGTTAGCTGAGGCATGTCCACCAACATTTCCATCAAGGACCCAAAGTTTCTTGATGGCTGAATTATTTGCATCATACATAGCCACACTTTGTGTGTCAGGAATGAAGGCATCATCTTCAGTTGTGATGAAGTAAGCTGGCAAAGTAGTCTTAGCAGCTGATACGATACCAGATACGTCATCTAAACCAAATCCTTGCAAGAACTTGTTGATCTTATTAACACTCTTCATAATTTTTTCATATGGCAAGAATGGAATCTTATCAAAATGAATTGGAATGATCAATTTACTCAATGGTGAGTTAACTGATGCCAAAGCTTTGTTGTAAAGCGATGCGCCTAAAGCAGGAAGTGTTGAGTATCCTGCATCAGCAACAACTGCTTTAACGTTTGGTGCAAGTCCTTCTTCTGAAGCGGCTTCAAGTGCAGTGTTAGCACCTAGTGATTGGCCGTAAAAAATGATTTCACCGTCATCGCCGTTCATTTCGTTAACCTTGTTGACCAAACTCTTCCAGTCAGTCTTGTCGTAATAACCAAATGAAAGCAAGTTGCCATCACTAGCGAATTGACCACGTTGACTAGGCATCAAAACATTGTATCCCATGTCGTACCAGACTTTAGAAACGACCCCGATCCAGTCAGGACGTTCTGTCCAACCTTGGCCGATGATAACTGTTTTTTTAGAGTCTGGATGAGCTACATAAGTAGCACGAATCGACTTGTTAGCATTGTTATATTCTGGAACTGAAACGTCTTGTTTAACAGCTTCGGTATTCCACCAGTTTTGAGCAGCAGTGTAATAAACTTCACTGTTGGCTGGATCGTATTGTTGATCCAAGTCCGTCCAAGTGTTGGAAACGTCGTAACGATTTGGGTTCAAAAGAGTTCTGAAATCAGATAAAGCTTGTGTTCCAAAACGGCTGAATAGCAATGGATAACCCAAGGCTGCCGCAATTCCAGAAGTAACGTCGGTTACCTTATCATCGATAAAACCAGCGATTTTTCCCAAAAAAGTTTTATACGTTTTAGGTGAAACATTGTTGATATCATCCATTGTCAACGTGTCAGCGTCACTAGCTGTAACGTTTGGCTTATTGATAACATCTGGCACCGGAACCTCAGTAGTTGTGTCATCAGTTGCGGTTGTATCGGTTGTCGTTTCGTCTGTTGTTGTATCTTTTGTTGAATCAGTATCTTTACTATCAGCAGTAGTATCCGTTTCTGAATTACTATCTGTTGTAGGTTCGGTAGTGACTAAACCTTCTGAATTTGTCGAATCATCAGTCTCTGGTTTAGTCTCAGTTGAGTCAGTTTTTGTATCGGTGGTAGTTGTCGACTCAGTATCTTTATCAGCTGTTGAATCAGTAGCTGCATTGGTTGATGCACTGGTTGTCGTTGAATCTTTTGCAGCGTCCTGAGTACTAGTTTCTTGATTGTCAGGATCAACTGCTTTGGCAAAAGCTTTCAAGTCGAAACTGTCATTACCAGAAAGAGTCACCTTACCATTTTGCTTAACTTGATCAATTGCATATTCGGTCTTGTCTTCGCTGCTCGTGGAAGTAGCTGAACTGTCAGCTGTAGCAGCAAGAACATTACCAGCAGGTGTAACAAAAGTACCTGCTAAGAACAAAACGGCCAAACTAGTGTAAGACCGTTTTTTCAAAGTCCTCATCTTTTTCATGTGTATATCCTCCCCTATTAGGCGGGAATAAATATATCACGTAAATGGACATAAAAATATAATTTGGGTAGTTTTGTAATACAAATAAAACACTGTTGTTATAACGATGATAAGAAAAACATATTGGTCAAAAAGATTTTTTGATATTTGGTCTGATTAGGCTGACATGACTGTGCTGAAGCCGTATCTAAGTTAACCTTGATCGTATTTTTTCCAAAGATAATAATATTGATAATTCACATAAATTCCAGTCAACATGACCATAGTAAGAACTACGATTCCTAAAATTTTAACTGTCATTTTTGGCATCAAGGACAGACCGACAGTCATGATGACAATTACATATAAACACAGTGATACTGAGCCACTGATTTTTGACAAGATCTGCAGATGGATCTCCCTTTCTCGCTCATCATCAATAAAAAAATACTTATCCTTGAATGATTTTATTCCTAAATGTTTCTTCAAATAAGATTGTTGCCACCACCCAAGCAGACTCCCCAAAACTAATAACGCTGCACCCAACAGCATAAGGTGATTTTGGTACATTTGACCCCACAAAATCAGTAATACCAACCCGATGAAAAAAGTGAGCCACACTAAATTGTTAGTCCAAAATGTAAATCTGATTATCTTTGCGGATCTACTCATCATTGATCTCCTTTTCGGACATCCCAATGAGACCCTTCAATTCATATTGCGTGGTAGATTGCTTATTTGTTCAAATGACTAAAGCTGAAGAAAAAGCTCCATTGTTGAACTAATAAAATCAAAGTTCCAACAATTCCAAAATTTACTGCATTGAATACGCTACCTGCTGGTAGTGAAAATCCAAAGAAACTCCATGTTGTTCCGTTAAAAAACACTGCTGCCAGACCCATGATCAACATGACAAAAATTATTGTTATGCGGGCACTGATGAAGCTGACGACTGCTGCATTTTGAGCTTCACGCTCGTCATCATGCTTAAGTCCCAATGAATATCCATCAGATCCAGTCTTAAATGGATTTCCTTGATTCAGACCAGCCTTTTTCAAGCTGCGTTGTCCAAATCCGGCAATCACAAGAATCAGGATCAGATAAAGACCACTCAAATTATGTTTAGCTGTGATTAACCACATACCAATGACAACTGCCATTAAACTGATCATAATTGCTCGCTGCAAAAAATATTTCTTAGTACTGGTCATCTCGTTCATCCCCAAACTTGAATAATTCATCCACTCGAATGTGCAAAATTGCTGCCAACTGGAAGGCTAGCTTCAATGACGGGTCATACTTATCATTTTCGATGGCATTGATCGTTTGCCGTGTTACCCCAGCCATCTTAGCTAATTCATCTTGAGACAGCTTAACTTCTTTTCGTTTTTCTCTGATCGTATTTTTCATGAAAGCTCCCAAGAAACAAATAAATGTCAAACATGTTTTACAATTAAAGTAAAACATGTTTGACATTTTTGTTCAAGTACTATTACTATAATTCGCTCATCCCACTATAAATCATTGTTGCCATTTTCTTTTTGTCATCATTGATTGATGCATCCATGTAAATCTTATAGTTCAAAGATCCCCTGCTTAAATCAAAATTGAATCCCATTTGTCTAATCAGCAATTGAATAAATAATCGTTGAGTTCTCCCATTCCCTTCGCGGAACGGATGAAAATTATTAATGTCTAATAACAATCCAGCAGATTCTATAGCTAAATCATCCTTACTGATCGCTCTAGAATTAACAATTTCACTTATTTGATTATTCAAATCACTAATAGCTATGTAAAATCTTTCTCTAGGAAAAAACACCGTATTCCCCTTTTGAAAGTCTCCTGTTCTAAACTTTCCTGCCCATGAATATAAGTCTGAAAATAACCAAAAGTGAATTTTTTTCAATGTATCAATTGATTCTATTCGATAATCAGGTATGGACACATACTTGGCAGATACGATCAATCGCTCTATTTCAGCTAATTCTGTCGAATCAGTTATAGCAAGTTTGTTAATCATCGTTCCATTAGGTTGAAGTGTTTCATCAATCCAACTCATTTCTTCGATTGATGTTTTTTAATGATGTCATCAACGACGTTCTCGACCGGAACATGTTCTTCAAGAATCCGGTATGAGTTCTCAACATCTTCTTTTGTAGGATACATGCCTTCATAGATATTGTTCATGATTCCATCTCTTGCTTTCCAATAATTTTCTTTATTAGAAAATTTTATTCCCATAATACTTAATTCAGGAGTATTCGTTTGATTAACAAAATTTAGTTCCACTTTCGATGGATCTATTTTTTCATCTGTAATATGACTAACAACTTTATCAACCGATACTGAATTTGCAAAAAGTATTTTAGTCGCAACCTCGAACGACGTTCTACCAATTGGTCGTTTGAGTGCATCAGAAACAGTACTTTTCGAGAGATTTGTTTTGGAAACAATATCGCTTGTATTAGCTTTTGACCCTGTAAACTCAAAAATAATTTGTGCTAATGATTTGGTTTCTTCAGTCATTGTTACACCTCCTAATTATACTTTTATTATACCGTCACATCGTTCGTTTGTCCGTCACGACATCCTACAAAGATAAAAAAAACGAAACCCGCAGGTTTCGTTTTTTTAAGCTGCTTTTGCCTTTGATGTAATTCTGGCTTTGTTCAACAGCATTGAACTAGTTACAACTGACAATGAACTAAAGGCCATTGCTAGTCCGGCTAATTCCGGACTCAATGTTAAGCCGATTCCAAAGAAAATTCCGGCTGCAACTGGGATTCCTAACACGTTGTAGATGAAGGCCCAGAATAAATTGAGTTTGATCCGATTGAAGGTTTTTTTGCTTAATGCCAAAGCTTTATCAACATCCCGCAAATCATTTTTGACTAGTACGATACCACCGGATTCGATAGCGATATCAGTTCCTGAGCCCATGGCAATTCCGACGTCAGCAACTGTCAATGCAGGTGCATCATTGATTCCGTCACCAACAAAGGCGACCTTGCCTGATTCTTGAATCGATTTAACGTGGTCAGCTTTTTCGCTAGGAAGGACATCGGCGATAACTTCGTCAATTCCAACTTGTTTAGCAATTGCTTCAGCGACTCGTTGGTTATCACCAGTCAACATGACTGTCTTTAATCCACGAGCTTTCAAGTCAGCGATTGCTTCTTTAGAGGTTTCTTTTGGTGCATCTTGAATAGCGATCAAACCGACTACTTGGTTTTCAACGCCAACAAAGACGACTGTTTTAGCTTGTTCTTGTAGTTCGACTACTTGTTGTTCTAATTCTTTGCCAATTTCGACATCATCTAACAATTTATCGTTACCGACAAATGATTTTTTACCATTGATAAGAGCTTCGACACCTTTACCCTCGATAGCCTTAAAGTCAGCAACTTGCGGAGTTTTAATGTTCATTGATTCAGATTTTTTAACAATGGCAGATGCCAATGGATGCTCTGAAGATTGTTCCAAACCTGTGGCAACGGATAAAACTTCTTGCTCATTACCGACAATGTCAGTTACTTCTGGTTTACCAACTGTGATCGTTCCTGTTTTATCAAAAACAACCGTCTTAATTTCGTTAACTGCTTCAAGAACTTCACCATTTTTGATGAGGATTCCCATTTTAGCTGAACGACCAGTTCCGACCATCAACGCTGTCGGAGTAGCCAAACCCAGTGCACAAGGACAGGCAATCACAACAACTGACACTGCAAAAATCAGTGAGTTAGCGACTGATGCATCCAAGAACACGTACCAAATCATGAACGTTAAAATTGCGATGATCAAAACTACTGGTACAAAAATATCTGAAACTTTATCAGTCAAATTTTGAATTGGAGCATGACTGTTTTGAGCCTTTTTAACTAGGTCAACGATTTGTGAAAGCATCGTATCGTTGCCGACTTTTTCAGCCTTAAACATGAAGGTACCATTGCTATTGATAGTTGATCCGATGACTTTGTCGCCAGCCTTCTTTTCAACAGGCATACTTTCACCTGTGACCATTGATTCATCAATAGTAGATGTACCTTCTGTGATCACACCATCGACAGCGACTTTTTGACCAGGCTTTACCCTGATAATATCGCCAACGACTACTTCTGAAAGTGGAATCTTAACTAGTTTTCCATCACGCATAACTTCAGCGTCTTTAGCTTGCAAGTCGACTAATTTTTCAACTGCATTTGAAGCATTATTTCTCATTCTCTCTTCAAATACTTGTCCTAACAAGACAAATGTCGTTACAAAAGCTGCACTTTCAAAAAAGACAGCTTGGTGCGTTGCCATTGCGTAGATACTGTACAGATAAGCAGTTACCGTACCAATTGCGACTAATGTATCCATATTTGAATGGTGCTTAGTAAATGAAGCCCAAGCACTCTGCCAAAATGGACGTGCTGAGATCCACATAATAACGGTTGTTAAAGCTAGTTGCGTCCAGTTTCCACCTGGCATCATCCAACCAAATGGCATCAGGATCATGTTAGCCAACATTGGTAATGAAAAAAGTAATGAGATCCAGAAACGTTTTGTTATCGACATTATGAGATCACCACTTTCCCAAAGAACATGTCCATCCCGCAACTAAAGCTAAATTCACCAGCTTTATCAGTTGGGACATCTACTGTTTTAGTCACATCGATCGGTAAGTCCTCTTCAAATCCAAGTTCTTTAGAATGAACCACATCCAAACAGCCTTGGTCATTAGTTCTCGTAAATGAAATTTTTGCAGGAACGCCTTTTTTCAAATTAACTACGTCTGGTTTGTAGCCACCAGCAACTTCAACTTTTACTTCTTGTACGTTTTCGTTCATAATTTTTACCCCGATTTATTTAATGATTAATTTTCCGTGGAACATATCCATGCCACAAGCCCACTGGAATTCTCCAGCCTTGCTAGTATCGATCTTAATCTCTTCTTTTTGATTGATCGGTAAAGCTTGGTTTACGCCGAAGTCTGAAAAAACCACTCGATCCAAACAACTAGATTGATCTTTTCGAGTGAAGTTAAGAACAGCCGGAACACCCTTTTTCAAAACGACCGTTTCTGGTGAATAACCACCATTGACGAGTACGTCGATACTTTGCGTATTATCTTTAACGTCAGCAGCCACCTCAGCAGATTCATGTTTGCCGAAGAACCACCAAACGATAAACCCAATAACTGCCAATCCAACAATCAGTACTAATATTTTTGTCAAAATCATCCCTCCACATATCGTTTACATCTGTAATCAATAACTAAATAATATCTTCATCGTTTACATTTGTCAACAAGGTAAAACCCTAATTTGAAAAAAGAGCGCAAAAATACCTGGTTTGAGGCACAAATATAAGATTGATCAATTTGGCGAGGCCCGTTTGGCCCCAGAGTATTGAGCAAGCGTATATGCCCTGCCTCAAGGTATTTTTGCGCGTTTCGAATCAGAGCGTGAAAATGTCTGAATTGAGGCAAAGCATAAGATAAGCCAATACGGAGTGGGGCGCGTAACGCCCTCGTAGTGTTGGATTGTCTTATGTGCCCTGCCTCAAGACATTTTCACGCGTTTCCACCATCAAAAATAAAAGCGACCAGAGCAGAAGGAGAGGAGTAATCTAAACGGGGTTTCAGTAAAAGAGGCACTAGCCAAAATATTTAGACAAGTAAATAATTTTTACATGAAAAAGTCGCATACCCTATTTCAACCTACGAGGAGATCTTGACCTAACTCTATTTAGACGGAGGACGGAAATCGATGCCCCGGCTCAGTAGGGAAATAAATAAAGGAACGTACGTCGCCTTTGGCGCGTGCGCAACCGTTTAAAATGTTGGCTACGCCAACGAACAACCAAGGATGCCAGCATTTAACGACAAAAAAACGAGAATCCAAAAGATTCTCGTCCTTTCTAATATTTATCAAACCAGTCTGCTGCGGCATAAGAAATGTCGCGTGGTTTTTCTCGTTGAATAAAGTGTCCTGCTTCGTCCCAAAATTGTTGGTCGAAAGGTCCTTCAAAGTACTCTGAGATCTGGGTAGCTGATTTATAATCCGTACAGCTATCCTCTTTTCCAATAATGTTCAAAGTCGGAACCAAGATCTGAGCCGACTTTTTCAATTGTCGGTCCATCTCAGAATATTCCTCATCAAATGGATTAACGCCCCAACGTTGACGGTAAGTATCCAAAGTTACTTCCGCCCAGTCCTCATTTTGGAAAAAACTAGTCAACGTTTGGGCTTTCTGTGCAGTCATAGTAAATCTTGGGCTCCATTCCTTCCACATGAAGAGTGCGAATTCGCTTTGACGTTTGCGAACGTATTCTGCACCTTGATCAGTCGTCATATACCATTGATACCAGTATTCCTTAATTTGTTTCAACGACATCCGGCTGAACATTTGCCACCCTTCGGACAAGACAACTTCCGATTTTACTAAGTCGGTACCGTAGAGACTAGCTAAAGTCATCGCGGTAAAGGCTCCCCAATCTTGGCCAATGATCCGGACTGACGTTAAGTCTAAGGCTTCGATAAATTCCTTGATATCAGTCGCAAACGCCAATGGACCTCCAGTTCGACGAGCATTGTCATCCAAAAAAGTAGTGTGACCAAAGCCTCGAAGTGATGGCACAAAAGTTTGGTAGCCACTATTATGCAAATGTGGCAGCACTTCATCCCAAGTTCTCACGCAGTCAGGCCAACCATGCAATAAAATAACTGGTTGTCCGTCTTCTGGACCTGATATTTCGTATGACATTTGAAGCTTGCTAGTTTTGACGTATTTTTCTCTCATGACGTTCCCCTATTTTTGGTTCTGATTTTGATGCCATTGCTTAATGTATTCTAGACGTTGCTTAAAGCGTTCTTCATTCCCCTGTGTTGTTGGAAAATAATATTCGTGCCCCTCAAGATCAGGTGGCATTGTCTTCATTGAAGTCAACTTGTCCTCTGTATTATGCGCGTATTGATAATTTTTTCCATAGTCTAATTCTTCCATTAACTTCGTTGGAGCATTGCGGATCTGTAAGGGTACCGGTTCATTGCCAGTTTTTTTAACATCCGACTTAGCTTTGCCAGTGGCCGCATAAACTGCGTTTGATTTCGGTGCTAAAGACAAGTAGATCACGCACTCTGTCAAATGAACATTGCACTCAGGCATACCAATGAACTGACAAGCTTGAAAAACATCGACTGCTAACGACAGTGCCCTAGTGTCAGCCAATCCAATATCTTCACTTGCAAACCTGACTAATCGTCTTGCGATGTAGAGTGGATCTTCTCCACCCTCAAGCATTCGCGTTAACCAATAAATAGCTGCGTCGACATCACTGTTTCGCATCGACTTGTGAAGCGCAGAAATAATGTTGTAGTGCTCGTCGCCTTTTTTATCGTAGCGAAGTGATTTGGTATTGATCAGTTGGCCTAAAGTACCCTCTTCAACTTCGACCTTGTCGATCTTACGATTACCATTCAAAACTGCCATTTCCAGCGTATTTAGCGCCGTTCTAGCATCCCCATTAGCAAATTCAGCAATCGTTTTAATATCGTTGTCACTGATTTCTACTTTATAATCGGGAAACGCCTCCGGATTTTTCAGAGCATTATGCAAAAGTTCGACGATATCATCAACCGTCAATTGTTTAAGCACAAAAACTTTGCATCGGGACAGCAAGGCGGAATTGATCTCAAAAGATGGATTCTCAGTTGTTGCGCCAATCAAAATGATGCTGCCACGTTCAACGAATGGTAAAAATGCATCTTGTTGAGCTTTATTGAAACGATGAATTTCATCAATGAAGACGACTGTTCTTTCACCCATCTCACGATTATTTTCTGCTTCCTGCATGATCTCACGAATCTCTTTAATACCACTAGTTACCGCACTGAAAGTAATGAATTGTGACTTGGTCTTATGGGCAATAATCTGTGCCAATGTAGTCTTGCCAACACCAGGAGGTCCCCAAAAAATCATTGATGATAGCTTGTCTTGGTCAATCAGATCACGCAAGATTTTTCCTTTGCCAATCAAATGCTTTTGTCCGGTAAATCCGTCAAAATCAGTTGGACGAACTCGATTAGCTAAGGGTGAATTTTGTTGAGCTTGATCATCAAAAATCGATCCTTGTTTCATTAAAAAGAACCTCCTTTTTAAAAAATATTGCCCAACCTCATGAGGTGGTTGGGTTTTGAAACAATGTTTCATGTGAAACGTGACGTTATTAACCTTATAGTTAGTTATATATGACGTCACATTGGACTTTGTACCAAACATATGTTTGGGTAACTAATACTACACTTTTTACATCTAATTAGCGAATTTATTAACAATCCAATTCTAATTTAATATTATGACTGAAATTTAATCACGTCAAAGTAAAAAACATACCTTCTTATAGGTATGTTTTTAATTACATCTCAAATTGACTGTTATATAAATTAGAATAAAAACCTGCTTGTTTCATTAATTGTCCATGCGTACCTCGTTCTATTATCTTGCCATCCTTTAAAACTAAAATAAGATCAGCATTTTTAATTGTTGAAAGGCGATGAGCAATAATGAATGAGGTCCGGTTTTCTGTCAGCAGATCCATGGCTTTTTGAATTTGCTCCTCAGTTCTAGTATCGACTGAACTAGTAGCCTCATCTAGAATTAGCATCGACTTATTTCTGATCAAAGCTCTAGCAATAGTAAGCAATTGCCTTTGACCCGCAGAAAGGCTGACTGAGTCATCCAAAACGGTCTGATAGCCATTTGGTAGAGTATTAATGAAATGATCGATGTCAACCGCTTTAGTGGCCCTTTTAACTTGTTCATCAGTTACGTCAGATTGATTATATTTGAGATTATTCATGATGGTATCTTCAAATAACCATGTGTCCTGTAATACCATATCGAATTGTTCTCTGACATTGCTACGCTGTAAATTTTGAGTATCGATCCCATCAATCTTGATTTTCCCACTATCTGGGTCATAAAATCTCATCAACAAACTGACGATCGTAGTTTTCCCAGATCCTGTCGGACCCACAATTGCAATCTTCTGACCAGGTTTTACATGAACGTCAAAGTCTTTGATGATTGTATTATCTTTATCATATCCAAATTTTACGTGTTCAAAATCGACCTGACCCTTAGTCTTAACTATTTGATCAGGTTTATCCATCTCATCATCGACTTCTTTTTCATCCAAGAATTCAAAGACTCGTTTCATAGCTGCCTGAGCGGATTGTAAACTTGAAAAAGCTTGTGTTATTTGTGATAACGGTTGGGTAAATATTCTTACAAATACGATAAAAGCAACAACAACACCAATTGTGATCACATGGTTCAAAACTAAAATTGAACCTACAATAACTACGGCAACGTAACCAAAGTTACCGATAAAGTTCATCAGTGGTTGCATGATTCCTGATAAGAATTGAGATTTCCAAACATTGTCGTACAAATTATTATTGAGTTGATCGAATTTTTTCGAAGCATTATCAGTATTATTATAAGTTTTAACGATAGTTTGGCCACTATAAGTCTCTTCTAGAAATCCGGAAACATTAGCCAGACCATTTTGCTGATTATTGAAATACTTCTGCGATCTCATCATGATCAAAATAGTTAATACAAAACCAATCAATACGGCAATTACCGCTGTTAATGTCAGTATCCAATTGGTAATTAGCATCATAACGATTGATCCGACAATTAATAATGTAGACGAAATAACCGTTCCTAAGCTTTGATTCAGCGATTGTCCTAAAGTATCCAAATCATTGGTAACTCGACTTAAAGTATCCCCTTGGTCATGGGTATCAAAATACTTTAATGGCAATCGATTAATTTTGGAACTAATATTCGACCTTAATCCTTGTGTAAATTTTTGTGTGACGGTCGCGATGATAAAACCTTGAAAATAATTAAATATCGCTCCCACAATGTAGATAATCGCTAATATTACAGTGATCTTAAACACTTCTGGCACATTAATAGCTGAATGCAGTCCAGCCGAGATCAAATTGGTGATCTTACTCAATTGACTAGGTCCAATTACCGTTGCCACACTACCGATCAAGGAGAAGATTGCTGCTAAGATCAAATATTTAATATAAGTTTGACCATATTTTTTAATACCGGCCATTAAACTAATCTTTTTATTTTCCATTAGCCAATTCCTCCTTAGAAAGTTGTGAGTAAGCTATTTCTTGATAAACATGATTATCTTTTAATAATTCTTGATGAGTTCCTTGCCCAACGACTTCACCATTATCTAGGACAATGATTTGGTCAGCATCCATAACAGTACTGATTCTTTGGGCAACAATGATTTTGGTAATATTACCAGCTTTTTCTTTTAAGCTTTGGCGCAATTTTGCATCTGTTTCATAATCCAATGCAGAAAATGAATCATCAAATAATAAAATTTCCGGTCTACGTGCGACAGCCCTGGCAATTCCCAATCTTTGTTTCTGACCTCCAGAAAAATTATCGCCATTTTGAGCAACCGGTGCGTCTAATTGTTTATCCTTATCCATCACAAAATCTTTAGATTGAGCTATATCCAATGCTTGATAAATTTCTTCATCCGTTAGGGCTTTTCGATTTTTCTTGGTACCAAAATCAATATTAGATCTAATTGTTCCACTAAAAAGAACAGCACTTTGTGGCACGTACCCAATTTTATCGTTCAAATCTTTTTCAGTGTATTTTCTAATATCTCTGCCATCGATCTTAATTGACCCACTCGTCGCATCATACAAACGGGATATTAACTGTAGTGCTGTACTTTTACCACTCCCAGTCGATCCAATAAAAGCAATTGTCTGACCTTTATTAGCGGTAAAACTCATATCTTTTAGAGCACTAGATTCTGCTCCTTGGTACTTAAAACCAACGTTATCAAACTCAATCTTTCCTGATTCTTCTGTATTATCTTCTGAACCGGATTGTTCTGGATATTGAATAGAAGGCTTTACATCTAACACTTCATTCAAACGGTTTGCCGATACACTGACTCTTGGTAACAAAACAAAGATTATCGACAATAACAAAAATCCCATGATAACTTGCATTGCGTATGAAGAAAAGACAATCATATTACCAAACAATACTAGCTTTTGTGTTTGAGCAGCTGCCTCAATGACTACCGCTCCAATTGCATAAACTGATAAAGTCAAGGCACTGGAAATGAAGGTCATTCCGGGGTTCATTAATGATAAGACTCGATAAGCAAATAAATTTGTTTTGGTTAAATTGTTATTTGCCTCATCGAATTTTTCATTTTGATAATCTTCGGCGTTGTACGCATGGACAACTTTAATACCATTTAGATTCTCACGCGTAATTGAATTTAGTCGATCAGTTAATCCCTGAACTACCTTAAATTTAGGCTGAACCATTAATAAAATGAAGGTCAGCATCAAGACTAATAGTAAAACAGCTATTCCAGTGGCAGTCGTCCATTGCCATCCCTTGTTTGCTATCTTGGTAATTGCCCAAATTGCCGTGATTGGTGCTTTGATAATTGCCTGAAGTCCCATAGCAACAAAGGTTTGCACTTGAGTAATATCATTTGTCGATCTGGTCAAAAGGCTGGGGATAGAAAATTTTTTCAAATCTTCTTGAGAAAAATCCATGACCTGATTAAATGTGTCTTTACGCAAACGTGCCGTAAATCCAGCAGCAATCTTTGCGACGAAATAACCAACTATCACTGATGCGACGACACTCAATATCGATAGTAGCAACATCGTCATTCCTGGTGACAGTATTTGCGAGACCGTGGTACCTTTGGTTTCTAGCTGTTGGGTCAGGACAGACATATAATCAGGAATTTTTAATTCTAGCCAAACCTGAAGTGCTATAAAAATAACACTGACCAATATCATGCCATATTCACGTTTATTCAAACGTTTTAATAATTTAAGCATTCATGTTCTCCTCTATTAAAAGGTGGTTGGCAACATATCATTCCTAATAAGATGCCCTCACCTTATTTTTTATCCATCGCATTATTGAAATTTCTTACCATTTCTTCTGATAATTTTAAAAATGAAGTAACCTCTTCCGATGACATATCACCCGTAGCAATTTTTTCAACGTCGTCCCAGACATCTTGTGCTTGCTGAGCAATGTCTTTTCCTTTAGAGGTTAAACTTACTAAAGTAACTCGTTTGTCGATCTCTGATTTCACAGTTACAACCAAATCATTTTTCATCAATCTATTAACTGATTTAGCAATTGTTGAATGATCAACGCAAAGGGATTGAACAAGTTCATTTTGAGACTGTCGATCTCGTTGTAACAATTGCATCAAGATCATATCTTGACCTGGGTATAAACCCAATTTTCTGATTCGTTGCGTAGTCAAATTTCGATGAGATGATACCAAAGCAATAATAATATTTCCCAGTGGAAAATTAGTTTCATTCATAATTAAGCCTCTCTTGATTGATTATTCTTCAACTTAAAAGTTCCAATTAATCCGATAACTGAAATGATAACAACCGTTAAATAAGCTAAACGATAACCAAAAAGTTCTGCTCCAATTGTACCAGAAGCAACCATTGCTTTTGCACCGATACTAGAAATAGAAACTAATAACGCCGTTGCAATAGCTGCAGCAATTTGTCGAGCCATCGTATTAATGGCATTTCCATGTGCGACTAAATTAGGAGCAAGATCATTTATTCCTGCTGTTGCTAGCTGCATAGCTACTAATGAAATACCGATCATCCAAACAGCATACAAAATGGATACTAGAACTAAAGAAGTATTTGGATCAATCAAAAGAAATCCGATTGTTGCAACTGTAAAAATCGAGAAACCTGTGATAGCCAATTTTTTAATACCATATTTATCAAACAAATTACCTGCCAATGGATTAACAATACCCATCATCAATGCTCCTGGTAACATTACTAATCCAGCGGTAAGCGCACTAGTCTGAAATACTGACTGAAGATACAAAGGAACTAATAATTGCATCCCCAACAATGACATATTAGCAATACTACTTAGCCACGTAGTTCTGGTAAAAATACTCGACTTGAAAACTTTCATATCTAACATTGGAATTTTTATTTTTAACTGACGTCTGATCAACAACGTTATACCGATTGCTCCGACAACTAACGCACTCAAACTAACAATTAAATTTCCAGAACCAATAATTGAAAATCCCAAAAGGATGCCACCAAAACCAACTGTCGACTCTAAAACCGAAATTAAATCTAATTTTGGATTAGTAGTTTCTACAATATCTCTCATACCAAAATATGCTAAAACGATTACTAAAATTGAAACTGGGATCAAAATCCCAAACAGGTCACGCCATGTTGCATTATCAACGATCCAGCCTGAAAGAGTTGGTCCGATTGCTGGAGCAAGTGCCACTACGATTCCTGTTAACCCCATCGCCATACCACGTTTTTCTGGAGGGAAAATCATGACCATAATATTTTGCATGAATGGCATGATAATCCCGACACTAACTGCTTGAATCAAACGACCAATTAATAATATGGAGAAGTTTGGTGCAAGATAAGCAGTACTAGTCCCTATCAAAAAAATCAAAATAGAACTAAGATATAAACTTTTTGATTTAAATTTATATAGCAAAGTTGCAGAAATTGGCACCATAATTCCAATTACCAATAAATAGCCGGTAGATAGCCATTGTACTGTTGAAGTACTAATTCCAAAGCTTCTTTCAATCGCAGGCAATCCATTATTGAGTAAGGTTTCTGTCAAAACGGTCATAAAGCCACCAAGCAATACGGATAAAATCAGAAAAGTTCGGTTATAAGTATTCCCATGGGTGTCAACATTACGTACTGTTTCCATAATTATTACCTCCAGTTAAAATGTTGTGGCTAGTTTTCTAGCTTCTGATAAACTTTCTTGCATTAGACCTTCAGCTTTTTCAGGGAAATGATCCATGCCTTCGACACTGATTTTTTGAACTGGCTGACTACCTAGAAATTCCATCATGCCTTTGATATATTGGCTTCCAAAGTCTTTACCTTCATAAAAACCGCCTGCTGATTGGATATGAATAACTTTCTTACCAGGTGCCAAAGGTTCAGCACCATCTGCTGTATACTTAAAAGTTTTTCCAGCAATATTGATAGCATCGATCCATGACTTCAATTTCGTCGGAACCATCATATTCCACATAGGATTTGCGATGACAATTTTATCAGCATCAATGTATTGATCAATTGCCTGATTGTATAAATCTATCTTAGATTTAGCGTCTTTTGATAATTTTTGCAAACTATCATTATTTCTCATTAATGACCATGCCTCAAATTGATCCGGACCTAACTCCGGAAAATCCTCATCATATAAATCATCGATTTGAATCACATCTTCGGGATTTTTATCTTCATAATCTTTCAAGAATTGATTTAACACTTTCAAAGTTCTAGATTCACTATTTTCAGGATGTGCTTTAACTACTAATACTTTTTTCATTAATAAAACCTCTTTTTTATTTTATGTTGCCGACCACGTATAATAAATTAACACCATTTTATGTGGTTGGCAACCTTTTTGTTAAAATTTTTCATTTTGGTCTTTAACCTTTACAACCACCAAATTTCTGTGCTACTCTTTCAATAACTTAATACATAGGATTTAAAAAAGAAGGAGTACTATTTATCCAATTTTCAGTGAGTTAGGGTCAGTGTAAACCTAGCATGCGGGTATTTACGAAAAACATCTTTTGTCATCGGCCTGAACCAACAGTAGGGTTAGACGGATCTGGCACGTTACAGCCAGAGAGCATGTTTGTGCTTGTAGAGATGTTTTCGTATGAAAACAAATTGGGTGGTACCGCGAAAGACCTTTCGTCCCTTTATTGGGATGTTGGGTCTTTTTTTAGTGCCACTTAATGCTTTTTAGCATTTAGTGGCACTTATCGGAAGCCTCACCTAACCCAAACCCCAAAGTTTTCACTCCCTAGCACTTCTTCAATATCGAAAGGAGAATCCATTTATGGTAAAAGTTACAGCAAAAGATTTATTCACTAAAGAATACAAAGATGGTGAAGAGATCACTATCGAAGGTTGGATCAGAACTCTTAGAGGTTCTAAAAAAATTGGTTTCATCGAAGTTAATGACGGTTCATTCTTCAAGAATGTTCAAGTTGTTTTCGCCAAGGCTGATATGGAAGACGCCTTTGATGACATCAAGAAATTCCCAATCAGTACAACGATCGAAGTTACTGGTGCACTTGCCTTAACTCCTGATGCTCAACAACCATTTGAAATTCATGCTACAGAAGTTAAAGAATTGGGTTCTTCTGATGTTGATTATCCATTACAAAAGAAAGCTCATTCATATGAATATCTAAGAACAATCGCTCACTTGCGTCCACGTACAAATACTTTTTACTCAGTATTTAAAATCCGTTCGATTGCCGCATTTGCAATTCATGAATACTTGCAACATCACGACTTTTCATACATCCAAACACCTATCATCACTAGTTCAGATGCTGAAGGTGCCGGTGAAATGTTCCAAGTTACGACTTTAGACTTGAACAACGTTCCAAAGACAGACGATGGCAAAGTTGATTACAACCAAGACTTTTTCAAGAAGGAAACTAACTTAACTGTTTCTGGCCAACTTGAAGTTGAAGCCTTCGCACTTTCACTCAGAAACGTTTATACATTTGGTCCTACATTTAGAGCTGAAAACTCACATACTGGTCGTCACGCTTCAGAGTTCTGGATGATCGAACCAGAAATGGCCTTTGCCGACATGCAAGATGAGATCAACGTTTCTGAAGAATTGTTGAAATACGTAGTTAACTACGTGCTCGACCATGCTAAAGAAGAAGTTGAATTCTTGAACGACAACGTTGATGAAAACTTGATCAGCCGTTTGAAGAACACTGTTTCTGAAAAATTTGCACAGATAACTTATACCGAAGCCATCGACTTGCTTGAAAAAGCTGATGTAAACTTTGAAGTTCCAGTTAGCTGGGGCTTAGATCTTGAAGCTGAACATGAACGTTACCTTTCAGAAAAAGTCTTCAAGAAACCTGTTTTCTTAACAGATTATCCTAAAGACTTCAAAGCTTTCTATATGCGTGCTAACGACGACGGCAAGACCGTTGCTGCTGCTGACTTATTAGTTCCTGAAATTGGTGAGTTGATCGGTGGATCACAACGTGAAGAAAGAATGGACGTCTTAGAAGAAAAACTTAAAGACTTCAACTTAAATCCTGAAGAATACAAGTGGTACTTAGAATTACGTAAGTACGGCGGTACAGTTCACTCAGGTTTCGGAATTGGTTTCGAACGTCTTGTTATGTACCTAACAGGTATGTCAAACATCCGTGACGTTATAGCTTACCCAAGAACACCAGGAAATGCCGAATTCTAATCTTACTTAGAAACTTAAGGCTTGATCATTTTGATCAAGCCTTTTTTTATACAATATGGAGGTTTTATTATGAAAATCAAAACAGCTACATCAACTGACCTACCTAAAATCATGACCTTGATTCAACAGGCACAAGCTTTTTTCAAAGCTGAAAGAATTGACCAGTGGCAAAATGGTTATCCATCAAAAGAAGTCATAATGACTGACATTTCAAATCAAGAATGCTTCGTTGCGATTGAGGACAGAAACATTGTCGGCAGCATCACGCTAACTTTTTTAAGACAACCGGAATACGATAACATTCAATCTGGTACATGGAATAGAAATGGAGATTACGAGACCATTCACCGACTAGCTGTCGACAACGACGTTAAGGGTCATGGCATCGGATCAAAGTTATTGGATTTTGCATGGCAGAGAGCTCTTGAAAACGACATCCACAGCCTTCGTACTGATACCCACGAGAAGAACATCCCGATGCAAAAATTATTGTCCAAGCAACATTTTGAAAAAATTGGCATTATCCAACGCCCTGATATTTGTGATCTGACAGGTTTTGAGCGCTGGAAATAAAAAAATCCCTCGACAGTATCGAGAGATTTCTAAAATTAAGGTTTAACAGGTCCACCGTTTTGTTGTGCATGCAGCATTTCATCATATGTAGTGGTTACCCCTTGGCTACTTGTAACATTTCCATTATTATCGACATATCCGTTAGCGCCAGTATCCCAGATCATATTCCATCCGCCTGAAGTTTTTTGAACTGTGAGTCCCCCACTCCAAGTACCAGTAGCACGTCTATACAAATCTTCTGCTTGATCAGCACGTTTAACCACTTGGTCGCTTTGTTGCGAAGTAGAATCGCTGCTATTGTCAGATTGAGAATCATCGTTCGATGAAGTTGTTTGACTACTGCTGTTTGAACTTGCATTAGTATCCGAACTGTCTTGGTCATCGCTGTCATCAACGTTGATCTGGTCTGAAAAATCTGGTTTAGCAACAATATTGTCAGAGTTTAGATATTGAATCTTGACCTGACCGTTGCTCAACGTGGTAGTCGAAACCTTGGTAAATAGTTGGTTGATAGTAATTGCTTGTCCATGCGAAAGCGTCGTGGTGCCTTTTTTATCAGATTTAATAGTCTCATCGCCTCTGATCAAAGAAAAATCGGCATACTTTAAACTAATATTTTTCGATGAGTTATTTTTCACCGTCATATTGACTGAGTATTTGTTCTTATCTTCTTGAGTTAATTTAAAACTAAACTTCACTTGCTTCTTATCTTGTTGGCTCAACTTTTGATAAGCGTTTGAAGTACTGCCGCTTACGTTAGCTGGATCGTTTGCACTATTAGACGAGCTAGAGTTGGAACTGCATCCCGCCAGAAGCATCGCCGAAATTATCCCCATTAATATAATGCTTTTTTTCATTAATATTTCCCCCAAAAATTGTTTATGCATTTACCATATCATTAAAATATTTATTTCAAAATAACAATACGCTTATCGAACAATTAAAAGAAACGGCCCAAATTCTTCAACCTGCGACTGTAAAAAGATTTTTCACTGAACTCGTCAGTATTAAAAGAAATTGATTTCTAAATTTTTGAGCTGCTGTATAGCTCACAACAAAAGAGTATCAGGGGTTTTGAATATCCTGATACTCTTTTTTAACGAAATCTTCTTTTACGTGAAAATATTCTGATAATGACTTTTCGTCTGGACCACGTTACAACTAAAATTGCGGTCATAAATAACGTAGCGTTTAAGATGATCAAGGTCGATGAGTCCATTTCTCTTGGCGTCAATCTTCTGATGGTTCCAAGCGGCGCACGATGAGTTTGATCCACGTACCATTTAAGATTCATCTGCGGACTTGGCAATATCTTGCCACTAGTTAACGAATAGCTGGAAAGCCCACCAGTGTAGCTCACTGGTTGATTGCTATTGTTGAGGATCGAAATTTTCAAGTTTCTAGCCGTGGTGGTTGGATACTTCACAGTTTGAGTCGACTTAGCTTCATCGGTCACCTTGCGAATGACCTTTTCGTTATCACTGACTGTGATTGTAACGATAGATTTGGACCTTGAAGTTAGATCGATTCGATCAGAACTATGACCTCTGACAGGAACGTTAAAATCGTATTTTTCATGAGGATTGATTTGAACTGACTTCGGATCGAAGTAACTACCAATACCTTGAAGGTCCACAGAGGTTGTTTGAGATGCTTGCAAGTTGGTGGTTTGAATCAGACTGAAAGTACTCAAGATAATTCCCACAGCCATCAAACCACTGACTGCCACTCTTCTGGATGTGTTGAAACTAAACTGTGGTGCGGACGACCAGCCGACTGTTCCTAAGACCATAATAATTGGTAACAATGGCAAGGCATAACGCGGTTCAACTTCCCAGATCAGAACGTGAAATGCGGTTAACCCTAGCGTGAACATGCTCAATAATGACGTTACTAGTAGATGCTTGCGAGTGGTGAATAATTTCCAAATGATTCCTAACAATAAGGTAATATATCCAACTTGTGCAACCAACAAGGCCCAGAAACGATCCGAATCTTGATGGCTAATAAATTCTGATGGAGCTTTGACCCACTGCTGATTCAAGTTGATGGCATCAAAGTCTCCGTGACTGAGAAAGACTCCTAACTTCTGAACAAAGTGAGACGTTAATCCGATCGGACCCATTTCTGAAACACGCTCGCGAATCTTGTCATTAGCAATCGTCTTTTTTTCAGTCGCTGTTTTGGCTGAACGGACTGAATAAAAATCCGCTCCGTTGTATTGACCTTGAGTCTGTGGATTCAAACTCATTGCGATCCAGCTAGTTACTGGCGTTGACTGGTCAGGACTTTTGACATAGCCATTGTTTTTGGCAATTCCAGAAAACATCCCAAAGAATAAGACTAGCGTTATAACGCTTCCGACTAGCCATTTCAGGGCTAACTTCCAGTCAACCATTTTTGCGAATGAACCAATGACTAAGATGATAAAAATAGCGATCCAAAGCACGATCTGGTTGCTTTTCATTACAACTGATAAAGCTAATAAGAGCCAGCTTCCGATGCCTGCTAGCCATCTAATTTTTCCATGATGACTTTTGAAAATCAATCCCAGTGCGATAATGTTTAACGCCATTGGCATAATCAATGGATCATTGTATGAGAACAATCCAAAACTATATACTGGAACGCTCAATAGCCAAGTGATCATAAGTAACAAGGCTGCTGGACGCCAATATTTCCAACGTCTGATAATAAATAGACCGGAAAGTAATCCGGTATCGATCCAGATAAACCTAATAATATTTAGCCATGGCCAAGGTTGAGTAATTCCTAACTTCAAAAATGGCTTGATCAAAGACGCTTCAAATAGCGCTGTATTGACATTATTAGGATAAATTTTGAAATAATCCTGCCATACTTGACTGCCTCTAGCTAAGGCAATTGCCTGCTCACGAACAAAATAACTATCCGCTCTTGCAACATCAATAAAGCTAAGTGCGACAAAAAGTTGAGCGATAAAAATCAAGGCACCAACGATTATTAATGACCAGCGATACATCTTTGGCGTCATCAAATCGACACCCTTGCGGATACCATTGATAATGATCAATAGACCAATTGAGACTATGATCAGAACTGGAGGTTGGACCCAATTTTCTTTGTTAAGGAAGGCTTCTGGAATGAACGCCGCAAATAACAATACTAAAGTCAATATTCCTGCAGCTAACCAATTGATGCCAATTAATATTTTTTTACTCATTGTTATCCTCATTTTATTGGAAAACGATTTATTATTATTTATCTTGTTAATTAAGAATTATAAATAAATTCCAGCAATAGAATGATTAAAGTCCAAAAGTATTTTTAGTGATTTTTGAACCAATTCTGCAAAACTTGTAAACATCTTTTATAGTCTACTTTAAGGATGAAAAAAGCAAATGAAAACGCATGAAACTTTTTCATAGCTTCATGCGTTTTTTATATGTATATAACTGTATTTTAAATTATGCATTTGGGTTTTCGTCGTATGACATCATAGGACCATTAACGACAATCGTATCGCCGTTATACATAACAGTTCCCACACTTTTGCCATCACTATCATTAATTGTATAGCCATCGCTTCCATTGTCTGTTGCGGTCACGGAAGATTCCTCACCGACTGCACCATTAAATAGTGAAATTGCTTTCGCACTACTATCTACAATATTGCCAGAAGTATCTTGCGAGTCATTTGAATCGTTATCGCTTGTCGTATCACCAGTACTTTGGTTCGTATTGTCAGTTTGATCTGTTTCATCACCAGTATCAATATCATCTGAAAAATCTGGTGTTGCGACTACATTCGCTGAATCAAAGTATTGAATTGATACTTTTCCATTACTCAAAAGACTGCTGTCGACATTCTTGAACAGCTCGTTTACTGTAATTTGTTGCCCTGCTTTCACAGAAACTTTTTCTTTAGATGCTGACTTAATGCTCTTTTTACCCCTAACCAAATGGAAATACGATTCATCGATCGTTACGACCTTTTTAGAATTATTCTTGATCGTTCCTGAAATCGAATAATTTGAGCTCTCTTCATCCTTGCTAACGGCAAATTTGAAGCTCACATTATTCTGATCCGCCTTGCTTAATTTTTGATATCCTGTTTCATTGACCGATTTCGAAGACGTTGGTTCATTATTACCTGATTTGCCATTCGTAGTATTCGAGCCGCATCCTGCTAAAATAACTAATGCGCCGATACCCATAACAATTGCTGCTTTTTTCATAATTTCTCCCCGAAATATAAATATAATTATATTAAGTACTATAACACTGCAAAAATCTTTTTAGAGGTAAAATTTTTTTCTAGGCGTATAATTAATGAAATGTATAACAACAATATTTTTCTATTCGAGTTTAATGTTCTACAATAACGTGTAAGGGGTGAACTAAATTAAATGATCACATTAAAATCAGAACGAGAAATTGAAGGTATGCGTGAATCTGGTAAGGTTTTGGCAGGTGTCCATCTAGGACTTCGCGACATGATCAAACCTGGTTTGTCAGCATACGACATTGAAGTTTTTGCTAACGACTATATCACAGAACATGGTGCCACGCCTTCTGAAAAAGGCTTTGAAGGCTATAAATACGCAACCTGTGTCGACGTCAACGATGAGGTCGCACATGGTACTCCACGTAAAAATTTGATCCTTAAAGAAGGCGACATCGTCAAAGTTGACATGACTGTTAACAAAGATGGTTACGAAAGCGATTCTTGCTGGAGCTATGCCGTTGGAAACGTTAGTCAATCAACCAAAGATCTCATGGACGTTACGAAGAAGTCGCTCTACTTAGGAATTGCCCAAAGTGTTGTTGGCAATCGCTTAGGCGACATTGGTTTTGCCATTCAAGACTTCACTGAAAATAAACACGACTACGGCGACGTTCGTGAATTGATCGGACATGGTATCCAACCTACAATGCACGAAAAGCCCGACGTATTTCACTACGGTCAAAAAGGCAAGGGACTCCGTCTCAAGGCTGGTATGACAATTACGATCGAACCAATGATCAACGAAGGAACTTGGGAGATCAAGGATCATACTCTCAAAGATAAGAATGACCCTTGGATCTACTACGTTTCCGCTGATGGTAGCTGGTCTGCTCAATATGAACACACACTAGCAATTACCGATGACGGTCCAAAAATCTTAACTTCACAAGATGCTGAAGAAGATGCTAAGATGCTCGCATGGGCACGTCAATATATCAAAGATAATAACTATTAATAACTTGCATCACAGTAAAAAATAAGAGTCAGCCGAGATTTTTCTCAGTTGACTCTTATTTTTTATACTGCTGCAGCTGCTAATTTAGCTTTTCTTTTCTCTTCTGATTTGGCAACTAATTTTGCTGCAACCATTGAACTGGTTACATTAGTTGTCGTTCTTGCCATATCAACGAATGCGTCGATACCAGCGAAGATACTGATCAATTGAACTGGTAATCCCAAGGTTACAAACATTGCAGTAGCAAGCATGATACCACCACCTGGAACACCTGCTGTACCAAATGAAATGATTGGGCATAAGACAATGATGACGATAGCTTGCGTCAATGAGATATGTCCGCCCATTGATTGAATTGCATAAACTGAAAGAAGCGGTGGCCAAATCCCGGCACATCCTGACATCCCCATCGTTGTTCCCAATGAACCAACGAAGTTAGCGATGTTTTCTGGCACATGCAATTTTTTCGTTAAACATTCCACGTAAAGTGGCAATGTACCAGTTGAACTTCTCGATGAAAAGGCCATTAATTGAGCAGGCACGATTCCTTTGAAAAATTTAACTGGTGAAGTTTTACCAACAAACTTGAGCAAAAGCGTATCGGTAAAGTAGATGTGGAAGAAGCAGCCAACAAATGTTAATACGATAATTGTTAGTAGTGGAGTGAGTGCTTTATAATCACTCGTTCCAACTGTATCTGCCATCAAGAAGATGATTGAGTATGGCAAGATCTTGATGATAACGCTAATGATCTTGTAAACAATTTTGTGACTATCATCAATAAAGTGCTTGAACGTCACCATTGATTTTGAATCTTTTGAAGATAGAGCAACGACTGCAATACCAACGATAATTGCAAAAAATACGACTGGTATTACCTTGCCATCTGCCATGGACTTGAATAGATTATCTGAAAATAAATCAGTCAAAACTTGTGTAAATGGAGGAATCTCAGCTGGTTTGTAACCATCGACGATACTGAGATGTCCGCCTTTGCCAATTCCTGAAAGAACTGCCATTGCCATTCCGACGATGGCAGCTAGCATAGTTTGAAACAGTAGCCAAAAGACCGACTTGGCCCCAATACTTTTTAGTTCCGTCATTGTCTTCATTGAGTAAATACTCTTGATCAATGAAACAAGCAATAATGGAATAACCATCATTGATAGAACCCGTGTATAGATCGTACCGAGAACAGCGATGTAATCAGTGTGCCCCTTAAATGCAATCCCGATCACAACACCAATAAGTAAGGCAACAACCGAAGCAAACGTGAAATTTGATTTATTTTTCAGTAAATAAATCAAGTAACAAGCAACTAAGGAAACTGCTAACGTTAATAAACTCCATAAAACGCTATTCATGAAATAACCCCCCGTTATTTTTTGAAACATGTTCCATCCAATCAACAATGTTACGTGATTCACAAAACAAAAGAAAGCGGTTTCCGAAAAATAAATAATTATTTTTATTTTAATAAAATGTGTAAAAAATTATCAAAATAGCCAACTAACATATGCTAGTTGGCTATTTTATGTAACTACCTATTCCAAATGAAATGTATCAATAATTGGTCGACCTGCTTATTTTCATGCAATTTGCTGTGTTGAGCGTTTTTACCAATGATCTTTTTTTCACGATAAGACGTAACCTGATTTCCGATTAAATATTTTAATGATTTAGACGAAGCATTGCTGACACGTCCATCAGAATTGGTTCCATCATTTTTATTCCCGTAAATATTTAAAACTTTGACCGATTGATAAGCCTTGGTTTTACGAAGTGCTGTCAGTTGCCGATAATCTTGATCCATTTTTGTTGGTTTGCCGTTGGCATCTAGCTGCATTTGATTAGGTTTGTCATTCATACCTAAAATACCATTGTAGTGTCCGGCAATATCCACTTGTTTTTGTAATTTTGGTAAGTTGTGATCATTATGATTGTCTAACATGTAATAAATAATCGCCATGTTACCCATTGAATGACCAACCATATTGAATTTTTTGATGTGATAAACTTTTTGCAATTTGACAATCACGTTTTTTGCCCACTGACCGTCTTGATGATAATTGGGATTGCGATTATTTTCATATCCCACTTCAACGATTGGGTGCTTTTCACTAGCGGGAATAACTCCCTTTAACGTGACCTTTCCATCCTTGTCGACGATTGCTTTGATAATGGTCTTGGACGCTCCAGCTTTAACAGCAGCATTTGCCATTTGATTCTCAGCATTAGTACTACTGCCGTAACCATGGAAAAATAACGTCGGTACCATCCTGGCTCCTTCTTTTGTCGTTACCTGACTTTGATTCGAAGAATTAGAGCAAGCAACCGTTACGACCGTTGTAATCAACAATAAAGTCATCAAAAAAATCCATTTTATCAACTTACGCATGTGATAGTCATCCCTATTTCATTTTGTTACGTGTGTCTGCTAACATCTTGTCGACTGCTTCGTAGACCGTGGTATGTGGATCAGTATATTGATATTGATAGACATCCGGATACTTAGTCTCTAAACGAACTTTATCCAGCATACGGGGAACAAAGTCTCGATAATATTGAGTATCCGAAACTGGGGCTAAAATCGCCGCAGCTTCTTCACCAGGAATTACCTTCACAACACTTCCAAAGACTGTCTTTAACTCATCATCTGAATAGTGTTCACGAACCATACTTTCTAATTGCGAAAGCATCAATTTCATTCCAGAACCCAAATATCTTTTTCCAGACGTATTCGGATCATTCATTAAGGTTATTTCCATGTTGGCAAGATCTCTAACATCTACACTATACATCTGACTCTCTGCGATGTAGCCATCATTTGCAAGGTAAGCGTAAATCATATCGTGTTGCCATGGGGTTACGCTAGGCCCAATGATACTAGTCGGATGTAAAACTGTTAGTTTCATTCCAGAGCCATTTTTATCATCGTTAGCAATGAAATCATCAGCAGCTTTTTCTTCGTATGGCTTGATGATCATGAAAATGTCAGCCAAACCTGGTGTCTTTGGATCAGTCCAGTCATCCTCATTAAATACCGTCTTATTAGGATCAGTATTGCCATAAGAGACCCCACCTTCGGAACCTAACTGAACGATTTTTTCAACAGTTCCTGCCTCGTTAGCAAACTGATAAAGTCGTTCTACGGCATTGACCTTAGTCTGTGAAATTTCCTCAGTTGTCTGGTCATTAGGATCAAAGGTGGCCGAATTATTAAAGATCCATTTAGCATCCCTTGTCGCCTCTGCCCAGTTATCATCAGTCAATAAATCAGCCTTGATGAAAGTGGCATCTGGATACTTTTCCTTCATATAATCCGCTTTTTCTTCGCTGCGGTAAGTACCGGTGATATTAGTAAAACCTAGTCCTGATAATGTATCAATCAGCCAAGCACCCGTATAGCCAGTTGCTCCAACAACCAAAACTTTATCTGTAGTCTTCATTTTTACTATCTCCTAATTAAGTTGAAAGTAGTGTACTACCTTATAGTAGGTGTAAGGCAAGAGATTTCCTGAAAAAATTTTAGAATTCAATTTTATCCACTTAAGCATTAATTTTGACCACTCATCTACATTCTTGATACGCCAAATGCTATCCGCCCTATACTTGCATCAGCTTAGGAGGTAGAGCAATGCAATTATCCGTTAAAAATTTATCGAAAAAATTTGACCATAAACTAGTCGTTAATAATATCGACTTAACTATTAATGAAGGAGATTTAGTCGCATTTCTAGGACCTAATGGGGCTGGAAAATCCACTACCATCAATATGTTAACAGGGTTGATCCCTCAAACATCCGGCGAGATCGCCATTGATGATCTAAAACCAACTGATACCAAATACCATCAACAGATCGGCGTTGTTTTTCAAAAGAGCGTTCTAGATGACGACCTAACAGTGAAACAAAATTTGCAGAGTCGTTATGGAATGTATCGAAATCACACTAACAATCTAAGAAAATGGATCAAGCTTTTTCAATTGGAACCGCTAATGAATCAAAAATACAAAACACTTTCTGGTGGACAAAAACGTTGCGTTGATATTGCACGAGCTTTGATCCATAATCCCAAGATTCTGTTTCTGGATGAGCCCACGACGGGACTAGATATTCAAACTAGATCATTGATCTGGGATGTATTAAATCAGCTTCGTAAAAATCAAAATTTAACCATAATTTTAACGACTCATTATTTAGAAGAAGCAGAATTAGCTAATTTTGTCTATGTCATCGATCACGGACAGATCATCGCAGCAGACACGGTCAACAATCTAAAACAGGATTTTGCGCAGAACGTTTTAACTTTGCAACTAGATTCAAAAAATGACCTGCCACAACAAGTCAAAAATTTTCAATATCAAATCAATGCTGATGACGTTTCTGTTTTTATACCTACTAAAAATGATGCTATTAATTTATTGGATTCATTAAAACAAGAAATACAAGGATTCGAATATCGCCGTGGAAATATGGATGATATTTTTCTAAAATTAACGGGAAATCGGGGAAATTCAAAATGATAAGTTTGATAAATCGTAATTTAAAACTGTTTTTTAGCAGTAAAAGTAAGGTGTTCTTTTCATTACTGGGGGCTCTGATCTCATTTGTACTCTACTTAGTTTTTTTGAAGCAAAACATGGTGACTAGTTGGGTAACTCTCAAGGATGCACATGTATTACTTGATCAATGGCTTATCGGCGGAACCTTGACCGTTACTGCCATTACCACCACAGGTAGTGCTTTGGGACAAATGGTCAAAGACCGCGAAGGTAGCCGTTTATCAGACTTGATTCTGACGGACCTTTCGTACAATAAGATACATTTAAGCTATTTATTCAGTGCCTGGATCATTGGTATGTTAATGCAAATTGCCATGTTTATCGTTATGCAATTATATTTTCAAACTCAAGATTCATTGCCATTTGATACTAATATTATTTTGCCCGTCTTAGGAATAATGGCCTTAAGCAGTTTAGTCTGGAGCGCCTTTAATATGGTGTTGTTCACATTAGTAAAAAGCGTTGATACCGTTGGTCACATCAATTCAATCATCAGTGCTGCATCAGGATTTTTTGCTGGAGTTTATATGCCCTTAGGAGTACTCCCAACTTTTGCCCAAAATTTAATGAAATTGACGCCTGCACCGTACAACGCAGCCCTGTTTAGACAGATACTAATGAAAAAACAAATCAATTCTGACTTCCATAATCTTCCAAATTATTCCTTACTCAAATTCAAACAAAACTTAGGTATTGTCGTAGAAACAAATTTTTCAAATGATTTAAAAATATTATTGTGGTCATTTTTAATTCTATTAGTCTTAATTTTGGTTCTTTATCGATATAATAGGAAAATAGTAATTAACAAGATTTAAGGGATGAATATGAAAATAAACGTCAATTATCAACAAAATAACATTCTATCTGAAGGCCAAATTGAAGTTACAGTATCAGCTAAACAACTATCTGATGATGTCCAAAAGCTAGTCAACTCAATTTCTGATCTTGATAATCATTTTGGGGTCGTTCCATTATCGATCAACGATAAAGTGATTATGGTACCAACTGAAGAGATCATTGCAATCGAAGTTTATGAAAATGAATTGACTGTTTACACTATCACGGATAATTATCAACTCAAAGGTAAATTAAAGACGATGTTGCAACGATTGACAAACGATGATTTTTTGCAAATATCAAAAAATGCCATCATTAACCTGAATTATTTATTGTCATTAGAAGCTTCATTTTCAGGAAATATGACGGCTTTTTTGAAAAACAATTTAAAAATGACTGTTAGCCGCAAATATTTATCAGAATTAAAAGAAAACTTGGGGATGTAATTATGTTGAAAAAAATGTGTAGATATACCTTAATTGGTTTACTGATCGGTTCTTTAACCTATCTGATCCTACTAGCAACTCAAGGAAATAGTCATATGATAACTAGGACTAATATCATTAGCGTTTTAATTATGAGTGCCTTGATCGGATTAGTCTCAAGCATATTTGAATTGGACTGGAACCCTCTCATAACTCGCTCACTGCATTTGATCGTAACTTTCGGTCTAGTTACAATAACCAGTATATTCAATCAGTGGTGGCCAAATTTTAACAAAAATCTAATAGCAAGTTTCTTCGGATTCTTGATCATATATATCTTAGTCTGGGTCGGACTATACGTCGCAGATTGGGCAGATGCAAAAAGGATGAACCAAAAATTGAGAACCCGTAACAAATAAGAGCGATAAAGGCCACGTTTTGAAACCGGTACATAAGGTGAGCCAATACGTAGCTGGCCAGTGGAGTGTTGGCTCATCTTATGTCGTAGGTTTCAGTGAATTTTATCGCGTTTCCGCTCAATAAGAGCGAAAGAAGGCATGTCCTGACACAAAAAAGCGATGACCTCATCAGAGATCATCGCTATTATTATGTCTATTTTAGATAAAATCAGTAACTTCTTTAACGCTATAACGTACTGACTTAGTATATTCTTCGTCTGGTTTACCAATAGCAATGGCTGTTACCGGAATAAATCTATCGCTATCAAGATCAAATGTTGAAGCTACTTTGTCGAAGAAGTAGCCTGACATTGGATTTGCTTCGTAGCCGTGTGCACGAGCTAGCAATAATAGTTGCATGGCCACCATGCTACCGTCCAAAGTTGCATCTTTTTCCAAGAAACTTCGGTCCGCATGTTCATAGAGTGGCAAGAATGTCTTGAATACCTTGTCACGTTCTTCAACGGTGATTTGACCATTTTCTGCGGCCTTGTTCCAAACATCACGGTACTTGTAATGCGATTGTGTGTCACCAAGGATAAAGATAACTGTCGAAGCTGAGTCTACTTGTGGGTAGTTGAATGGCATCATAACTGAATGAGCCTTTTCCTTTGCTTCTGGTGTGTTGCAGACTACAAAATGCCATGATTGCAAATTACATGCTGAAGGTGCTGAGATAGCCTCTTCTAACATTTCTGAAATTTCCTCATTTGAGATCTTAACGTCTTTTTTGAATTTTCTGTATGAGTGACGATTCAACATAATATCTGAAAAATCATTATTTACTAAATTCTTTTTTGTGGCATCCATAATAAGTATCTCCTCAAAATTTATAATTATTTATAATTGACATATCAATTGTTGACACGTCAATCGTACATCAACAGATTAACTTTGTAAATACATTCACAATCTATTTTTTAAAAAAAGAGTTCATCCCTGAACTCAATTTATTTTTAGATCACTTAATTTTTGTAATAATTTGGATAATTGTACAATTTCATCATTAGAGAATTTTTCGTTAAATTCAGAAACTAATTCTTTATCTTCAGGAGTATGCCCACAGTTGGCGACAGTCTTTTTTGCAAAGTCTGTCAACTCAACCATCACTTCACGATTATTCTCTGGGTTACGCGAACGGCTAACATACCCTTTATCTTCAAGGTCTTTGAGATGCCGAGAAATTGCTGATCCGTTAATTTGAAGTTCTTTTTGAATATCTGTCTGGGTCATTTCACCATGTCGATTTAGAAACAGCAACAAAACGTATCGAGTTAAATTAATATCTTTTTGGTTTTTAAAAATTTCGCTCACGTTTAAATCAGCAATCTTCAACCGATACAATAACGTGATCAATTCTTCAATTTCCATTCTCTGACACCCCCATTCCCTTTAATTATGTGAATACATGAACTATTATACATCAATTTCAAAAATTAATATTTCTGTGTTTTTTTATTTGTGACCCATAACCGTTAGTTATAGGATACCGGTTGTTAATCCTCAGTCTTTTCTTCCTGTTCTGGAGCAACGGTATTTGGCTCGATGATCAGTGTCTCCGCCAACAGCACTTCGTTATACAGTTGCAAGACGTAGTTTTGATACTTTACTTCACTCTGGGAGATTATATCTAAGTAGTCTCTCTCGACTGACAAAGCGTTCATGAAGGCACGCATTTCCAGTTCTTTTTCCGGTCCAGTGAATTCTGGATGTCGAACTACTTCAAGCCAAGCTCGCGTAAAGTCTCGTGCCCTAGTCCGCTGCTTTTGGGTCATTAAATCAAATTTAACGGACTTTTTGACACGGTCGGGTAAATACATCTTATCGACAGCAGCGAGAGCCCTATGGACCATCTCGACTCGAATTTTATCAAGTTCTTTATCCGCGTCTTCATCAGTAACGTCTTTATCCAAGATAAAGCGAAAGGCAAAGGTAGGAACTAACAAGCTCAAAATGATCAAAACGCAGGCAGCCATCAAGACAAGATTAAAATCTCCACTCTTAACATGAAATTCTGCCAACGTATATGCCAATGCAAGTGTGACTGCTCCATGGACTCCACCAAGCGAAAATATCCAAGCAGAGCGATTACTGAACTTCAAACGTATTCTTCCATAAATATATCTGACCAACACGTCGATCACATAAATTGTGAAACCAATTAGGACCCAGTTGAGTGAATTAAGACTAAGTCGTTCTGTTTCCATGATCCGAACAAACATAAATCCTAAAATAACAAAAACAATACTGTTAAAAATTTCGGTAATCAGTGAGATAAGGTCAAAGCCTAAATGAATTTGTGAGGCGTTCAATAATTTACTGCGCTGTGCTTCAGCATTGTGGACTAATCCAGCACAGACGACTGCAATGATTCCGGAAACGTGGATCTGTTCTGAAAAGAAATATAAAACAAATGGCGTCATTACATACAAGAACATTTGTGCATTCAATGAGTTGTACGATGTCCGCATCAAAATTTGTCTAAACATCACCATGACCCAAGCGACAGCAAATCCAAATAAGACTCCGCCGACGGCTGAAATGAGAAAGTCGATCAAAGTCTCTCCATAATTGATGTAGCCATTTACATACCAAAGGATAGCCATATTCAATAAAATAATACCTGTAGCATCATTGAACAACGATTCCATTTTTAAAAAGGTGCCTTCGTTTTGTGGCACTTTTAAACCGTTCGTGACTGAATCCATAGCGGTCGCATCGGTCGGAGTTGCGACAGCAGCAAGGATGAATGCTAGTGGCAACGCAATTCCCCCGACTAGTGCCACGCCAAATCCAGAAACGATCATACAAACTACCACTAAAATGACCGCTGTTTGAATAATGTGGCGAATTTCCTTACCTACGGAATTTAACGGCGTTGCCTGCCCCTCAAAAAACAGCAACGGAGCAACCACTAACCCGATGAATAATTCCGAGCTAAATGAATCAGATCGATCGCCCATCATTGGAAAAAACGAAATAATCCCTCCGGCAATCATCGCAATATAACTGACAGAAATTTTTGGAAATATTTGCGATATGAACATACTAATAACGGCTGCTAAAACTAAGATGAAAGTCGAGATCATCAGAGTCAAAAGAGTCACATCCCCTCAATGTGATTAAAATATTAATTTAAATATAGCACAACAAAAAATCCTCTCTGAATATTTTGCATCCAGAGAGGATTTTTGGTTATTAATTGTTTTATTTCATTTATCTATTATTACTTGCCGCCAAATACTGCTAGTCCACCGGCTGGATTCTTCCAGTCTGGGTCTTGGGCTGTTACGACTAGTTTTTCATTTGTAAAGGCAGTGAGGCCTAGAGCACTCATTTCACGTCCATAACCTGAACCCTTTACACCACCGAATGGCAATTCTGGCAATGATACTAAGAACGAGTTTACAAAGACCATACCTGTTTCGATTTTTTCAGCAACGGCTTTACCGTGTTGTGGGTCTTCAGAAACAACGATTCCACCTAAACCTAATTCTGAATCGTTAGCCAATTCGATGGCTTCCTCATCAGAACCTACTTTGAATACTTGGGCAACTGGTCCAAACATTTCATCGTAAAATTCAGGGTTATCTTTGTCGATATCAGTCAAAATTATTGGTTGTAAGAATTGTCCTGGCAAGTCGATTGGTTCGTTACCATAGTAAACTTTAGCACCACCGGCAACGGCTTTGTCAATTTGTCCTTGCAACTTCTCTTTGGCACGTTTTGAGTTCATTGGAGCGATAGTTGTCTTAGGATCCATTGGGTCGCCTGGGACCAACTTTTCAAAGTTAGCCTTCAACTTCTTCAAAAATTCGTCGTACAAGTTGTCGGCAACGATGAATCTCTTATCTGAAGTACATACTTGTCCAGCATTGTAGATACGAACTCTCCAAGCTAGATCAACAGCCTTGTCAACATCAGCGTCAGATAAGACAACAAAGGCATCAGAACCACCGAGCTCCATTGAGTTCTTCTTCAAATTTTTACCAGCATTTTCAGCAACTGATTGACCACCACGTTTTGAACCTGTCAAAGCTACGCCTTGAACACGTGGATCAGCAATAATATCAGATACTTGATCGTAACTAGCGAACAAGTTAGTTAACGAACCATCTGGAGCACCAGCATCTTGAACAACTTTTTCAAAAGCTGCAGCTGATCCTGGAGTGTTTGATGCATGCTTCAAGACCATTGGATTACCAACCATGAAGTTAGGTGCAAACACACGCATGATTTGATAATAAGGGAAGTTCCAAGGTTCAACCATCATCAAGACACCAGTAGCTTGGTGCAAGATCTCAGCATCACCTGTATTGCGACTAGAAATTGGCGTTGGTTTCAACATTTCTGCGCCATGATCTGCGTAGTAGTCCGCAATAATAGCACAAAGTTCAACTTCGCCTTTTGATTCTCCATATAATTTACCCATGTCGATCGTGGCAATTTTAGCTAATTCGTCTTCATTTTTTCTCAATAAATCAGCAATTTTATGTAGGGTTGCTGCACGACTTTCAACTGGTTCGTTATACCATTTTTTATATAATGCGTATCCTGTACTCAAAGCCTTTTCGATTTCTTCGGAAGTTGCATTTGGGTATTCCTTTACAAGTTCGTTGTTATAAGGATTAACTGTCTTATAAGCCATACTAATTCCTCCTAAATCCTATCCAAAATAAAATATCTGTTGAGTCCAAAGTTACAAAATCATTGTAGACTAACGATTTATTTTTACAATTATTTCAACTCAAACGCTTTCATTTGTCAATCAAATAATTAGAAAATTTTTAAAAAAATAAGTCTTTTTCAAATATTAAAGTGACGTAATCATTGTCTTGACAACGTTTATAACGTATAGACCAATCAAAATATTTTTTGTGAATTATTTTAAAAAAATCTTTATAAAGTCTATTATAACAGAAATCGATTGTTCACAATTTAACAATCTTTTTAATAGACCTTTTCTCTAAAAACGTTTCTTAAATCTCGGCGGCATCGTTACGTAACGTCTAATCAAAGTCGTATTCGTCTGGGTCGGGGCCAACTCGAAGCGACTCATCCATCCCATTCAGCTTCTTCATATCTTCAGAATCCAAGCTAAAGTCAAACACATCAGCATTATCGATCATTCTTTGTTGATGGACTGACTTAACGTTCAATAAAATATCTTGTTGAATATCCCAACGTAAGATCACTTGGGCAGCTGACTTACCATGCTTTTGGGCAATTTCCAAAATTATTTCATCCTGTAAAAGCTTGCCCTGCATTAATGGTGACCAAGCTTGGATCTTAATATCGTGTTCAGCGGCATATGCACGCAATTCTTTTTGAGCCAACCTAGGATGTAATTCCACTTGATTCAAAACTGGGACTACTTCAGCAAATGACAACAAGTTTTCCAGGTGATGAACTTCAAAATTGCTGACGCCGATAGCCTTGATTTTTCCATCCTTATACAATTTTTCTAAAGCCTTATATGAATCTTCATAAGCATCGTTTCCTGGCCAATGAATCAAATATAAGTCCAAATAATCAAGTTGGAGTTTTTCCAAACTTTCGTTATAGGCTGCGATCGTTTCATCGTATGTGAGGTGATCATTCCACACCTTAGATGTTACAAATAGATCTTCTCGCTTCAGTCCTGTTGATTTTAAACCAGCTTTAATACCTTCGCCTGTGGCAGTTTCATTTCCATAAATATGGGCCGTATCAATCAAGCGGTAGCCATTTTCGATCGCCGTCTTAACGACATCTGCTGTATCGTCATTTTCGATTTGAAAAACGCCTAACCCTAATCCTGGAATACTTGTTCCGTTATTTAACTTAACTCTGTCTTGTAATGATTCGATCATGTTGATTTCTCTTTTCTTATAAGTAGTGACAATTTGCAACTAACGCTTTATTTCTTACAAATCGCCGTGCATGATGTATCTTATAAGCATATGTCTTCATATGGAAGTACCCACTTTGATGTATCATAAGCACCAAAAAGTAAGTATTGAGAATTAGCAACGATTAGCGAGGTAAAAATTTTGACTAGAAAAACATACAACATCGGCGTAGAGATGACGATGGAAGTCATGGGTGGAAAATGGAAACCAGTCATCCTCTGCCACTTACGCCACGGAGCAAAACGCCCCAGCGACCTAAAAAGATTGATCCCTGACATCAGTCAAAAAATGTTGACTCAAGAATTACGGGAATTGGAAAAGATCCATATTATTGACCGTAAAGTTTACAACCAAGTCCCACCCAAAGTAGTCTACTCACTGAGCGATTATGGAGAAACTTTAGGACCAGTACTCGACAGCCTCTGTACTTGGGGAACAAACCATATTAATAATTTGCAAAAAGCTGGTTACGATATAACTTTGCGCGAAGAATAACCTAAGTAAGTGCCTCCTTTCGCTAGCAACTACACCCTAGTGCTTCGAGTGCACTCTAAGTCAATAGGATTTTTAAAAAAGTGTAGTCAATATCAATATTTATCAAACGGAGTTATCTTATGACCAAAAAATATCACGTCTATCAAATCGATTCTTTCACTAAAAATATTTTTTCAGGCAATCCGGCTGGTGTCGTCACCAACGCTGACGGTTTAACTGACCAACAAATGCAGCAGATTGCTCGTGAATTGAATAATTCAGAAACTGCTTTTGTCTTGCCAGCGTCTGACCCCTTAGCTGACATCCAAGTTCGTTTTTTTACGCCAACGACTGAGGTTCCAATCTGCGGTCACGCTACGATTGCAGCTCATTATGCTTTGGCCACTGAAAATAATTGGGATACTCGAAAAACTATTCAACAAACTAAAGCTGGAAACGTCCCCGTAAATGTTATCAAGCAAGATGATGGCTACAAAGTCATCATGACTCAGGGAAAAATTGAGATCAGCCAGCCACTAGATCTGCCAATCCAATACCAGATCATTGATGCCTTGGGATTATCAGTTGCCCAAATGAATCGCTTCTGTCCAATTGAAATTGCCTCCACAGGACACTCGAAAGTTATGGTCGGGATCAATAGTCTTGACGACTTAAACAAGCTTGAGCCTGATTTAGACAAATTGTCCAAAATCAGCCAAGAAATAAAATGCAATGGTTTTTATGCTTTCACCGTTGACCCAAATGAAACACCCTTAATACACGGCCGAATGTTTGCACCTGCTATTGGCGTCAATGAAGATCCCGTAACGGGTAACGCCAACGGACCGTTAGGAGCCTACCTAGTTCAAAATCAAGTTGTTCCTGTAAAAAATCGACGTTCGTTTGGTTTTCAAATTGCACAGGGTGAAAAAATCAACCGTCCTGGTTCAATGGTCGTCCGTGTTTCAATCGATAACGGTCGGCCTACTAAAGTTAAAATCATTGGTGATGCTGTCATCGCATTTTCAACTGAAATAGAGTTGTAAACCACCGCTGTTTTTCTTTGTTTTCACAGCTTTGAGAGCGATTGTTTCACATGGAACATATTGTGGGAACATACAATCACGACACCATATATTGTATTGGTAAGAGTTTACATTCTACAAATTGTGGTACTAAAAAAACATCCATTTTCATGGATGTTTTTTTTACAGTCTATTTTTCATTTATTATTTGGGCGATCTCTTTGATATCTTTTGGCGTTGTTCGACAACATCCTCCGATCAGTTGTGCACCAGCTGCCATCCACTTTGGGACTAAATTGCTAAATGTATCCGATTGTGGATTCGGTGTCCAAGTTTTGGTTTTAGGATCATAAATGTCACCATTGTTAGGATAAACCACAATTGGCTTGTCGGTGACTGCTCTGATCGTCTTAACAGAACCTTCAATGTTCTCTAAAGTCGTACAGTTAACTCCTACGGCAGAGATTTGATCAAAAACATTGAAGTACTTCACCGCTGATTGCAATGGCGTGCCATCGCAGAGTGTCTTTTCATCCTTGATACTAAATGAAAGCCATGCATGTTGGTCAGGAAATTCCAATTTCAGCAAATCCACTAAGGCCTTAGTTTCGGAAAAATTAGGCATTGTCTCGAAGGCAAATAAGTCGACGCCAGCTTGGTTTATCAGTTCCATTCTTGAACGATGAAAGTCCATATATTCTTTTTCACTCAGGTCATAATCGCCCCGATATTCGCTGCCGTCAGCTAAATAAGCACCATAAGGTCCAACGCTTCCAGCAATCAATGGATATTTTGCTCTTTTATCTCTTTGTTCCTTATTTAAACTTCCATAATAGTCGTCTCGAGCTTTAACTGCTAAATCAACTGCTTTAACGATCAAATTCTTGCTAGCTTTTTTACTCAAGCCCATTTTAATAAACTTGTCGACATTTGCTTGATAGGTATTGGTGATTGCTACATCAGCACCAGCTTGAAAATAACTTTTGTGAACGGCTGTAATTGCCTCAGGATTTTCAATCAGGGCAGTTGCCGACCAAAGGTCGTTATCAGTATCAACACCATATTTCTCTAGTTCTGTAGCCATCGCACCATCGATCACCAGTCCAGATCTATTTTGTAGATTTTCTGAAATTAAATCAGCCATGTTCACATCTCCTTTAAGGATATTAATATCTTGCGATATATATTCATGTAGTTTACAGTAAATATTATTAAACTTTTTTAATGATATTCTAATCAGAATTTTTATGCAAGGTGGTCGCCCATGGGGAACGAAAATAAAGAACATGTTAGTTTAAAAAGAAATATGGAATCGCGCCACCTATTAATGATCTCCTTAGGTGGAGTTATCGGAACCGGGCTATTTCTAAGCTCCGGATATACCATTCATGAAGCTGGTCCGATCGGGACGATCCTCGCCTATGCCATCGGTGCCATTGTAGTCTATTTAGTAATGTTGTGTTTAGGAGAGCTCTCGGTAGCAATGCCAGAAACTGGCTCGTTTCATGTCTATGCTGATAAATATATCGGACCAGGCACTGGATTCACGGTTGCCATTCTCTATTGGCTGACCTGGACGGTGGCTTTGGGTTCGGAATTTACCGCTGCCGGATTAATCATGCAGCAGTGGTTCCCGCACTCGCCTACTTGGGCTTGGAGCGCACTGTTTATGATCGTGATCTTTGTCTCCAACGCCCTCTCAGTAAAATTTTTTGCTGAAACAGAATTTTGGTTTTCAAGCATCAAAGTTATCGCCATCGTATTATTCATTGTCGTAGGATTTTTAGCAATCTTTGGCGCTATTCACATCAAAGGCTATTCTCACGCACCAATGTTTACTAACCTATATAAAGATGGAATTTTTCCAAATGGTTTCAAAGCTGTTTTCACTACTATGCTGACCGTTAACTTTGCCTTTTCAGGAACTGAGTTAATTGGCGTTACAGCTGGTGAAACTAAGGATCCTGCTAAGAACATCCCTCGAGCAATCCACACGACGCTTTTACGACTAGTCATCTTCTTTATCGGAAGTATCGTGGTCATGTCATCGCTGATTCCTTGGCAAAAAGCCGGAGTTGACCAAAGCCCATTTGTTCTAGTCTTTAAGAGTATTGGCTTGCCATTTGCTGGGGACTTAATGAATTTCGTTGTTTTAACGGCCATCCTTTCTGCCGCAAACTCTGGACTCTACGCTTCAACCAGAATGCTCTGGTCGCTGGCTCACGAAGGTATGATCCCTTTGAAATATGCCAAAACCAATCGTCGTGGCGTCCCAATGATTGCTCTCTGCTTGAGCATGCTAGGTGGAATTCTCGCCTTAGTATCAAGTGTGGTCGCCGCCTCAACAGTATACCTAGTTCTAGTGTCGATTTCGGGACTAGCTGTTGTCATCGTCTGGATGGCAATCGCCTTATCCGAGATCAACTTCAGACGTCAATTCGTCAAATCAGGACACAAAGTATCAGAACTAAAATTCAAGACTCCATGGTATCCAGTCGTACCTTGGGCAGCATTTATCATGAGTTTCTTATCCTGCGTCTTGATAATTTTTGATCCAAACCAACGCACGGCACTGTTCTATATGATTCCATTCTTGCTTCTCTGTTATGGAGTTTATTACGGAAAGGAATACTTAAAACGTCGTCAACAAGTCCAAGAATAGTTGTAATAAAAAAGCGGATAACCAATTATTTTAGTTATCCACTAATTTTTAAAAGCCTCCCTCGGGAGGCTTTTTATTTTCTAATTGATATTAAAAGTTGCTCCACCTAATTGTTTAACAGTAGCTGGATCATGCATATTTCCAAATAAACTTACTCCATCATCTAAAGTACTCATTTGTTTCATTTCTTCGTCAGTTAAATTAAAGTCAAAAATTTGTGAATTCTCAATGATCCTAGCTTCGTGGACAGACTTAGGTATCACAACAATATTTCGTTGATTCAACCATCTTAAAATAACTTGTCCATTAGTTTTATTGTATTCATCAGCAATTTCTTTAATCGTGGGATTGGTAAAAATCCCTTTCTTGCCTTCAGCAAATGGTCCCCAAGCTTCAGGGACAATATCGTTATCCAATAACCATTGAACTCGTTCTGATTGAGCAAAAAATGGATGTAATTCAATTTGATCAACAGTTGGTTTGATTTCGTTGTGCATCATCAAATCTTGTAGGCGATCGTTTTCAAAATTAGCAACACCCAAAGCTTTTAACTTGCCAGCCTTATAGGCATCTTCCATGGCTCTCCATGAACCATAAACATCACCAAGTGGTTGGTGGATCAAATATAGGTCGATATAATCCAAACCTAACCTTGATAATGAAGCCTCAATTGCTTTTTGAGTATTCTCATAACCAGCATCTTGAACCCAAAGCTTGGTTGTTACAAATATATCCTTACGGTCAACGCCGCTCTCTTTAATAGCTTCGCCAACTGCGCGTTCATTCAAATATGCTGCGGCTGTATCGATCAAACGATAGCCATTATTCAAAGCCTCTAAAACGGACTTTTTACATTCATCAAAATCAGGAATTTGAAAGACTCCGAATCCTAAAGTGGGCATTTCAATTCCATTATTCAAAGTAATTTCTTTATCCATAATTTCTCCTTATTATGCTTCGTTAATTCCAACACTTGACTTGTTATCTAAATCAGTTTGTTGAGTCAATTTAACGACGTAATCGGCAATACTATTTCTTGAAACATCGTGACCGCCAAATGGTTCTCCTTTTTGAGTAATTTGATAATTCACTGGACCGTTGGTGTACCAGCCTGGGCGAATGATCGTATAGTTTAGATCTGAATTTTCGATCAGATCAGCAGCTTCTCTAAAAGGTTTTAAAATTCCATTACTATAAGGTTCTGGCGAATCTCCTAACCATGATGGTATCTCTTGATAAATACCCATAGTGGTAATAAACGCCAAGCGTTTTACTTGTTCTTTATCCATTGCTTTAATAATGTGTACTGCAAAACTTTTCATGTCGCCACTGAGTGCAACGAAGACAAAATCTTGACCTTTGATTGCTGAACTTAATACTGCATCATCTGTTACATTACCTGAAACGGCTTGTTCTCTAGTATCATCCAGCTTTAATCTATCTGCTCTGCGAGAAAACAAGGTTAGTTGAGCATCCGTAGCCTGTAAAAACATTTGTCGAACCGCGTTGCCGATTGATCCAGTTGCTCCAATAATTAATACTTTTTTCATAAAACAATCTTCCAATCTATTTATTTAATATCTTCTGTATGCCAGATAAAGTTTGAATTACGTTCAGCAATTAGCCATTTACCTGCAACTTTTTCATACTTATCTTGATATCTAACGCCTTCGTTGGTTGTAACAACTTTGTTGTTCTCATCGGTTTTAACTAAAACAACATAGTTATATGCCACACCTGTAGCATGGGTGTCATCAACAAATTCTACAGTCTGTTGTCCACTCATATGAAAGACTGATGAATATTCATCCATTGATGAACTAAATGCATTAAAAATTTCTTTTCTGCCGTTGAGAGTAAAACTCACTTTACCGTCATTGATAATATTGACTACGCCGTCCTCAGTAAACAGCGCAATTTGTTTGTCATTTTCCTTAGTGTCTGAGTAATTTGAAAATAAATCTACTAATTCCTTTAATTCGATACGATCTGAAATTTCTTGTGTGTTCATTATATAAATCTCCTCTGTTTTTAAACTTCATTTGTTTACAAGCTTTATTATGAGATCTGATTATTCATAAAAAAATGGTCGATATTTATTATTTGGTTACTTATGCCACTCATTTTTGGTAACCGTGACATTAAATTTTATCGAGGTTGTTTAACAGGTTCTTTTCTCGTGAAATTAATAATGATAGCAACGATCACTAAGATGAAACCAATCAACATAATGGTATGCATACCATTAAATAAAATTGTCCGTAATTGCGGTAATAGATCCTGTGGCAAAGTCTTGGCTGTTGATGCATCTGTAAGTTTATTGATCATTCGCCCAGTAATTCTGCTGTTAACTTGACTCGCAGTGCTGATACTCAAAACTGCACCAAAGATAGCTGACATAAATGTTTGACCTAAAGTTCTAAACAATAATCCAAATGTAGTTGATACACTAATAAATTCTTTTTTTACGCCGTCTTGCAGTGAAACTTGCATAGGTGTAAATGAAAGACCCATACCAAATCCTTCAAAGGCACCGCTGACTAGTAACCACCAGTACGGAGCATTCTTTGTTGCTAAAACCATGGCCAGCGCAGAAATCAAAATGCTGCCACTACCAATCATTACAATGTTTTTGTATGACATCTTTGGCATTAATCTAGCTGTTAAACGAGTTCCTAATAGTAAAAGAACTGAACCACCAATTTGGGTCAAACCACCATAAGTAGCGTTAGTGCCCAGCAAACCTTGTGACCACATTGGGGCGTAAACACTGTATCCAATAAAGAATCCATTGATCAAAAACATAATTACGTTTTGAGACTGGATCCGCCAATTTTTCAACAATTCCGTTGGTACTAAAGGATTCTTTTTTGATGATTCGATTCGGTAAAAAGTAACCATCAAAATTAACCCGATCACTAATAAAATAATTGTTCTAGTCATACTTGAAGCAATTGAATCGCTGGCAAATAACAATACGACTAAGGTAAAAATCAACATTCCTGACCCTAAATAATCAAATGATCTGTCGGTTGTTTCACTACGATTCTCTTTATATGCAAATTGGAGCATTAGTAGTGAAATAATTCCAATTGGTAAATTGATAAAGAATACCCAGTGCCATGAAAGTGCGTCAACTAACCAACCACCAATCAGCGGTCCGACAACTGTTGATAGTGTGTATGATGCTGTGACCCAGCCAAGAGCTCGAGCGCGCTCAGAAGGATTGGGATAAAGATCTGCGTATATAATGAATGGAATAGAAACCATTCCACCTGCACCAATACCCATGAAAGCACGAGCAATAATCAGCATGATCATATTAGTCGACATTCCACCCACAACCGAACTAACTACAAATAATAGTACGGAAATTTGGAAGGTTAACTTTTTCCCAATGATCTCGCCAACTCGTCCCCACAAAACAGTTGTAACAGCTGTTCCTAGTAAGAAAATCGAACTGATCCAACCTATTAGTCTTATGCCATTTAAATCACTGGTAATGGCAGGTAAAGCAGTATTAACGATGGTAGCATCTAAGCCACCCATGAAATTAGCAACTAACAAAGCAATTGTTGCAATTGCCATTCTTCTCTTTGTCATAATTCTTTTCTTCTCCTAATACATTTTGGCTTGTGACTTTACGATCTGCCATTGGCCATTTTCTTTTCTTAATTCTGTTCTTGACTGAAGTGGCCAAGTATTGCGAAATCCGTAAATCCTAGCATCTAATTCATTTCTAGAAATGACTTGAGCAACGTCTCCATTGACCTCAACTTGCATCAACTTTTCTTTACTGCCGAAGTAATGCATCCGTCCCATTTTTATTTGTTTTAGCCATTCTGCTTTAGTTTGGTCTGTTCCCGTAATATGAATAAAATGTGCTTGCGGTGAGATTACTTTATTTAAAATATTCAGGTCTCCGTCGATCATCCCTTGAACTTGTTGACGAACGATTGAAGCGACTTTTTCTTCTTCACTAATCTTTGTTGTCATTGCTATGCCTCGTTGTTTTCCTTTGCGATGAGTTCATTATGCAATGGATTATTTTGCAAAAAAATGGGCAGTATTTTTGAATGAGTGACATAAGTAACCTTTTTTCAAAAACAGTGTCATAAAGTTAGCAGATTTGAAAAAAAGGCAGCAAAAAAGCAGATATTTGCTTGAAATATCTGCTTTCGTTATTTATTTTGTTTTAGAAAATTATCAACTCCACCTTGCATTAAGAGGATAGCAGACTCGATTACTTTTTCCAGTGGTTCGTGTTTTCCTTGATTGACCCACTGTTTATAAATATTTAATCCTGTTTGCTCAACAAAATTCAGTAAAACTGTTTTTTGCCAATCTTCCATTAAATTAAATTCTCTAGACTCGCCCCAGGTCGAATTCATTACATTATCGATCATTTGTTGCCGAATGCCAACATAACCGCCACCCGCACTAGAGGTTATCCTATCGTAGGCCTTGCCCTGACTAGCTGAATACGTAAAGAATGTCCTAACGCTTTTAGCTAAATCCCGAGGATACTGAAATTCTTTGACTTCTTCTAAATAAGCCTCAGCGTATTTTGCTTGCATCTCGGTCAATAAATCATCGAGCGTTGGATAATAACGATAAAATGTTTTCTTATTTATTTGGGCTAATTCAGAAAGTTCTTTGACCGTTATTTTTGAATATTCTTTTTCACAAATCAACTGTTCAAAAGCCTTATAAATGCTCGAAATCGTCCTCTGAACACGTAGATCCTCATATCCACTTATCTTCATTTTCCATACCCCGCTTATAAATTAACCTAATGTAATTTTAATACATTTAGTAATTTCTAGTTAGGAAAACTAAAATAACTGACGACGATTGGATTCCACCTTGGAAAAAAATTGAATGGAAGTGGCTTTTTTATTTGCGTACGATCATATTAATTGCTTGTTCCAATTTCTTCGACTGTTCAGCTGGATCTACATCGGGATTTTCGACGCATTCTTTCAAATTAGTCGCTACTACCATGCCCATCACACGGTCAATGCTAGAACGGACCGCACTCAATTGAGTCATGATATCCATACAGTCTTTGTCGTCATCGATCATTTTTTGGATACCACGAATTTGGCCTTCAGTTCGTTTTAAACGATTGATAACTTTCTTTTGTTGTTCTAGGTCACGGCTAGTGCTCATAATAATCCTCTTTCATACTTAATTAAATAAATAGATTTAAGTTAGCTTGCTCAGTATCGCCAAGATAAGTTGCTACGCCGCCAAAGTTGACGAAATCGTACAATTCTTCTTTTTCGATGCCCATGATGTCCATGCTCATTGTACATGCTACGAATTTAACGCCGAGATCATTGGCTTTTTTCAGCATAACTGGCAATGGATCAACATTTTTCTGTTTCATAACAGATTTTATCATTTTTGATCCGGCGCCGCCCATATTCATTGTCGAGATCGGCAATTTATCAGCATTTGATGGCAACATTACATCAAACATTTTTGCCAGACCATGCTTCTTGATCTTTCTCTTCTTGAGAATGTTCAAGCCCCAGAAGGTGAAGAAAATCGTAACTTTTTTACCCATAGCAGCTGCTCCGGTTGCGATGATCATCGATGCCAAGGCTTTATCCATATCGCCATCAAATACGACCATGGTTGCTCCTTCTTTAGTTTCATGAAGGACACCCTCTTGCATCGGAACTTTAACGTCCGTATTAGTTTCGACAACTGACGTATCGCTACTGTCACCCTTTGCGACTGTTGCAACGACAGTATCACCTTCGATGTTGTTTGATAAGACAGTGTTACCAGTGTTTTTAGCCCAAGATTCGATGTCTGAACTAAATCCAAAGTCACTAGCTTTAACGACCATCTTTTGACCATCAGACATCGTATCCATATGTTGCTTAACTTTTAAAATAGGACCAGGGCATTGCAGACCACTGGCATCCACTTCAATCGTCTTTAAGTTTTCATCGCTCGTTTGAGCAACCGGAGTTGTGCTTGTAGCTGATTGGTTATTTTTAAAAGGCTTGTTATTGATTTGATACTTGGCGATCTTATAAGTCTTAAATCCACCGTCAATATTGACCACATCAAAGCCCTCATTTTCCAAAATCCTAGCGGCATTGTAGCCTCTTAAACCGACTTGGCAATATACATAGATAGTCTTGTCTTTTGGCAATGAGTGCAAGTTTTGACGAATTTGATTCAGTGGGATCAAGGTACTGTTCTCGATTTTTCCAGTCGCTAATTCGAAATCCTCACGGACATCAAGAATGAAGGCACCATCTTCAACCAATTTATCAATTTCTGTCCACTCGATCGTCTTAACGCGACCGTTCATCATGTTGTCAGCAACATAGCCTAAGTAGTTCACAGGATCTTTCGCACTTGAATAAGGTGGTGCATAAGCTAGTTCAAATCCTGCTAGGTCAGTTACCTTAGCCTTTAATTTCATGGCCGTAGCGATGACGTCAATTCGCTTATCGACACCTTTAGTTCCAACTGCTTGAGCACCCAAGATCCTACCCGCATCGTTAAAAAGCAGTTTCAAATTAATTGGACTAGCACCAGGATAATATCCCGCACTGGAATTAGGATGAATGTGGATCACATGATATTTGATACCCTGTTTATTGAGCGTTTTTTCATTATCGCCAGTGGAAGCTGCCGTTAGTTCAAATACTTTTGCGACTGAAGTTCCTTGAGTTCCAAGATATTCAGCTGGGATACCATTGATAACGTCGGCTACTAATCTACCTTGACGATTTGCAGGCCAAGCTAATGGAATATTAGTCTCCGTGTGGTCAACTAAATTAGTCACCTCAATCACGTCTCCGATAGCGTAAACGTGTGGGAAATTAGTTTGTAAGTGGTCATTGACCTTGATGGAATTTTTCACGCCTAGTTCAATTCCACAATCTTTAGCTAAATCGCTAGCTGGAGTAATACCGATCGATAAGATCGTCAGATCTGACTGTAATTTTTGACCACTTTGCAAAACTAGTTCTTGGCCATGATTTTGAAATTCAGCTAATCCGTCATTCAAGTATAAATTCACATTGTGCAAGTTGATCTGCGAATGAAGTTGTTGGGCCATTTCAAAGTCAAGATTAGGCATGACTTGATTGGACATCTCAACTAATTGAACATCTAAGTTCAACTTTTTCAAATTGTCGATCATTTCTAGGCCAATAAATCCCCCACCTATCACAGTCGCTGTTTGAACATTATTTTTAGAAATATAATCCTTGATCTGATCCATGTCAGGAATATTTCTCAATGAAAAAACGTTGTTAGCCTCGTTTAAGCCTTTGATTGGTGGAACAATTGGTTTTGCTCCAGTCGAGATGATTAGGTCATCGAATGATTCGTCGTATTCTTCACCCGTCTTGAGATTTTTGACCGTAACTTTTTTACCCTCTGGGTCGATCGAAGTTACTTCAGAAAAATTGCGAATGTCCAAACCATATTGTTTCGACATTCCTTCAACTGTTTGGACCATCAAGCTGTCACTCTCTTTGATCTCACCGCCGACATAGTATGGTAATCCACAGTTTGCAAATGAAATGTATTCTCCTTTTTCAAAAAGAATGATCTCATCTTCTTCATTCAAACGACGTAATCTGGTTGCAGCCGTAGCTCCACCAGCAACGCCTCCAATGATCAATATTTTCTTAGCCATTTCGCTCGCCCCTTTGTTTGTTATTTCACAAAGAAATATACCCCCTGGGGTTTATTTAGTCAATAGTAAATTTATAGAATGTGACAACTTCAACGTATATTAGCTGTTGAATATTAAAAAACAATTTAGAAAAACAATAGAATTATGACAATATTCTGATATGTTAATTAGTAATACCCCCGCCGTGTATTCAAAGGGCCGGCTCGAATGTCACTAAGCTGGGATATACTATAATTAAACGAAAAGGAGACACATCATGAAAGTAATCAACGTAAGTTTAACTGTTCAACCTGGCAAACAAGTTGACTATGAAGCCTTTGTAGCAAAACTTGTTGCTGGTTCACTAGCAGAAGCTGGCAACCTTGACTATGGCCACTTCAAAAAAATCGGTTCTGACAACGAATATGAAATCGTCGAACACTGGAAAGACGCTGACGCAGTTGAATCTCACAACAATACGCCACACTTCCAAGAATTCTTAAATCACATCGGAGACTATGTTACTAAAGACCCTGAGATCATCAGAATGGATAACTAATTTAATGTTTACATGCAAAAGGGATGAGAACTTTCACACGAGTTCTCATCCCTTTTTGTTTAAAATTTATGATTTTTGATTTGATAGTGCGCTGCTTCATAAGTTAAATATCCACCGTCAATATTGACTACATCGAATCCATTGTTCAATAGGATCTTGGCACCGATATATCCTCGAAGACCTGCTCGACAATAGACGTAGATCGTTTGATCTTTCGGCAATTCGTCTAAGTGATCTCTCAATGTATTCAAATTAACTAAATGACTGCCTTTAATATGGCCATCCGAATACTCCATATCTTCACGGACATCCAGCAAGTACTTGCCCTCGTCTACTAATTGGTCGACTTCTGACCATTGAATCGTTTTAACTCCATCGTTGATCATGTCATCAGCCACATATCCTAAAAAGTTGACTGGGTCTTTGGCACTTGAATAAGGTGGCGCATATGACAATTCAATTTCTGCTAATTGATCTGCCTTAGCACCAAATTTAATTGCCGTCGAAATGACATCGATCCTTTTTTCAGCATATTTTTCTCCAACCGCTTGAGCACCTAAAATGCGTCCATCATTGCCATAGATCAGTTTCAGATCGAGTGGTTTTGAGTCTGGGTAATAGCTAGCGTTGGATTCAGGATGGATGTGTATAACGTTATGATCAATGCCCAATCTCGTCAGAGTTTTTTCATTATCACCTGTGGACGCAGCGGTCGTATCGAACACTTTAACCACTGAGGTTCCTTGTATACCGGGATATTTTGTCGGTATTCCATTAATAACGTCAGCGACTAGTCTACCTTGACGATTAGCTGGTCCAGCTAGTGGGATATTAGTTTCTGAATGGTCGATCAAGTTTTCTACTTGGATAACGTCGCCAATCGCAAAGATATTTGAAAAATTAGTCTGGAACTTGTCATTGACCTTGATGGTGTTCTTAACGCCTAATTCGATACCCGCTTGTTGAGCTAATTCGCTCGCAGGCTGTACGCCAATTGCTAAAATCGTCAGGTCGGAATCTAATACCGTACCATCTTGCAAGACTAATTTTTGACCAGTTTGTTGAAATTCTTTTAAGCCATTATTCAAATATAAGTTGACGCCCTTGCGATTGATCTCAGCATGCAGTAGTTGTGCCATTTCAAAGTCTAAACTTGGCATCACTTGATCAGATGCTTCAACCAACTGAACATTCAAACCTAAATGTCTGAGGTTGTCCATCATCTCTAGTCCGATGAATCCTCCACCAACGACAGTTGCAGTCTTAACATTTTCGTCAGCGAGATAATTTTTGATCTGGTCAGTATCGGGAATGTTTCTCAACGTGAATACATTTGTGGCTGAAGCTAAGCCAGGAATGTTGGGTACGATTGGTTTAGCTCCAGTAGAAATGACTAGATCGTCAAAATTTTCAGTATAAGTTTCGTTTGTCTTGTGGTTAATCACGGTAACTTGATTATTTTGGGGATCGATCTTAGTTACCTCGGATAAATTGCGAATGTCGAGGTTGTACCTGGCTGACATCCCTGCCACTGTTTGCACCATCAAATTATTTCGGCTAGTGATCTTATCGCCGATGTAATAAGGCATCCCGCAGTTTGCAAATGAGATGTATTCGCCTTTTTCGATCATGATGATCTTATCATCTTCGTTCAGTCGACGCAGTCTAGTTGCTGCAGTAGCTCCACCAGCGACGCCACCTATGATTACGATTTTTTTAGCCATATTTACCTCCTTATTTACTTGTCTGTCACAGTTAATATACCTTATTGGCAAATATACAACCAGAGCATATCTGGAAATAAATTAAAGATATGTTGTACTATAAATTTGAACAAAGCGAATAGGAGATTTTGTAATGCTTGCAATATTGATTGGTATCGTAATTGGTATTGGCTTGCCAATGCAAACTAGTATCAACTCACGTTTAAAAGTAGCTGTGGGTTCCCCATTTGTCGCTTCTTTGACGTCATTTACACTGGGAACGATTTTTCTGGCAATTATCACTTTGATCATGGATCACAGCTTATTATTTTCTAGCAAATTATTTGCCACTCAACCGATTTGGCTATGGATCGGTGGGTTTCTTGGAGTTATTTATTTAACTTCGAATATTTTGCTATTTCCAAAATTAGGCAGCGTCCAAACGGTGATCTTTCCAATTTTAGGACAGATCATCATGGGACTAGCTATCGACAACTTTGGTTTATTTGATTCAATCCAAAAGCCACTCAGTTTGACAAGATTTTTTGGTGCCCTTTTGGTCATCAGTGGTGTCGTCTGTGCAGTCGCAATGGACAACATAATTCGTAAATTTCACAAGACAAATCTAGATGAACCTAAATCATCTGGATTAATTATTTGGAGAACTTTAGGTATCGTTGCCGGAATGTTAGGTGCCTCACAGACTGCTATCAACGGACATTTAGGCGTTGTTCTCAAATCATCCGTTAAAGCAGCATTTATCTCATTTTTAGTCGGGACGATTGCCTTGATCGTCATAGTTTTGATCCTGCATCCTTCAATAAAACTCACCACTCAAAACGGTAAGAGCAATCCTTGGTGGATGTGGATTGGTGGTGTCATTGGTGCACTATTCGTCTTTGGAAACGCCTATCTAGTACCTATCATAGGCACTGGGCTAGCTGTTGTAATAATCTTGGTTGGTCAGATGACCGGCAGTTTGCTCGTTGACCAGTTCGGATTATTAGAATCAAACAAGAATCCTGTAACGCCCATTCAGATAGTCGGGATTTTAATTATGATTGCGGGAGTTGCCTTAATTCGGCTCTTTTAAATTAGTAAAAAATAAGTTTATTAGAATTAAAGCGGATACATTAGAAAATGTATCCGCTTTTTTTAATTTAAATGTTATCGCTAACATTATTAATATAATTATTGATTGCATGATTAATCAAAGTACTTTACGCTTAATTGTGAAATATATTTCAATCACAAAAATCTTGGGGGAAACGTCTTGTTTGCATTTTCGCAATTGCATGTAAGCAGTTACGTAATTTTGTTATGAAAAACAAAAAATCTACGTGGACATCTATCCTGCCGTTTTTAATTTTCGTTGGTTTATACCTCTTTGTCGGTATTTTCCTAACAGCAATCGGAAATAAAAAGGGCTTTTATGCGATGCCTGCATCTATTTCAGTTATTGTTGGTATTATTTTTGCATTCTTGATCTACAGGGGCACGATCGATGAGAAGTTCAATAGTTTGATTGCCGGATGCGGCGACAACAATATCATCATCATGTGTCTAATTTTCCTTTTAGCTGGGGCTTTTGGAAGCGTTACTGAAAAAATCGGAGGGGTTGAATCAACCGTTAATTTGGGCCTCCGTTTAATTCCGAGCCAATTCATAGTTCCTGGTATGTTTTTAATCGCTTGTTTCGTCTGTTTAGCGATCGGAACTAGCATGGGTACTATCGCTACGATCGGACCTATTTGTATCACCCTAGCAGCAAAAACTGGTATCAATCCAGCCTTGCTATTAGGCGCTTTGCTTGGTGGGGCAATGTTTGGTAACAACATGTCGATCATTGCTGATACTGGGATCGCTATTACTAGAATCCTGGATATTCCAATCAAAGAAAAATTCAAGTTGAACCTTAGAACTACTGGTTTAGCAGTAATTGGGACTGTTATCTTGTACTTCTTCTTTGGTAACACGGGAGCTACTACTATCACTGATATTGGTGGCTACAACTTGATCAAGATTCTACCTTACATTGCTGTGTTGGTAGTATCGCTGATGGGTGTTAACGTCTTTGTCGTCTTAACGATGGGGATCATTTTAGCCGGTGGTATCGGTATTTATTACGGAAGCTTTGATATCTTAGGCTTTACCGGCAGTATTCAAACCGGTTTTCTAAATATGTTTGATGTTCTTATTTTTTCGTTATTAATTGGTGGTTTAGCTGCTATGGTCAAAGACGCTGGCGGTATTGAATGGCTCAACCAAAAGCTTCGTAAGATCATTGTCGGTCAAAAATCTGCTAAGTTCGTTGCCATGCTATTGCCCGGTGCCGTTGACGCTTCATTAGCTAACGATACAGTAACCTGTGTTGTTACTGGCCCAATCATTAAAGAGATTTCTGACGACTATCACATCGACCGTCGAAAGAGTGGTTCTTTGATGCATACGACCGTCTGCGTTCTGCAAAGCATCTTGCCTTATGGAGCCCAGATCTTATTAGCAACTAGTCTTACAGGTGGAAAAGTTTCGCCGATTGCAATCATCCCATATCTCTGGTATGGCTTCTTAGCACTTGGAATCTCAATTTTGACTATCTTCATTCCATTTGACGAACGAAAAAAGGACCGTGTCAAAGATCCAGCCGTCAAATCCGACGTCAAAACCGAATTACAAGCCAATTAACAAAAAATTTTTTTCGATTAAATTTTCAGAATTATTTATTAACAATTAACTAACTTTCAGGGGAGAATTCAAAATGTCTAATACTTATTATGAAAACGCCAAAGAATTTGGTGAAAAATATTTAAAACCTTACGCTGCTGACATCGACGAAAAAGGTCGTTTTCCTAGCGAATCAATCAAAGAACTCCGCAAGAACGGCTACTTTGGACTAGTTATTCCTAAAGAATACGGCGGCCAAGGAAAAGGCGTTGAAGAGCACGCTCAAGTATGTACTGGACTTGCAGAAAGCTGTGCTTCAGCATCCCTTTGCTACATGATGAGTAACGTTGGTGCTTACTGTCTATCGCTTTACGCTTCAGAAGATCTGAAAAAAGAAATTCTTCCTAAGGTTGCCAGTGGCGAGATCATCTTGGGACTCGCTTACTCAGAAACAGGAACTGGTACTCACTTCTATCTTCCAGAAATGACAGAAGACCAAAAAGACGGCTACGCAATCTTGAATGGTCGCAAGAGTTTCGTTACCACAGCTAGAGAAGCTGACTACTACTTAACGATTGCTCACAACCCAGAATCTGGTGAAAATAACCTTTGGTTAGTACCTGGCGACAGCGAAGGACTTTCATTCGACTCATACTGGAACGGCGTTGGCCTTCGTGGTAATGCTTCTGTTCCAATGATTCTTGACAATACTAAGGTTGATAACTTCTACAAGATTGAAGGAAATGGCGATGGCGACCGTTTGATTTTCATCGTTGGTTTAGCTTCAGCTTGTGCCGGAATTGCCATGGGAATCGCTAATGAAACTGCAACTTACGTTAAAAAGAGAACTTACTCAGGTGGTACATCACTAGGTGAGATCGAATCAGTTGAAACTGGTCTAGCAAATCTTTACACACGTGGTTATGCAGCTCGTGAAACATTGTTTGCTGCCGCACGTAGCGTTGACCGCGAAGACGACGATGCCTTCCAAAACGCAATCGCTGCTCGTGTCAACTCAACTAAAGCTGCTGTTGCCAATGGCTCAGAAGGTATGAAACTCTTCGGTGGTATCGGATATGTCCGCAACAAGGAACCAATGGAAAGATTAATGAGAGATTCACTAGCTGGACAAGTAATGGCACCAGGAATCGATGTTCTACGTATTTGGTTAGGTAGATTACAAGTGCAATTACCTTACATGAGACCAGAAGTTGCTGAAGAAACAACTAGCGTTAAAGAATAATTTTTCAAACGAATCGTGCATTTAAAAATAGGGGGAAATTTCAATGAGTAACAGCAAAATTAAATTAGGTGCAGTTTTATATTCACCACAAGTAACCGTAGTTTGGGGCATCATCGCTAAATATTTCGAATCACAAGGTATCGACTTGGATACTGTGTTTTACAAAGACTATCGTAAACAAGTTAAAGACTTGGTTGACGGAAACATTGACGTTGCTTGGAACTCGCCATTGGCTTATGTTGAAGCAAAGATCAGATCAAACGACACTTGTGGCTACAGCTACATGCGTGACACAGACCGCGATCGTAAGAGTACTTTCTTAGTTAAAAAAGACAGTGGTATCAAGAGTGTTGAAGACCTACGTGGCAAGACAATTGGCTTTGGTGCCATCGATTCGCCACAAGCACGTTTGATCCCAATGGAATACTTACATGAAAATGGCTTAGAACCAGGCAAAGATTACGTTGAAAAAACTTTTGACGTTGATGTCGGTCTTGATGGAGATCACGAAGGTGGAGAAGTTGATGCCTTGAAAGCACTTAAAGCAGGGGATGTTGATGTTTCTGTAACTACTGAAATCAACCGTAAAAACTGGACAATGGATGGAACAATTGATGAAAATCAAATCGTTGTAGCCGCATTAACTGGCTTATATGACCACTGCATCTTCTCAACACGTCCAGACTTCCCAGAAGACCTCAAGGAACAATTTGAAACAGCTTTAGGCAACATGGACTACAACAATCCAGAACACAAAGAAATGATGGATCTTGAAGGCTTGAAGAAGTGGATCCCAGGCAGAACTAGCGGATTCCAACTACTTGAAAAAGCCGTTGACTACTTAGATTTTTTTAAGGAGTAATACTATGACAAAATCATACCCTCTATTTCCAACGACCTTAATCGGAAGTTGGCCCAGAAGCAGGGAAGTACTGTTAGCGCTTCGTAAGCATCGCAATGGCCAAATGTCAGACGATGACTTCAATGAGTTGATCGAAAATGAAACCGCTCGGATCATCAAGCTTCAAGAAAAATTAGGGTTAGATTTCATCGTTTCTGGCGAACTTTCAAGAGACAACTACTGTTCGTTCGTTGCTGACCGTATCGGCGGCGTTGATTTATTATCAATGAACGACGTGATCGACTACGTGCCTGACAAGCAGTCGTTTGAAGATATTTTAAGCACTTTAGACGTTCCTTCGATTGCAATCAGAAACGCCATTTGTACTGGCAAATTGGAATATCATCCAATCGCCGTCAATGAATTGAAAATGTTGAAGAAATACACTGACAAGCCAGTTAAGATCACTTTGCCAGGACCATATCTACTAACTCGTTCAATGTGGCTTTCTAAGCTTTCAGGAAAAGCTTACGATAGCAAAGAAGATCTTGGTAAAGACGTTGTAAAGATCCTTCAACAAGAGATCGATAACTTGCAAAAAATCGGCGTAGATATCATCCAATTCGACGAGCCAGTTTTAACGGAAGTAGTGTTCACTGAAGGTAAGACTAGATCCTTCATGTGTGCTGCTTTAGCTGAAAAGAAAGATCCAACTGACGAATTAGAGTTTGCTAAATCATTATTGAAACCAGTTATGGACCATATCGACCGCAACAAGTCGATTGCCTCCATGCACGTCTGTCGTGGAAACTGGAGCAACGATGAAAGCATCTTGCTGACAGGTGCTTACACGCCATTGTTGGACTTATTCGAATATGTGGACCCAGACTTATTGACCTTAGAGTACTCAACTCCACGTGCCGGAGACTTCAGTACTTTGATGGCTTCTGATCAAATCAGAAACAACGACATTATCGGCTTAGGCGTCGAAAATCCTCGTTTATACGATGCTGAATCAGTTGATTTCATCAAAGATAAGGTCAAAGATGCCTTGCAGTATCTACCTGCAGATCGAATTTTTATCAATCCTGACTGTGGTTTTGCGACCTTCTCCAATCGCCCAGTCAACAAAGAAGAATTCATCACTAACAAGATTAATTCACTAGTTGAAGCATCTCATCAACTTCGCCAAGAATACAGTACCGTTCAGGAGTAAAGATCAAATGGAAAGACTATTAAAAGAGAGTAAATACTACAACATCGACTTACGTACAGTTGGTCAAAATGACGATAGCAATAAGATTTACATTGACAATACCTCCTATACCATTGCCAAAGAGATCAGTTTCGATTCTGAAAATACCGAAGCTACTAGCATGACGCATTTTGCTGACTCGATTGCCAGTTCAGTGATTTTTTCGATCACCAATTACGATAAAAAACATGACGAACTTGTCGATGAAATTGAAGGTAAATTTTCTTTTCAATTAGTAAATCCACTATCTTACATCGGTGTCATCGGATACGATGGCGAACCAAAGATAGATGAGATCACGATGGTCCTGTACATTGTATCTGTTGCTGAAGAAGACGAGTTGAAAGAGTTATGCGATAAAGCAATGAAAAACTCATTGATCCTTAACTCGATCAAAGGCAGTATTAAGATTAATACCCGCGTTAAACTAGTTTATTAAACATTAAAGCCGCCAATTATGGCGGCTTTTTTGATGTCCGAGAACAATCATTTGACTATTTTGAGGTTTAGATTGAATATGATCACGTTGTTACAAATATTTTTTTATTTTTCGCATCAAGATTTTATATAACTTGAAAGAAGGACAAGATATTATGACAAAAATGATTGCTGGACAAGCTTTAGTTAAAGTGTTGGAAGATTGGGATGTCGACCACGTTTACGGTATCCCAGGAGGTTCGATCAACCATACAGTTGAGGGACTTTACTTAGAAAAAGACAAGGTCAAATACATTCAGGTACGTCACGAGGAAGTTGGTGCAATTGCCGCATCAGCTGACGCTAAATTCACTGGAAAAATCGGTGTTGCGTTTGGATCAGCTGGTCCTGGTGCAACTCATTTATTCAACGGACTTTATGATGCCAAAATGGACCACGTTCCTGTCTTAGCCATCGTTGGTCAAGTACCACAAGCAACGATGAATACTAACTATTTCCAAGAAATGGATGAAACACCTATGTTTAGCGATGTAGCAGTTTATAACCGGACTGTTACGACTGCTGAACAGATTCCTTACGTCATCAATCAAGCGATTCGTGAAGCTTATCGACAAAAGGGCGTTGCGGTCGTAACCATTCCAGAAGACCTTAGTTCAACGGAAATCGACTATCAAGCACCAAAGACACCTAAGGTAGTCGAGAATAATTTTTCACAAGTCATCAATCCTGAAGATGTCGAAAATACACTCAAGATGATCAAAGAGTCTAAACATCCTTTGATCTATGCTGGACGTGGTTTACTAGGTGCAAAAGACACTTTGACTAAATTCTCTGAGCAATTCAATATTCCAGTCATGAATACAGTGCCGGCTACAGGGGTAATTAGCACTGACCATCCTAATTTTATCGGCACTTTCGGACGTCTTGGCAGCAAGTCTGGATTTGAGGCTTTACAACATACTGACCTGATCTTGTTCTTAGGCTCAGAATTCCCATTTGCGGGCTTTTGGCCAAAGGACTTAAAGATTATCGAAGTTAACAATAATCCATACGACATCGGCAAAACAGTCGATGTAGACTATGCTGTGATCTCTGATGCCCAAAGTTATTTGCAAGCTTTGATCGATACCAAAGAAACGCTTCCTGCTACTGATTGGCTCAAAGCTAACCAAGAAAATAAGGCCAATTGGGACAAGTGGTTGGCAGGCCTTGCTAAAGACGACAGCAATGGTCTTAATCCAGAAACGATCACTGCAAAAATTGCTGAAATGGCTGGTCCAAACGATACTTATGGCGTTGATACCGGAAACGTGTCAGAGTGGGGCGTTCGTGGACTGCCAATAAATCATAATCAACGTTTCGCTATCTCTGGACTTTTTGCAACAATGGGCTTTGGACTTCCTGCGGGTCTAGCGGGTGCATTAAGCGTCCCTGACGCTCAAGCCTGGTCTTTATCAGGTGATGGTGGATTTTCTATGGTCGCTCCTGATATCATCACAGAAGCTCGCTACGGCCTTCCAGTCATCAACGTCGTCTTTGCTAACGAGAGACTCGGCTTCATTTACAACGAACAAGTTGTTACCAAGCAACACCTTTACGGAGTCGACTTAACTGGCGCCGACTGGGCAAAGGTTGCTGAAGGTTTAGGCGGGATCGGATTTACTGTAACTTCAATCAAAGAAGCCGACGAAGTCTTTGCTAAGATCAAAAAATTGCAAGCTTCTGGCAACAAGAAACCAATCGTCATCAATGCCGTCATCAAACAAGATGACCCAATCACGACTGCATTTATGCCACTTGATCCAAAACTATACGGTCAAGATACAGTTGATCAATATGCTAAGCAATATGGAATCGATACTAAAGAACAACCATCCCTCGGAGAACTACTTCGTGCTAAGGGTGATGAAAAATAAGTTATCCACATGTGAATAACTTTTGAAATTAAAAATAGGCAATCGACCTGTTGAAAAAGTCGATTGCCTATTTGTTTTATTATTAAGCGTTTGTTCCAGTGATGTGTGAAATATCGTTTGAACTGACATAGCGATTAGGTGAGATCTGGTAGTAGATAACGCCTGAATCGATATTTACAGCCTGTTGGTTAGTAAACCAAGCCGAGTTTCCAGCCACTGATACTTGATTGATGGCATTGCCATTTCCATCGTATAACTGGATCTGATCGTTATTCACAGTGTGAATAACCGCTTTGTAGTTAGTGATGGCAATATTTTTAATACCTGAAAGAACTTCATTGGCACTCAAATATTGATTGTCGCCAATCTTGTAAAATACTTCTTTAGTGGCAGCATTCTTATGTAATTGCGATGTCGCAAAATCTTGATTGGCTGGAGCATTTTGGTGTTCGATAATTTGACCATTTTGGTCATAGATTGGTAAACCAATCAAATTTTTAGTATGGATAGTAATGTTGATCGTAGTATCTGTCCATGTTGCGGAAACTGCAGCATTAGCTGGTGCGTTGTTTGCTGCAGATGCTGTTGATGTGCTGAAACTACCTAGCAATGCAGGCGAGATCAACGCTACAGCTAAGACTAAACTCAATTTCTTATGGCTCATTTTTAAACCCCCATTATTACAACTATAATAACATTATATATATATTTAATATAAAATTTCAAATTTGTATCATTTGTGCAAAAAAAATCGTCCAATTCCGTTGAGGGATGGGCGATTTATTGTTTATTGAGGTATTTTAGCAATCTTTCCTTGTTCGATATAAACACTCAAGATTCCGATATCAGCTGGATTTACACCACTGATACGACTAGCTTGGGCAATCGTTTCAGGATTGATCTTACTTAACTTTTGGACAGCTTCAGTAGCTAAACCATTGACCTTCGTGTAATCAAGACGTTCTGGGATCTTCTTTGATTCCATCTTCTTGAGACGGTCGATTTTCATTTGTTCTTTGGCAATGTATCCTTCGTACTTGATCTGGATCTCAACTTGTTCCTTAACGCGACGGTCAACATCAGCTCCGCCTTCACCGATCATGTCGATGATATCTTGATAGTGGACCTCAGGTCTTCTCAAGAAACGACCAGCTAAGATGCCGTCTTTAAGGCCCTTCAAGTTGTGAACACTCAAGAATGGCTCAGCCATCTTAGGTGTGATCATAGTAGTTTCAAGGCGTTTTTTCTCTGCAGCAACTGCTTCCCACTTGCGTGTGAAACGGTCGTATCGGTCATCGCTAATAAGTCCAAGGTCATGTCCCTTACCAGTTAGACGCTCGTCAGCATTATCATGACGCAAAATCAAACGATATTCGGCACGACTTGTCAAAAGACGATAAGGTTCGTTAGTTCCTTTAGTTACGAGATCATCGATCAAAACGCCGATATACGCTTCATCCCTACGTAAAATAAATGGATCCTTGCCTTGTGCACGAAGGGCAGCATTGATACCAGCCATGATTCCTTGTCCAGCAGCTTCTTCATATCCAGAAGTTCCGTTCATTTGACCAGCAGTAAATAGGTTTTTAACAACTTTGGTTTCCAAATTTAACTTCAATTGCCAAGGTTCAACCACGTCATATTCGATTGCATATCCTGGACGCATCAACTTGGCGTTCTCAAGTCCAGCAACTGAGTGAACCATCTTCAATTGAATTTCTTCAGGCATTGAAGTCGAGAAATCCCCGACGTAATACTCTTGAGTATCACGACCTTCTGGCTCTAAGAAAATTTGGTGACGTGGCTTGTCGGCAAAACGTACGACCTTATCTTCGATCGAAGGGCAGTAACGAGGTCCAACACCTTCGATAACACCTGAAAACATTGGTGCACGGTCAAGATTGTCACGAATGATCTTATGTGTTGTGGCATTCGTATAAGTCATCCAGCAAGAGATTTGATCCTTTAAGTATTGGGCATCACGTGTCTCAAATGAGAAGTGATTAGGCTCTGGATCGCCAGGTTGTTCTTCGGTTTTTGAAAAGTCGATCGAATTCTTGTTCACACGAGGTGGTGTACCTGTCTTAAAACGAGTCAGCTTGAAACCATTTTTTTCAAGATTTTCTGACAACTTGATTGATGGAATCGAGTTGTTAGGACCTGAAGAATACATCAACTCGCCAATAATGATTTTTCCACGTGAAGCTGTTCCCGCTGTAAGGACGACTGTCTTAGCGTGATACTTTGCGCCAGTACCAGTTACGACACCTTTACAAATTCCATCTTCAACAATAAGTTTTTCTACGATTCCTTGGCGTAATGTAAGATTAGGTTCATTTTCGAGCGTATCCTTCATCACACGATGATACATGTTCTTGTCAGCTTGCGCACGAAGGGCACGAACGGCTGGACCTTTTCCTGTATTCAACATTCTCATTTGAATGTATGTTTTATCGATGTTCTTTCCCATTTGACCACCAAGTGCATCGATCTCACGGACAACGATACCCTTAGCAGGTCCACCAACTGATGGATTACATGGCATAAAAGCTACCATGTCTAAATTGATCGTGATCAAAAGGGTGTTTTGGCCCATTCTAGCTGCTGCAAGAGCTGCTTCTGAACCAGCATGTCCAGCACCGACAACGATCACGTCATATGTTTCTGAATCAAATTCTTTAACTTCTACCATGTATGTTTTCCACCTATATCTATTTTCCTAAACAGAATTGCGAGAATAGCTGCGTGATCAATTCATCTGGGTAGCTATCACCTGTGATCTCGCCTAATTTATCCCAACAAGAAGTCATATCGATCTGCACGAGGTCGATTGGCATCCCTGCTTCAATTCCTGAAATAACGTCATTTAAGCTTTGTTTTGCTTGTCTCAAGAGTCCTGCTTGTCGAGCACTCGTGATAATGACGTTGCTGCTGCTGTCTTCGATACCAGCATTGAATAGCTTGCCGACGGTATCTTTGATCTGTTCGATACCGTCATTTTTAATGGCAGATGTGAGCAAAATAATATCGTCTGCCTTTAATTGTTTAACTTCGATTGGATGCAAGACTGGCGTTAAATCGTTCTTGTTAAAAATTACGATTCTACGTTTATCTTTGGTAGCATCCAATAATTGAATATCTTCATCTTCAAGTGGGCGACTAGAATCCAACACTAAGATGATCAAGTCAGCTTCGTTGATTGCCTTGAGCGAACGTTCGACACCGATTTTTTCAACCTTGTCTTCGGTATCTCGGATACCTGCAGTATCGATCAGCTTCAGTGGAACACCATCAATATTGACATATTGTTCAACAATATCACGCGTTGTACCTGCAACGTCCGTTACAATCGCTTTGTCCTCATCGAGCAAACGATTCAAAAGACTTGATTTACCAACGTTTGGCTTACCGATGATGGCAGTAGCCAGACCGTGTTGCAAGATCTCGCCAGAGTCGGCTGTCTTGAGTAATTGGTCAATACTTACGCCAACTGTCTTTGCTTTTTCCAATAACATGTTGGTAGTCATTTGTTCTGTATCGTATTCTGGATAGTCGATATTAACTTCGACTTGAGCCAAAACATCGAGAATCTCTTGACGCAAACTATTGATCAAATGTTCCAAATTACCATCAAGTTGATTGACAGCTACTTGCATAGCTTTGTCAGTTTTAGCACGAATCAAATCCATAACTGATTCAGCTTGGGTCAGATCCAAACGTCCATTCAAAAAGGCACGTTTAGTAAATTCTCCAGGTTCAGCCATTCTGGCACCAGCACCGATCAATAGTTGCAGCACCTTGTTAGTAGGGACGATTCCACCGTGAGTATTGACTTCAATGACGTCCTCACGTGTGTAAGTCTTAGGTGCACGCATAACTGAGACCATGACTTCATCAACTAAATCGTTAGTTGTCGGATCAACGATATGACCATAATTAATAGTGTGAGTAGCAACTTTAGCCAAGTCTTTACCCTTGAACACCTTTTTGACGATATTGATAGCTTGATCTCCAGAAACACGGACGATCGAGATACCACCTTCCCCAGGTGGTGTTGAAATAGCAGCAATCGTGTCGTATTCAGTTACTGTACTAGGCATGATGATTCCTCCTTGTTGGATTATTTATTAAGTAGTCGTTTGTTTTTATCGATTTGACAATTATTTGCTGGTCGCCACTATTTTTGTAGCAAAAACGCGTAATTTATCACTGGAACCGATTGAATAAACGTGAAATTTTGCGACCTTATCCGAAACGCGCAAATATTTCACTGTGACCTACTGTATAAGGAGAATAAACGCTGCGAGCGCTTGACGAGCGCCACTCCGCATTTCTTCTCCTTATACTCCGGTCCCAAACCGTGAAATTTTGCGCTCTTATAATGATTTTTGGCACAAAAAAAGTGCATAATCCGTCCACACTAATAGTTGAACGGAAAAGCACTTTGACTACTTTTCAGTATTTAATTTAATTTCTAAGACATCTTAACGACATTTTTCTTAAATGTCAATTATTTATTATCGATGCTTATAAGCACGTTTTTTAGCTTTTCTGATCTTACGTTGCTTCTCACGCTCTGCTTCTTCTTTTTCACGTTGTTTGCGACGATATCTAAATGGATTTTGGAAAGCCAATGTCTGAAGAACTTGGAACGCATTAGTTACTACCCAGTAAAGAGTAATAGCTGATGGGAATGTCAATGCTGGTACAAAGATGAAGATTGGCATGATCCAAGTCATCATCTTAGTTGTAGCATTTTGTTGCGGATTGGAAATACTTGAAATGTAAGTGGATAAGAATGTAAATAGGGCAGCTAAAACAGCCATGATGTAATATGGATCAGGCTTTCCTAATTGCATCCAAAGGAAGGAACCATTTCTCAATTCTGCTGTCTTATAGATTGCTTGATAAAGAGCAAACATAACTGGCAACTGAATCAATAATGGCAAACATCCCGCCACCGGATTAACTCCGGCCTCACGATATAACTTTTGAGTTTCCTCACGAAGTTTTTGTTGGGTGTCAGTATCTTTAGCAGAGTACTTGTCTTGCAAAGCCTTCATTTGAGGCTGAATTTCCATCTGCTTGTTCATACTGCGGATCTGGAACCAGTTTAATGGCAAGAGAATGACCCTGATGATAATGGTGAAGAGGACGATTGCCCAGCCGGCACTGTTACCAGCGATTGAACCTAACCACAAGATAAATCTTGAGAAGTTCCACAAAACAATGTGGTCCCAAAAACCAGTACTGTTACTAGTAATAGGTTCATTAAGATTAGAACATCCAGCTAACACCAGAACGACACTAAGTAATAGTGCGATACCTATGTATTTCTTTAACCTTTTTTTATTCACTTTTGCACCTATATTGATATATTTTGATTTAATCTACTATTATTTTACCTAATTTTAGAAGATGTACGACATTTTTCTTTGTTTCGGGCATATCTAAATTAACGGCAGGCTTTCTTGCGATTATCAAAAAATCCAGCTCAGCAGGTAACTCAGGTTTTAATTCTAGTAGAGATTGACGAACGTATCGTTTGATCCGATTACGTCCAACAGCTGTATGTGAAACTTTCTTACCTACGGAAAGACCAACGCGAAAGTGTTTTTGTCCTGGTTTTTCGATCTTGTAGAGGACAAAATTACGATTTGCGACTGATTGGCCCTTTGAGTAGACATATTGATACTCATTTTCTTTTTTAATTCGATAGCTTTTTCTCATATGTCACCAGACTAATCTCTCGAGTTTTGTATATAAAAAAAGACCACCAAAAATTAGTGATCCTTCAAAACTAAGCTGATAATACTTTTCTGCCTTTTTTGCGACGTCTTGCAAGAACCTTGCGACCATTACTTGTACTCATTCTTTTCATGAAACCATGGACGCGTTCGCGATGACGCTTCTTTGGTTGATATGTTCTTTTTGTAGTCATCAATCAAACCTCCTGAATTAATTTTCACTTCTCCAGACAATTGCTTAAATATCTTATCATGTTTGTCAAAAAAATTAAACAGCAAATTTAAATCTTTCATTAGTAGATAGGAAAACATCCCTGTGAGTTGTGAACAAAAGGGACCTGTGGATAATTTGTGGACAGAAGTTATTAACATAGTTATCAACAGGGTAGTATACAGAGTTGTCCGCCGTAAAAATTTACTGTGCATTAGTTTTCCACAGGTTTTGATTTCTTGTTGTAAAGTCTTCGCAAGTCCAGTAGAATAGGACTTTCACTTGTTGATAACTGTGGATAACTATGTGAATAAGTCGAATTCTTAACATTAATCCACAGTTTTCTTACGATTCTTTTAACAAGTTGTTAAGTAAAAATAAATTAAACATACGTTCTGTGGAAAACTATTTTATTGAATGATAAACTTTATTTTGTCTTTTTAGGGGAAAAAACTTATCCACAGATAAAATTTGCAAGATTGGAGGGATTTTTTGCAAGAACCGAATAACTCATCTACTAAAGAATTGAACGATTTTTGGGATTACTTTACTAGTAAGATCAAAAAAGAGATCACGCCAACTAGTTATTCAACTTGGGTCGAAAGTGCAAAACCACTGTATATGGATGGAAATGACATTCACATCTCAGTTGAATCAAAATTGCATCAAGAATATTGGCAACGCAACTATGTTAAAAACATTGTTGCCGATTCGTATGCTTTTAATGGCGTTGAACTCAATCCGATCATTGAAAATGAAGATGACCGTAAAGAACAACCGAACTTAACCGTTGCTTCTACTCAAAATAACGATTCAAACGAAGATTTAAATGGATCTGCACCTGTTTTTCAAAATTCTCATTTGAATCCTAAGTACACTTTTGAATCATTTATTATTGGTGGAGCTAACAAAATGGCCCACGCTGCAGCTGTTGCCGCTGCAGGTGAGCCGGGTCAGATCTACAATCCACTGTTTATTTATGGTGGCGTTGGTTTAGGAAAAACTCACTTGATGCAAGCCATCGGACATGAAATGTTGAAAAACAATCCAAATGCTCGTGTTAAATATGTTACTAGTGAAACTTTCGCTAATGACTTCATTAATTCCATCCAAACTCGGACTCAAGAAGAGTTTAGAAAAGAATATCGCAGCGTAGATCTTCTACTTATTGATGATATTCAATTCTTCGCTGAAAAAGAGGGGACTCAGGAAGAATTTTTCCACACCTTCAATAAGCTGCACGAAAATAATAAACAGATCGTTTTGACTTCTGATCGTTTACCAAATGAAATACCTAAGCTTCAAGAACGACTAGTTTCTCGTTTCAAATGGGGCTTATCCGTTGATATCACTGCACCCGATCTCGAAACCAGAATTGCCATCTTGCGCAACAAGGCAAAAGCTGAAAACTTAGAGATCCCGGATGACACACTTTCCTATATTGCTGAACAGATCAACACCAACGTTCGTGAATTGGAAGGCGCATTATTGAGAGTTCAGGCCTACTCAACAATGAAAAATGCTGATATCAATAAGTCGATCGCCGCTGATGCTTTGAAAGCCTTGAAGCTATCGCGTGCCAAAAACGGATTGACCGTAGCAAACATTCAAAACAAAGTAGCTAAGTATTACCATGTTTCAATTGCTGATCTTAAAGGTAAAAAACGTGTTAAAACCATCGTTTTGCCGCGTCAGATTGCAATGTATTTATCCAGAGAATTAACTGACCGTTCACTTCCTCAAATCGGAATGGAATTTGGCGGCAAGGACCATACAACAGTCATGCACTCGTGTGATAAAATAACCGAGTTAGCTTTAAAAAATGATGATATTAAACAAGCCATCGGCGAATTACGCGATGAGTTGAAAAATTAACATGTGCAAAACTTTTTAAAAAAGCAGAAGTTATCCACAGCTGTTAATAACATGATTTTTTCAACAGCTTCATGACGTTAAGTTAGTTTTCCACAGAATCAACAGGTCCTACTACTGCTTCTATCTATATATTAATTAATTAAAAGGGGAAGTTAGATAATGAAATTCTCAATCGATCGTACTAAATTCATTAATCAGACTAATAATGTTCAACGTGCTATCTCTAGTAAAACAACTATTCCTATACTTACCGGAATGAAACTAGACCTAGCTGATAATGGATTAACTATTACTGGTAGTAATTCAGATATTTCAATCACTGCATTCATCTCTAAAGAAGACGCAGACAATGATCTGAATATTGAAAGTACTGGTTCAATTGTTTTACCAGCCAAATTTTTTAATGAAATCATTAAGAAGTTACCTGGGGATAACTTTAATTTAGAAGTTTTAGACAATAATCAGACCTTGATCAAATCAGGCGTTTCTGAATTTACTATTAATGGGTTAGATGCAAATAACTATCCACACCTTCCTGAAGTTGAAACTGAGAACCAATTAGTTTTTCCAACTGATCTTTTTAAAGAAGTTGTTGGTCAAACTGTTATCGCTGTTTCAAACCAAGAAAGTCGTCCTGTCTTGACTGGTGTTAATTTTGTCATCAACTCTGACGGATTAACTTCAGTTGCGACTGATAGTCACCGTTTAGCTCAGAGAAAAATTGATATCACTAGCGATGAAGAGTACAACTTGATCATTCCTGGTAAGAGTTTGACTGAATTAGTCAGAACTATTAACGATTCAGTTAAAGAAATCTCAATGTCGATCTCTGAAAACCAAGTATTGTTCAGTTTTGACAATGTTATGTTCTATTCACGTTTATTGGATGGAAGATATCCAGAAACTGACCGTTTGATCCCTGATGAATCAAATACAACTTTGACTTTTGATTCATCGAACTTATTGGCTTCAGTTGAACGTGCTTCGCTTCTTTCTCATGAAAGTCGAAACAACGTCATCAAGCTAGTTATCAAAGCAGCTGAAAACACAGCAACTCTATTCGGTAACTCACCTGAGGTCGGAACTGTTGAAGAAGTACTAGACTGCAAGAGTCTTGAGGGTGAAGACCTAGATATTTCCTTTAATCCAGATTACTTAAAAGACGCCCTTCGTTCATTTGGCGGCAATACTGAGATCGAGATCAGTTTCACCTCAGCTTTGCACCCATTTACGATCAGACCAATTGAAAACAAAGATAATTTCGTTCAATTGATCACACCAGTTAGAACATTTTAAAAAATGAATCACGAAAAAAATCAGCCTAGATGGGCTGATTTTTTATTTGGAGCTTATTTGGCTATATTCAGTTATCAGACATGATGAATTGATAACTGAATATAGCTTTTTTGTTCAAATTACGTAATGAATTCACGGATTACCGAAAAATAACCAAAATCATTTCGGTTTTACGTAATTTTTACATGACATTTAAATATGAGCCGTATATTTTTTGCTCTGCGTGTTTTTTGACTGATTTTAATATCCCAGTACTAAGATCGCTTAAAACAGCTCTAATCGTCCAAAATTTGCCTTTTGGTTTGTTTTTTAGACTTAAAACCACTATAATATCAGTATGTCATTAATGGATAAATCTAATAAATAGGGTGTTAAAATGTCGCAAAAAATAACAATTAAGACCGAATTTATTACTGTAGGACAATTCCTGAAAGAGGTTGGCATCATTGCAACTGGCGGTCAGGCTAAATGGTATTTGCAGGAAAACTCGATCACTGTCAACGGCGAACCTGAAAATCGTCGAGGAAAGAAACTTCACAAGGGCGATAAGGTTATTGCTGAGGGTCAAACTTTTGAAATTGCATAACGCTTTTTGTTCGTAAAAGAACTTGAGCTTCAAAATTATCGCAATTATGAATCTTTAAAGATTGATTTTTCGCCAAACATCAATGTTTTTTTGGGACGCAATGCCCAGGGTAAGACCAACTTATTAGAGGCTATGTATTTTTTAGCTTTGACCAGAAGCCATAGAACGTCCAATGACAAGGATTTAATTAGATGGGGAAGTGATTTTGCCAGAATTTCGGGCACGGTTATCAAAGATAATGCCAGTCGTTTAAAGATGAACCTGATTATCAGTAAATCCGGGAAAAAAGCTAAATTGAACAATTTGGAACAACGTAAATTGTCGAGTTACATCGGTAATTTAAACGTTGTCTTGTTTTCTCCAGAGGATTTATCGATCGTTAAGGGCAATCCGACTGTCAGACGTAAATTTGTCGATATGGAATTTGGTCAAATTTCATCGCAATATCTCAAAACTGTTAGTCAGTTTAGATCTGTTCTTAAACAACGCAACGTCTATTTGAAAAAATTACAGCATCATGAAACAAAGGATCTAGTATATCTAGATGTTTTATCTGATCAACTTGCAGCTTATTGTGCAGAAGTGACGCAGACACGCTTAACTTTTTTACATCGGCTGCAAATTTTTATTCAAAAGATCCACGCTAAGATCACAGATAACCAAGAAGTGTTAAAGCTTCAGTACAGTAGTTTTTTTAAAGCTGAAGGTATGGACGTTGAAGCTATTTACAACTTATACAAAGACACCTTCAAAAAGAACTATCGCAAAGAAATTCAACGCGGAGTCACTTTATATGGCCCGCACAGGGATGATATTAAATTCTTAGTTAATGATAAAAACGTTCAGGACTTTGGCTCGCAGGGACAGCAGCGCTCGGTTGCTTTGAGTCTGAAATTGGCTGAGGTCGAATTGATCAAGGAAGAAGTAGGGGATTATCCGATCTTGCTATTGGATGATGTGTTATCCGAGTTAGACCAGAAACGGCAAACTCATCTCTTGTCGTCGATTGGACAGGACATTCAAACCTTTATCACTACGACGTCGCTTGACGATGTTGATCAAACTTTGATCAAGGATCCTAATGTTTTACAGATTGTTGACGGAAAAATCAAACAGGAGGAAATTTAATGGCTGAAAACAGCAAAGAAGAAGAATTAGAGAAAAAAGAAAAACTAGCTGAAGAATATGATGCCAGTCAAATCCAAGTCCTCGAAGGACTTGAAGCTGTTCGTAAAAGACCTGGTATGTATATCGGATCTACTAGTAGCCAAGGTCTCCACCATCTTGTCTGGGAAATTATCGATAATGGTATCGATGAAGCTTTAGCAGGATTTGCTACGAAGATCGAAGTCACGGTTGAACCTGACAACTCGATCACTGTTACTGATGATGGACGTGGTATCCCAGTCGATATTCAAAAGAAGACTGGTAAACCAGCTCTTGAAACTGTTTATACTATCTTGCATGCCGGTGGTAAATTCGGCGGCGGCGGATACAAGGTTTCTGGTGGACTTCACGGTGTTGGTGCTTCAGTTGTTAATGCCTTGAGTAGTGAGTTGGACGTAGTTGTTACCCGTGGCGGCAAACAATACGGAATCGACTTTGAAAAAGGTAAAGTTAAGCATCCAATGCACGTGGTTGGCGATGCCGGAGAATTTGATCATGGTACTCGTGTTCATTTCGTGCCGGATCCAGATATTTTTACTGAAACTACTGTTTATGATGATAAAGTTCTGACAACAAGAATCCGTGAACTAGCTTTCTTGAACAAAGGCTTAAAACTTACATTTACCGATAAACGTAAAGATACCGCTGAAAAACTTGTCTTCCACTACGAGGGTGGAATCAAGAGTTACGTCGAATTTTTGAACAAGGGTAAAGAGGTCCTCTTTGACGATCCAATTTATCTTGAAGGCGTTCAAGATGGCGTAACTGTCGAAGTTGCTTTGCAATATATCGACGAATACCATACCAATCTATTAACATTCGCTAATAATATTCACACGTACGAAGGTGGTACTCACGAAGTTGGGTTCAAGACTGCCTTAACGCGTGTGATCAATGACTATGCCCACAAGAACAAATTGATGAAAGATAACGAGAAGTTATCCGGTGAAGATGTCCGTGAAGGGATGACTGCGGTCGTTTCTGTTAAGCATCCAGATCCACAATTTGAAGGACAGACTAAGACTAAGTTAGGAAACTCCGATGCTAGAACTATCACTGATCGTTTATTCAGTGAGCATTTCATGAAGTTCTTGATGGAAAATCCTAATACAGCTAAGAAGATCATTGAAAAAGGTACTTTGGCAACTAAGGCTAGACTTGCTGCTAAACGTGCCCGTGAAGTTACACGTAAGCAAAATGGTCTTGAGATCAGCAATTTACCTGGTAAGTTGGCTGATAACTCAAGTAAAGATCCTGAAATTTCAGAATTATTCATCGTCGAGGGTGATTCAGCCGGCGGTTCTGCTAAGACTGGTCGTTCACGTTTGACTCAAGCTATTTTGCCTATTAGAGGTAAGATCTTAAACGTTGAAAAAGCTTCAATGGATAAGATTTTAGCTAACGAAGAAATCAGAACTTTGTTCACTGCTATGGGAACAGGTTTTGGTGAGGAATTCGATATTTCAAAAGCTCGTTATCATAAAGTTATTATTATGACCGATGCCGATGTCGATGGTGCTCATATTAGAACATTGCTGTTGACTTTGCTCTACAGATATATGAGGCCAATCGTTGATGCAGGCTATGTCTACATCGCTAAGCCACCTTTGTATCAAGTTCGCCAAGGTAAGATCATGGAATATCTTGATACTGATAAAGAAAAAGATGACTTCATTTCCCAACTTCCAGCAAAACCTGAACCAAAGATCCAACGTTACAAGGGTCTTGGTGAAATGGATGCTGACCAATTATGGGAAACAACTATGGACCCAGAAAAGAGAAGACTTGACCGTGTCGAGCTCGATGACGCAGCCGGCGCCGATCAAATTTTTTCAATGTTGATGGGTGACAAGGTTGCTCCTAGACGTGAATTCATTGAAGAAAATGCTCGCTATGCCGAAGTTGACTATTAGAAGGGGAGGGGACTAATTTAAATGGACGATCGAAGAATTGAAAATGTTAATTTGACGGAAGTTATGAAAAAATCTTTCGTTGATTATGCTGCCAGTGTTATCGTATCTCGTGCTCTTCCTGATGTACGTGATGGTCTAAAACCTGTTCATCGTCGTATTTTATACGGTATGAATGAATTAGGTGTTACACCTGACAAGCCATACAAGAAGAGTGCTCGTTTCGTTGGGGATATCATGGGTAAGTATCACCCCCATGGTGACTCAGCTATTTACGAATCAATGGTTAGAATGGCCCAGGACTTTAGTTATCGTTATCCATTAGTTGATGGACATGGTAACTTTGGTTCTATCGATGGTGATCCGCCTGCTGCTATGCGTTATACAGAAGCTCGTATGAGTAAGATGGCGGTGGAAATGCTCCGCGATATCAATAAAGATACCGTTGATCTTGTTCCTAACTACGATGGTGAAGAAAAAGAACCTATGGTTCTTCCAGCCAGATTCCCTAACTTATTAGTCAATGGTGCGACTGGTATTGCTGTTGGTATGACTACCAACATTCCATCGCATAACTTAAAAGAAGTTATCGATGCTTTGCATATTTTGATGAGAAACAAAGATGCCACTCTGATGGACTTGATGAAAGTATTGCCTGGACCTGATTTTGCGACCGGTGGTATTATAATGGGTCGTTCAGGTATCAGACGTGCTTATGAATCTGGTAAAGGTACGATCACTTTAAGAGCTAAGGTTGATGTTGTGACTAAGAAGAGTGGCGCAGAACAAATTATTGTTACTGAGCTTCCTTATATGGTCAACAAAGCAACGTTAGTTGAAAGAATCGCCGAGCTTGCTCGTGATAAAAAACTTGAAGGTATCACTGATTTGAATGATGAGTCTGACCGTGAAGGGATGAGAATCGTTATCGATATCCGTCGCGACATGTCAGCCTCAGTCGTCTTGAACAACCTTTATAAGTTGACTCAATTGCAAATTTCATATGGTATCAACATGGTTGCTATCGTTGGCAAGACTCCTAAGGTCCTTTCTCTAAAAGAAGTCTTACTTGAATACTTGAAGCATCAAGAAGTAGTTATTCGTAGAAGAACTGAATATGATTTGAAACGTGCTGAAGCTCGTGCTCATATCCTTGAAGGTTTGAGAATTGCTTTGGACCACATCGATGAGATCATCAAGATCATCCGTGGTTCGCAAACTTCAGCGATTGCTAAACAAACTTTGATGGACAATTTCAAGTTATCTGACAAACAATCACAAGCTATCTTGGATATGCGTTTGGTTCGTTTGACAGGTTTGGAACGTGAAAAAGTCGAATCAGAGTATCAAGAATTGTTAGTTAAGATTGCCGATTACAAAGACATCTTGGCTAAACCAGAACGTGTCGATAAGATCATCTATGATGAATTGTTAGAGATCCAAGACAAGTTTGGCGACGAACGTCGTACAGAAATTCGTGCCTCTGAGATCACTAACATCGAAGATGAAGACTTGATTGAAGAAGAAAACATCCTAGTTGTTCTGACTCACAATGGATACATCAAACGCCTTTCCGCTGATGAATTTAGAGTTCAAAATCGTGGTGGACGTGGTATTCAAGGGATGGGTGTTCATGATGACGACTTCATTGAACAAATGATCTATACGTCAACTCATGACCGTCTATTGTTCTTTACTAATACTGGTAAAGTTTATCGGACTAAAGGATATGAAGTTCCTGAATATGGACGTACTGCTAAAGGTATTCCGGTTATTAACTTATTGAACATTGAAAAGGGCGAAAAGATCCAAACAGTTATCAACGTTGATAAAGACGTCGACCTCGATAACTCCTTCCTATTCTTTGTTACTAAGTTTGGTACAGTTAAGCGTACAGCCGTTTCAGACTTTGCTAATATCAGACACTCAGGCTTACGTGCAATCGCTCTGAGGGATGAAGATGAGCTAATTAACGTCTTTATGACAGACGGCAATAAAGTTATCTTTATCGGTACTCACAAGGGTTATGCCGTAACCTTCAAAGAGACTGACGTTCGTCCAATGGGAAGAACTGCAGCCGGTGTTAGAGGTATTAAGCTACGTGAACAAGATTATGTAGTTGGTTCATCAATCTTAGAACCAGAACAAGAAGTCTTAACGATTTCTGAGAATGGTTATGGTAAGAGAACTGCTGCTAGCGAATATCCAGTTAAAGGTCGTGGCGGTAAAGGTATCAAGACCGCAAACGTTACTGAAAAGAACGGACCAATCGCTGGTATTGCAGCAGTAAATACTGACGAAGATATTATGTTAGTAACTAACACAGGGGTCATGATCAGATTTGATGTAAACAATGTTTCGCAAACTGGTCGTGCAACCTTGGGTGTTAGATTGATCAAGGTAGACGACGATGCAATCGTTTCTACTATGACCAAGATTGCTCATGAAGATGAGGAAGAAGATCAAACAGATGATCCTTCAACTGATTCAACAGATGGCAACACAGATCCAACAGACAATGCAACTCCTGATTCATCGGACACAACTCCAGACGAAGATGAGACAGACAATAATTCTTCAGATTCAGACAATTCGGAAGAATAAAATAAAATAAATCGTTTCTGCGTAATTTTTAAGTGTATCGGTTTGGTACACGTCAGGCAGAAACGATTTTTTATTTGTAAAAAAACAGCTAGATATCAGGAGGGATTTATGATAAACTCTTACCTTGTGAGTATAAAATTTAGACAATTTATGCTCCTTGTCCCTTAACTGGGACCATTAGACCATAAGGAGGTGCACAGTCACATGGCACATTACGAAATTACATACATCATCAAGCCAGACATCGAAGAAGATGCAAAGAAGGCTGTTATTGATCGTTACAACAAGATCCTTACAGACAACGGTGCGAAGAATGTTGAGTCAAAAGACTGGGAAAAGAAACGTTTAGCATACGAAATTGCTAACTATAAAGAAGGTATCTATCACATCATTACTTTAGATACTGACGATGACGCAGCTTTAAACGAATTTGACCGTCTTTCAAAGATCGACGACAATATCTTGCGTCACATGATCATCAGACGTGAAGCTTAATTTGTTTCACGTGAAACAATTTGAGGAGGCAGATATATGATTAACCGAGTAGTTTTAGTCGGACGCCTGACGCGTGACCCTGAACTTAGATATACTGCTAACGGTGCTGCAGTTGCATCATTTACTGTTGCTGTTAACAGACAATTTACTAATTCTCAAGGTGAACGTGAAGCTGACTTCATTAACTGTGTTATTTGGAGAAAAGCTGCTGAGAACTTCTCAAACTTCACACATAAAGGTTCACTAGTTGGTGTTGATGGACGTGTTCAAACTCGTTCATACGATAACCAACAAGGAAACCGTGTTTATGTAACAGAAGTAGTTGTAGAAAACTTCTCACTTTTGGAATCAAGATCTGAAAGTGAAAGAAGAGCTGCAAATGAGAATAGTAACGGTGGTAATGGTTTTAACAACCAAAACCAACAAGCTCCAGCTCAACCATCAAGCAATCAAAATACTCAGTCTCCATTTAGCAACAATAATCAATCTAACAATAACAACAATCAAAATAATAATTCAGGTAACAATTCAAATACGAATAATCAAGATCCGTTTGCTGACAACAGCAAGCCAATTGATATTTCAGATGATGACTTACCTTTCTAAATTAAGAAGGGAGAATTCACTATGGCCCAACAAAGAAGAGGCGGACGTAGAAGACGTAAAGTTGACTTCATCGCTGCTAACCATATCGAATACATCGATTACAAAGACACAGACTTACTAAAGAGATTTATCTCAGAACGTGGTAAGATCTTGCCAAGACGTGTTACAGGTACAAGTGCAAAGAATCAAAGAAAGCTTACAATTGCTATCAAGAGAGCAAGAATTATGGCTCTTCTACCATTCGTTGCAGAAGACTAATATTTATTAAAGACCACGAGAAGTGGTCTTTTTTTGTGCCGTTTTTTTGATGAGTGATGGCATCTGCTGCTGATCGACAAATGAGATGAGCCTGTGATTCAATTTTTTTCACGAGGCACTTCAATCAAAAAAATGGATTCTCTGGATGAGTTGATGGATAATGCTTCATTGCAGCAATCGGATACAATATCAGAAAACTCGATATATTACTCGATGCCAATCTGGAATAAACAGTGAGGTAAGGGCCTAGCTGTGATAAAATTAGAGGGTATATTAAAAGGGGAATTGATATGAAAAATATAAAATCTAACCTTCGATATTTCCTCTCAAGAGTTGATCATTCAACTCAATTAACAGGTGCTTCGTTAATTGTTATGCTGATTTCAATTTTTATAGTAGGTATCATTCACGGACATGTGAGTGGCTACATACAAGCCTTATTAGTAGTAATATCTTTAACGCTATTTATATACTTGTTCTTACTATTAGGGGAGAAAGCCGGAAAATATACTACAGATCTACAATACCGGATCAATCGTGGGACTGATAACAGTTTTGTCGAGTATCCATTAGGTATCTTGCTTTATGATGAAGATCAACAAGTTCAATGGGTGAATCCTTACTTCGTTGAAAAAACTGGACTGGAACCGATTTATAGTATGAATATTGCTGACATCTCTCCAGAACTGCTTTCGTTTGTCACGACTGACGAGGAAGAAGATTCTGAACATGGTAGCAGCAAGACAATCAAGATTGGTCATAAATACTATTTGGTTCAAGTTCAACGTGAACTAAGAGTCATCTACCTATTTGAAATAACGCACTATTCAGAAATGGAAAGTCGTTACGAAAATAACCGTTCAGTTATCGGTCAAGTTTATCTTGATAACTATGCTGAAATAACTCAGTCAATGAGTGATCGAGATATTTCCAATTTGGATAACTACATAACTAATGAGTTAACCAACTGGGCGACACGTGGAAAAATGTTTTTGAAGCGGATCGACGATGACCATTTCTTCATCTTGGCATATTCAGGTAAACTCTTTGAATCAGAGCAACGTGGATTTAAAGTTCTCGATACGATTCGTGAATATACTTCTCAACAAAATGTTCCATTAACATTGAGTATGGGATTTGCTTACGGTGTCGACGACTTATCCGTATTGAGTGAAGAAGCTCAAAAGAACCTGAACCTGGCCTTAGGTCGTGGTGGTGATCAAGTTGTTGTTCGTGGAATTGGCGAAAAAGCTCGTTTCTACGGTGGTAATACTGATCCGATGGAGAAGAGAACTAGAGTTAGAGCACGTATGATCAGTGAAGCTCTACAAGAGCTTTTAAAGGATAGCGACCAAGTAATAGTTATGGGTCACAATCACCCTGACATGGACGTTATCGGCTCCTCATTGGGTATTAGAAGAATCGCTGCTATGAACAACACTCCATGTAAGATTGTTGTTGATAAGAAGTCGCTTCACACTGACGTAGCCCGTTTGATTGGCCTGATTCAAAAAGAGGATCCAGAAGCTAATCAAGATATTATTTCATCTGATGAGTCGAACAACATCGTGACGCCTAATACGCTGATCGTGATGGTCGACCATTCTAAACAAAGCATTTCGATCAATCCAAAGCTGTTTGAACAAAACAGCGAAAAGATTGTGGTTATCGATCACCACAGACGTGGCGAGGAATTCCCCGAGAATCCTATGCTGATATATATCGAACCTTACGCATCATCGACTAGTGAGTTGATCACTGAGATGCTTGAGTATCAACCTAAGAATAAGAAGTCGATCGATAAGATCGAAGCTACAGCATTATTAGCTGGTATCACAGTTGATACAAAGTCATTTTCTCTTCGTACTGGTACGAGAACTTTCGATGCTGCCAGTTACTTGAGATCAGTGGGTGCTGACGAGACTTTGATCCAAGAAATTCTCAAAGAAAATGTAAATTCATTTATTGAACGTAACCATTTGATTGAATCGATCACAATGGTCGGCAACAACATGGCAGTTTGTTTTGGTGAAGAAGACAAGACATATGATCCAGTTATTGTTGCTCAAGCAGCCGATACATTGCTATCATTAAATGGTGTCGAAGCATCATTTGTTATTAGCAAACGTCCAGATGGCCGTGTTGGTATTTCCGCACGTAGTTTAGGAAAGATCAACGTTCAAGTTATCATGGAAAAGATGGGTGGCGGAGGCCACTTGTCAGACGCTGCCACGCAGATCTCAGATTCAACAGTTGAGGAATCTAAAGATCAATTAATCGAAGTGTTAACAGATATGCAAAATAAAAAATAACGGAGGTAATGACTGTGAAGGTTATTTTTACAGAGGATGTAAGAGGAAAGGGCAAACGTGGCGAAGTTAAAAATGTCGCAGACGGATATGCTCAAAACTTTTTAATCAAAAATCATAAGGCAATTGAAGCTACTAAATCTAACATGGCTCAATTAACAGCTGAACAAAATCGTGAAGAAAAAGATTATGAGGCTGAACTTGCTGAAGCCAAAGTTGTTAAAGGTCAAATCGAAGACGATAAAACTGTTGTTGAGATTTCCGCCAAGGCTGGAACAGATGGCCGTTTGTTTGGTTCTGTGACAACTAAGAAAATTGCTGAAGAACTGAAAAAGCAATACAACATTACCGTTGATAAACATAAGATGAGTTTAGGTGAAGGCGCAAAAGCATTAGGATTCGTTAATGTGCCAGCCAAAATTTTTGACACTGTTGAAGCCACGATAAGAGTACATATTGTTGAAAAGAAGTAGGTAGTAAATGAATAATGATATGACTAGAATACCGCCAAATGACAAGAATGCTGAGCAGGCTGTCTTAGGGGCGGTTTTTCTAAGTAAAGATGCATTGACTGAGGCGATGGAATATCTGGAGCCTGGCGATTTTTATCAGCATGCTAACCAACTGATTTTTCAAGCCATGGTCAATATCAATGAACAAAATGATGGTCCAGTCGATATTGTTACGATC